>JARLFX010000123.1 GCA_031296355.1 Acidobacteriaceae bacterium
ATGCCAGACATCAGCGCCAGGTAGCCGCAGTTGCGTCCCATCACCTCAACCAGCAGCGCCCTGCGGTGCGACGATGCCGTCACCTTCAGGTTGTCAATAGCGTTCAGTGCCACATTCAGCGCGGTATCCACGCCGATCGTGATGTCAGAACCCACCAGATCATTGTCGATGGTGGATGCCACCCCAACGACCGGATAGCCCATCTGCGTCAGCATATGCGCACCCGTCTGCGAACCGTTGCCGCCGATGACCACCAGGCCTTCGATGCCCGCGCCCTTCAGCCTGCGCAGCGCCAGTTCCCGCCCCTCTTCGGTGTGGAACTCCACGCAGCGCGCGCTGCCCAGTACCGTCCCCCCCCGCTGGATGATGCTGCCCACATCGCGCGCCCCCAGCTTCTTGAAGTTCCCCTCCAGCAGACCAGAGTAGCCTTCATACACGCCCCAAACGTTCAGCCCGTGTGAAGCTCCGGTCCGAACCACTGCACGGATGGCTGCATTCATGCCAGGGGCATCGCCACCGCTCGTCAATACGCCAATACTTTTCATGCAATTTTTCCTTTTTGCCTATCACTTTCAGAATCTCAGATCTGGGCGGTATTCGCCTGTGACTCGCATCACACTTGGATTGCCGGTGTAACCGCAGAATAGCCCTTTTAGTGAATACGTTGCGGTACAACGTAGTAAAGCACCGCAAAATAGTGCGCCACGCTGCCCGCCAGCACAAACAGGTGCCAAAGCGCATGAAAATAGCGCAGCCTGTCCATGGCAAAGAACACGATGCCCAGCGTATACGCCAGCCCACCCGCCATGATCCATGCCATTCCATGCCAGGTGATGGCGTGCAGCAGCGGCCGCGCTGCCAGCACAATGAACCATCCCATGAACAGATACACCACCGCAGAGAGGATCTGGAGCCGCCCCAGCGCCACACTCTTGAACACCATCCCTGCCACCGCCAGCCCCCACACCACGCCAAACAGCGTCCACCCCAGCGGCCCACGCAGCGAAACCAGCGTGAATGGCGTGTAGGTACCGGCGATCAGCAGATAGATCGAGGAATGGTCCAGCACCTGGAAGACATGCCGCGCCCGCGTCAGCACCAGTGAGTGATACAGCGTGGAGCATATGTAAACCAGCACCAGCGTGGCGGCGTAGACGCTGCAGCTCACAATATGCCACGCGGTTCCCCGCGCCGTCGCGGCGATCACCAGGTACACCGCCCCCGCCACGGCAAACCCCGCACCCACCCCATGCGTGATCGCATTCGCCAGGATATCGCTAAGCCTGTATTCAGAGGTCACGGGCCCATCATAGTCCAGCGGGCCATACTGCCCGAATAATTCTCTTTGAAATGAAACACATACGCGGCCAGCGCATAACACTCTGCCAATCGACAACCGATAGAACTTTAGAAAATCATCGTCCGTGCGCATCCGCCGATAGAAACGTCACCGAGGCTGCATGAAAGAGCAATAGCGAAAGCAGTATATTTGGAACAACAATTTGTAGACACAATGCAAACAGTTATAAGAACCTCGATATATTTAGCATTCGAGCTGGCTGCAACGTGGATGAGGCGTTTTCCCATTTTTTTGTAATCGAATCTCCCGCCGAACACGACATATAGAAGAAGTGGACACTCTGATGATGGGCAGCACACCTGAATCAACCGATCGCCTGAATGCGCTGCTTCGCTCGCGCCACCCACGGCAAGGGAACAAATCCGCCTACCGCGTCGCGTTCACCGCAGCATTACTCGCCGCACTCTTCGGCCCCAGTCTGCAGAGCCTCGCCCAGTCCTGCACCAACCTTTGCTTAAAACAGGTATCCTGCCCAGCTGGCACCACCACGTCGATCAGCGGCACGGTCTACACACCGAACGGCGTGGACCCACTGCCAAACGTCGTGGTCTACGTACCTAACGCAACTGTTCCCGCGTTCACTCCGGGCGTCGCCTGCGTCACCTCTGCCCAGCCTGTTGGTGGTTCCCCTCTGGTCGGCACCACCACCAGCGCAACTACACCCGGCACCTACAAGCTCACCAATATGCCGTTCGGCACCAACATTCCCGTCGTGATTCAGGCAGGCAGATGGCGGCGGCAATATACCGTGAATACCACAAAATGCCAAAACACTGTGCTAAACATGCAGTTTCCAACGCAGCAGAGTGAGGGAGATATCCCACTCATTGCCGTCGCAACTGGCAGTGTCGATGCGGCCGAATGCGTTATGCGCAAGGTTGGCATCAAAGACACAGAGTTTACTGTACCCACAGCTTCCGGTGGTACTGGCCGTATCCAGCTCTATCAAGGCAGCCAGAGCCCGGGCATTAAGAAAGATGTAAATGGCGCAACGCTCCCCTCTGAATCCGTACTAGTCGGCACGACCGTAGGAGCGTCGAGCTTCAATAACTATGACATTGTCATGTTTCCCTGCCAGGGCACTGCAGCGGGGCAGGCATCTGCCGCTTCGCAGACAAACCTGATCAATTATGCCAATCAAGGTGGCCGCGTTTTCGCCACGCACTATAGCTATGCGTGGCTCTACAACGTCTCCCCGTTCTCCACCACAGCCAGTTGGCAAGTGAATCAGGCTGCGCTCACCAATGGACCTGCCACCATCAACACAACCTTTGCCGGTGGCCAGCAACTTGCGCAGTGGCTGTATAACATCGGCGCCACCAAAACATATGGAACGATTGATACCCTGACCGAGCCGAAGCACGATCAGGTCGGCGTGATCGCACCCACGCAATCATGGCTGACGCTCAACAAGGGGGTTTCCAATGACGCGCAGCCGGTCATGCAGCTCACATTCGATACACCCGTAGGCGCAGCTTCTTCCGCGCAGTGCGGACGCATCCTGTTCAACGAGTATCACGTGGAAGATCCGGTGACGAGCACTGGGTCCTTCCCCGCCGAATGCGATGCGAGCTCCATGAATGCCAATGAAAAGCTGCTCGAATACAGCCTCTTCGATCTTTCCACCTTCATCGTCTCGCAGACGCCACCCACCATTACCGCCAACATCAGCAACAGCCCCACCAACTTCTTTCAGGGTGATACGACAGACACCGTCACCGTCAATGTGACCAATGCCAGCAGTACATCGCCGGCCAATCCATCGCTGAGCTTTACCGTCACGCTTCCCACAGGCGTTACCGCCACCGCAATGCAGGATGCCAGCGGCACCGGCGGCTGGCTTTGCACTGTATCCACACTGACCTGCACCCGCATCAGTGGCCTGGATGCCAATACCAGTGACACTGTCAACATTACCGTGAGCGTTTCGCCCACCGCGCCGCTCGGCGTGGTTTCTGCATCAGCCACGGTCACAGGCGGAGGCCTGACGGCCGACGTCACCGCCACTGAATCCTTCCGCATCTATGGCACTGCCCTCATCACCTGGCCCGCGCCCGCCGCCATCACCTATGGCCCCGCACTCAGCGCCACGCAGCTTGATGCCACGGTAGCGAATAATCTTCCCGGTACATTCATCTACACGCCTGCAGCGGGAACCGTGCTGGACGCTGGCACCTACACGCTCTCCACCGTGTTTACTGCAACTGATACGGTGAACTATCCGAACCCCGCCACTGCCAATGTTTCGTTCACGGTCAACCAAGTCGCGCAGACCATCGCCTTTGCGCCCATCGCTTCACCTGTCACCTACGGCGTTGCACCCATCACACTCGTAGCCACCGGCGGAGCCTCCGGCAATCCCGTCACCTTCACCGTCACCGGCCCCGCAACGCTCAGCGGCAGCACACTCACCATCACCGGAGCGGGCACTGTCACCGTCACTGCAGATCAGGCGGGCAGCACAAACTACTCCGCTGCCGCATCCGTCACGCAGACGATCATCGTCAACCAGATCGCGCAGACCATCACCTTCGCGCCCATCGCTTCGCCCGTCACCTACGGCATTGCGCCCATGACGCTCGTCGCTACCGGCGGAGCATCCGGCAATCCCGTTACTTTCACCTTCACGGGGCCAGCAACGCTTAGCGGAAACACGCTCACCATCACCGGCGGCGGCACTGTCACCGTTACCGCGAATCAGGCTGGCAGCACAAATTACTCCGCCGCTACATCCGTCACCCAAACCCTAGTTGTCAATCCTGCCGCACAGACGATTACCTTTGCCGCGCCGGCCTCGCCCGTCACCTACGGCATTGCGCCCATTACGCTTGTCGCCAGCGCCAGCTCCGGTCTGCCGGTTAGCTTCAGCGTTCTCTCCGGGCCAGCGACCGTCAATGGCAGCATCCTCACCATTACAGGCGGCGGCACGATTGTGATTGCCGCAGACCAATCCGGCAACGCGAACTATTCAGCTGCCCCGGAAGTGACCCACATCATCCTGGTCAACAAAGTCACCGCCGCCATTTCGCTTACGGCTACGCCCACCACTCTCTTTATTCAAAACCCGTTCACTCTGACGGCATCGGTCTTCGTTCCTGTAAGCTGTGGCATTCCATGCGCCACCCCAACTGGCACGATTACCTTTATGGACAACGGCGTCGCTATCACCACGGTAACGCTCAATGCTGTAGGGGTGGCGACGCTTACGACCTCCTACTCCGTCATTGGTCAACACGTCATCACGGCGGTCTACAACGGCGACAACGCATACAACACACTCTCCAGCAGCGAAGTCACCCAGACCGCGATGGACTTCAGCATCACCGGTGGCCTCACGCCGCAGAATGTCGTGCACGGCAGCACCGTCACCTATACATTCCTCATCACGCCGCTGGGCGGAACAGCTACACCGGCAGCGATCGATTTCGCCCTGATCGGCTACCCCTACGGCTCTACCGTTACGTTTTCTCCGGCGTCTCTCGCGAGCGGCAGCGGCATTACGACAGTAACGCTCACGCTGCAGACCGCCTCCTATCCCACCGGCCCGGTCAGCGCCAACCGCAGTCATTCCACAACAGTGCTGGCATGCCTTCTGTTCGGCGCGCTGCTGCTTCCGCTAGGGCGTAAACTCCGCGGCAAGCCGGTACGCCTGCTTGCGACCGTGCTTCTGCTGCTGGCCAGCGCAGGAGCAATGACCGCTGTCACTGGCTGCGGCACGGGCTGGAATCATGAGGATTTCCAACTCACCTTGCAGGCCACTTCGGGCGCGCTGTCACACGCCACCACTGCAACGTCTCTCGTCGTGCACTAAGCTGGGCTCTTAGCCGTCTCTCGCTACCGCATCGGCCTCGCATACGGGGCAGCATTTCATCATGCTGCCCCGTATCTTCCTGCGCGGAATCACATCACAGAACACGCACTCCGTTGTGAATGCCAGCATGCAATGCCTTCGCTTCCATCGCGAACAAACCCCACTTTCATGAATCCGCATCTCAGTAGGTGGATTGAGAGGATGCACGTGCACGCAAATCCAACCCGCGACCCCGCTAACGTGTCCGCGATCGGGCACAGTAGAACCGGCTGGATCCATTCGCGGCGATTGTGGATCAGCGTGTGCAGCATCCTGTGTGCGCTGCTCGCCACTGCCTGCATCGCTGCGGAGTATGCCATCCATCATGCAGAGCCGATCCTGCGTAAACGCGTCGTGGAGACGCTCTCCACGAGATTCCAGACGCAGGTGCAGCTTGAAGCTCTGCACATCTCTCTGTTCAAAGGCATCAGCGCTCGCGGCGAAGGCCTGGTCGTTCCCAGCATCGGCCCGCAGGGTGAGACCCGCGTTCCGCTCCTCAAGGTGAAGAGCTTCGAGTTCCGTACGAGTATCCGCAGCTTGCTGCGCACTCCCATGCACGTCGATACGGTGTATGTGCAGGGCCTCGAGTTCCGCCTACCGCCGAAGGGTGAGCGGCCTAAATTTTCGCTCTCCGATCAGAAAAAGAACTCCGGCAAGGTCTCCATCTTTGTAGACACCATCATCTGCACCGACGCCATGCTCGAGATTGAAACCAACAAGCCGAACAAGGTGCCTCTGGAATTCGATATCTCGCGGCTGACCCTGACCAACGTCGGCCCTGGCCAGCCGTTTCACTTCCTCGCGAACCTCACCAATCCCAAGCCGGTGGGCGACATCGCCGCCAGCGGCAGCTTTGGGCCATACCAGATCAGCAGCCCGTCCGATACTCCGGTCAGAGGCCACTATAACTTCTTCCATGCCGACCTGAGTACGACCAGGGGCATCACCGGAATCCTCTCCTCCACCGGCGACTTCAATGGTCAGCTCAACAACATCGTGGTCGATGGCGAAACCGACACGCCCGACTTTGCCCTCGATGTCAGCAACCACGCTGTTCCGCTACAGACCACGTTTCACGCCATTGTCGACGGTACCAACGGCGACGTGACGCTCGATCCCGTCCATGCAAAGCTGCTGCACTCCACATTCACCGCGCACGGCAGCGTGACTCGCACTAAAGGCATTCCCGGACACGACATCGAAATGGATGTGGTGATGGATCACGCACGCATCGAAGACATCCTCACGCTCGGCTTCAAAACCACGCCGCCACTGATGAGCGGCGGGCTAAGCATGCACGCGAAGTTGAGTCTGCCACCAGGCAAGATTCGCGTCGCTGAGAAGATTCATATCGAAGGCAACTTCGGTATCTTCGGCGCTACCTTCTCCAATGAAAAGATGCAGGACAAGATTGACATGCTCAGCCTGCGCGCACAGGGTAAACCAAAGCTCGCCAATCCTGCGGGCGCTGCAGACGTTAACGTGCCATCGCAGATGACCGGCTCATTCAAACTGGGCAATGGTGCGCTCACAATCTCGAACCTGCAGTACAACCTGCCCGGCGCACAGGCGCTGCTGGACGGCCAGTACACCATGGATGG
This sequence comes from Acidobacteriaceae bacterium, assembly GCA_031296355.1. The sequence continues at coordinate 6,812 of JARLFX010000123.1, forward strand.
CAAGACTTTTGAGTTTTATGGCATGGTGCGTACCAAGGCAAGAGCTTCGCAGATGACCACCGGCATCAAGTCCGGCTTGCTGAAGCCCTTCGATTTCATCTTCGCAAAGAACGGCGCAGGCACCCAGTTTCCAGTGAAGATCAGCGGCACCAAAGATACCCCACGCTTCGGGCTCGACCTGCACGACAAACGGACGTGGCAGCACCCCCTTCCCCCGCCACCTCAATAATTATTTTCGTCCTGCTAAAGTGGATCCCGCGCCTCACCCGCGCCCAAACTCCGGAAGCTGGTGATTCTGTTCACTCTTTAGCCAGAGCCCTCTATTTAGTACCACTTCCAGCAACACGGATGGCCCGATAGTGCCATATCTTGCACTCTTCCGTGCAGCCTAAAGTAACCACTAGTAACCCGAATGCGACACAGTTCAGTCTTTGGCCGATAGGGCTCATGAGCGTATGTCGCATCCAACAACACAAATAGCTAACAACCTGGCTACTTTGTGCGGGACTCAGATGGGTTGCCTTAGGAGGAACGTGCGTTTTTCTTCCAGGAATCCCAGCTGCTGGTGCAGGTAAGGTGGGTTTTATGGGCTTTATTCGCTTTTTATTGAACTTTCTCCAGCGGTCTACTGCAATCGCCCGCAATGCCCGCAGCACGGCCGGAATACCGCAGTGCCGCCGCGCTTTTGCAGCAATCGCGCTACTGGCCCTGTCTGCCCTGTGTGCGCAGGCTCAGACCGTATTCAGCTTCCCCGGCACCATCAGCACCGGCTCCAGCACTTCGGCGAATAGCGTCGCCGTCACCTTCACCACCCCCGGCGCCATCGCCTCCGTACGCGTGTTCACCGGCGGCATTCCGCAGATGGATTTCACCGCCGGCACTGGCAGCGCCACCTGCACGGTTGGCGCGAGCTTTCTTGCCGGCCAGAGCTGCACCCTTCCCGTCAACTTCGCGCCTACCGCGCCCGGCATACGCAGCGGCGCCATCGTTCTGCTCGATAGTGGCGGACTTCCGCTCGCAACCCAATTTCTCTATGGCGTAGCCCAGGGCCCCATCGTCGTGATGGTGCCCGGCATCATGACAACGATTGCTGGCAACGGCAGCTGGCTCTACAACGGTGATGGTGGACCCGCAACCGGAGCAAACCTGTTTCTTCCCGGTGGCGTCGTGGTCGACCCTGCCGGCAATATCTACATCTCTGACTCCAGTAATAATCGCATCCGCAAGGTGACTGCAGCCACCGGTGCCATATCAACCATTGCGGGCAATGGGATCCCCGGTTATACCGGCGATAACGGCCCTGCCACTCTTGCCGCCATCAATAATCCAACGGGCATCACCATGGACGGCGCAGGAAACATCTACTTCGCTGACAGCTCCAACAATGTGATCCGCAAAGTTACCGTCGCAACTGGCATCATTACGACCATCGCGGGCACAGGCGCCCTTGGCCGTGCAGGCAACGGCGGCCCGGCAACCCTCGCGCAATTAAATGCTCCCAACGGGCTGGTCTTCGATGCAGCAGGCAATCTCTACATTGCCGATACCAGCAACAGCCTGGTCCGCAAGGTCACGCCTGCGGGCATCATTTCCACGTTTGCCGGTAACGGCAGTTATGGTTTCGGCGGCGATGGTGGGGCCGCCACTTCAGCAACAATGAATTGGCCCTGGGGACTTGCGTTCTCCACCACGGGCGATCTCTACATTGCTGACCTCTACAACGATCGCATTCGCAAAGTCAGCACCAGCGGCATCATGACCACCGTTGCGGGCACCGGTTCCACCTCCTTCAGCGGAGATGGCGGCCTTGCCACCAGCGCGAACCTGATTACTCCTGCAGGCGTTGCGGTCGATCCAATCGGCAACTTATACATTGCCGACTCCGGCAATGGCCGCATTCGTAAGGTCAGTGCATTGACCAGCATCATCTCGACAATCGCTGGCTCAGGCAGCCAATCCATGGATGGCGACGCGACCGCCGCAACTCTGGCTGGTCTCTACGGCCCCTACGCGATCACGCTCGATGGTGCAGCCAACCTCTATATCGCGGATATGTTTCATAACCGCATCCGCATCGTCAGCTCTTCGCAGGCATGGTTGACCTATCCGGCAATGCGCGTCGACCGCATCTCTGCCCCGCTGCCGCAGACACTCGAAAACGACGGTAACGCGCCGCTGAGCATCACCTCTACCCTGGGCGTCCTGAATGCTGCCGTCGATACGGCATCCACCACCTGCGTCTCCGGAACGCCGGTTGCAGTAGGTGATAGCTGCATTATCGGCGCTGAGTTTGCACCCACCCAGATCGGCAAACTCGTGAGCGGCACCATTGCCATTACCTCCAATGCGGTGAACTCACCAGCCACCATCTCCGTCAACGGCGAAGTGCAGAACCTCGACCCCACTCTCACCGCGCTCACCTCCAGCGTCAATCCTGCTTCGATTGGTGCATCCATCACCTTCACCGCCACCGTAACCCTCACCAGTACTGGCACCATTCCCACCGGCACCGTGAAGTTCATGGACGGAACCACCCTGCTGGGCACGGCGACACTGAACTCCGGCGCGGTTGCAACCTTCAGCACGTCTTCGCTCACGGTCGGCCCGCACACCATCACCGCCGTGTATGTCGGCGATGCAAACAGCTCGCCCAGCACCTCGCCGGCAATCATTGAAAGCCTGAAACAATCCACCACGCTGACGCTTGCCACCAGTGCAAGCCCCGTCAGCGCTGGCACCGCCATCACCTTTACAGCCACTGCAATCGGAGCGAGCGCAGTGCCTACTGGCGCCGTAATCTTCCAGGATGGTGGCACCGCCATTGGCACCGGAACCATCAATGGCAGCGGCGTTGCAACCTTCACCACATCATCTCTCGCTGCCGGCCCACACACCATCTCTGCGGTCTACAACGGAGACACCGGCAGCCTGCCCGCATCGCCTGCCACCATCTCTGAAACCGTGCAGGCGCCCACGGCAACAACGCTCGCCTCATCCGCCAACCCGTCCAGCATCGGCGCTGCCATTACGCTTACCGCCGCGGTAACGGCCAGCGGCAACACCACATCTGCCGGTACATTGAGCGGCACCATCACCTTCACAGATGGCGCAACCACGCTTGGCACCGGCGCGCTGAACGCCTCCGGCATCGCGACTCTCAAGCTATCTACGCTCACTATCGCCAGCCACAACATCACCGCAACCTATGGCGGTGCAATGTACTACGTCGGTAGTGCTTCGACCGCACTGGTGCAGGTCGTGCAGCAGGCCACCACCTCCACGCTGCTCTCCTCCAGCGCGAATCCCTCGATCGTCAACGTCTCGGTTACATTCACTGCAACGGTAACTGGCACAGGCACGACGCCTACCGGAGTAGTTTCATTCAAGGAAGGCTCGACCACACTCGGCCAGGGCACGCTGAATGCATCCGGTGTAGCCACCTTCACTACCTCCACACTGACTGCCGGCGCCCACCTCATCGTGGCGGCCTACGCAGGTGATGTGAACAACGTCGCCAGCGCCTCCACCAGCATGACGCAGACGGTCAACAAGGCCACATCAGTAACCAGTCTGGTCTCTACGCCGAACCCGTCCTCCCAGGGCGTGTCCGTTCAGTTCACCGCAGTTGTCACCAGCAACGGCACGCTGCCGACTGGAACCGTGCTCTTTCAAGAGAGCGGCAACACGCTCGGCACTGCAACGCTCGGCGTCAACGGCGTTGCCACCTGGGCGACAACCGCACTCACCATGGGCCACCACACCATCGTCGCTGTCTATCAGGGCGATACCGCGAACAACACCAGCACCTCAGCAGTCGTTCAGCAGAATGTGCTGCCGCAGACTACCGCTACACTGACCTCAAATCACAATCCCGGCGTCGCTGGATCACCCGTTACATTCACTGCGACTGTGACCGGCCAAGGCCCCGTCCCCACCGGCAACATCACCTTTACAGATGGCGCTACGGTTCTGGGCACAGGCGTACTGAATCTGCAGGGCACGGCCACGCTCACAGTGTCCTCGCTCAGCGCTGGCACCCACAGCATCATCGCCAACTACGGTGGCGACTCATCGAATGCCTCCAGTACTTCTGCCACGCTGGTGCAGACCATGCAACAGGCCACAACCCAGGTTTCGTTGGGCGCTTCCGCTCAGACGCTGCCTCGCGGCACGGCAGTTACACTCACCGCGACCGTAAACGGCGACGGCGCAACACCAACCGGTAGTGCAACCTTCATGGACGGCGCACAGAGCCTCGGCTCCAGCATCCTGAACGGTACCGGCACTGCCACTCTGGTCTCCAGCACCATCACCGTGGGTCAGCACAGCTTGACCGCCGTCTACAGCGGCGACACCAACGATGCGGCCAGCACCTCCGGCGTTATATCGCTCACCGTCACCCAGGCTTCGCCTACCCTGCAGATCGCATCCAACACGAATCCTTCGCTCGCAGGCGCATCCACGACCTTCACCGCCACACTCTTGCACGGCGTTGCTACACCAACCGGCACCGTGAGCTGGTTTGATGGCACAGTCGCACTTGGCGCCAGCGTGCTGAACGGCTCTGCGACCTCATCCTTCTCCACCAGCGCACTCACCGTAGGCCAGCACACCATCACCGCCGTCTATAGCGGCGACGTCAACAACGCCAGCGTCACCTCCGGCGCCATCACGCAGACCGTGCAGCAGACCACCGTCACCACCGTGCAGTCCGGCGCGAACCAGTCCATCGCAGGCGCAGCCGTTCACCTCACTGCAACCGTTGTCGGCGGTAGCGGAGTAACGGCAACCGGCGTTGTCACCTTCAAAGACGCTGCTGTCGTGATCGGCACTGCGAACCTGAGCGGCGGTACCGCCGCGCTTGACGTCACCACGCTCACCACCGGCATTCACACCATCACCGCAAGCTACGCGGGAGACACCACCAGCCAGAGCAGCATCTCCACGCCCTGGACGCAGACTGTTGTAGCCGCCACCACAGGCGTCACGCTCACCTCCAGCGCGAATCCCTCTGTCGCCGGCAGCGCCATTGTCTTGACGGCTCACGTCACCGGCAATGGACAGGCCGCCACCGGCAGCGTCACCTTCAAGGATGGCACTGCCACGCTCGGCACCGCGACACTCGCATCAGGCGTCGCAACATTCAACACCTCTGCGCTGTTCGCCGGCCTGCATTCGCTCACCGCCGTATACAACGGCGACAGCGACAACCAGGCGGCGACTTCTGCTGCAGTAGTTCAGACCGTGCAGCAGCCCACCACCACGACGCTCACCTCCAGCACCAGTCCCTTACTCACGCAGCAATCCGTCACGCTCACCGCTTCCGTCACCAATGCAAGCGGCACATCGGCAACCGGCACCGTGCAATTTCAGGATGGCACCACTCCGCTTGGCTCAGCCGTCCTCAATACAGCGGGCATCGCCTCCCTCACCGTTGCTTCCATGAGCGCCGGCCAGCATGTCTTGACCGCCAGCTACGGCGGCGACGCGTTGAACATCAGCAGCATCTCCGCCTCCATTACCGAGCCGGTACAACTGCGCCCAACCACCACCTCGATCGCTGCATCTTCCTCCAACGTGACGGCCGGCCAGCAACTCACGCTCTTTGCCGCAGTGCAGAGCGCCGGCCCGATCCCGGCAACCGGCATCATCACCTTCACTTCTGGCAGCGCCACCATTGGCAGCGCAAACCTCGCAGCCAACGGCGTCGCCACCTACACCTTTGCTCCGTCCGTTGGAACGTACAACATTATCGCGACCTACGCTGGCGATAGCGTCTACGCAGCTTCCGTCTCCGCATCCAGTGGAACGATCAGCGTCACCAATACCGCGCAGCTCACGCTTACATCCAATCCTCCGTCCGTGAGCGTTGCCAGCAAGCAGTACAGCGTACTGGCTATCACCATGAAGTCGGTTGCAGGCTTCGCTGACACCATCAAGCTGGGCTGCCTTGGCCTGCCGTCAGCCGCCACCTGCACCTTCAGCTCCGATAGCGTCGACCTCGCATCCGCTAGCCAGCAGACCGTGCAACTCACGCTTGATACCGGCTCGCCACTGACCGCAGGCGGCCAGGCCAGCCTGCACCAGCCTGTTTCCTCATCACGGATGCTGGCATGCGCTCTGCCGGCCGGCCTCTTCCTCGGCCTGCTGCTATGGAGCGCCCGCCGCAACCGCCGCTATCTGGGCGGTCTGCTTCTTCTCCTGCTCACCACCCTTACCGTCGGCCTGAGTGGCTGCGGCGCACTGCAGATCAACGGCACGCCGCCCGGAACCTACACCGTTGTCGTCACGGCGCAGGGTATGAAGACTGGCATCACCCAGTCCGTCAACGTAACCCTGACAGTTACCCAATAAGATAGGGATTATGTTCCATAAATATCTTTTCGCCGTCGCATTGCTGGGTGTCTCTCTGTTGCTGTGCCCGGCACGCGCCATGGCGCAGGAGATGCCGACAGAGACGAAGCTCGGCGCGTCGCTCATTGCCGGCGGCGGCATCTCTGAATACCAGATCGACTACGGCAAACGCGTTCTGGGTGGTGTACACACCTACATCGATTTCAATCTTGCCTCACGCTACGGCTTTGAGGCCGAAGGCCGCTGGCTCTTCACCAATCAATCTGCCAACGTGCATGCCAGCACCAAATTGATCGGCCCGCGCGTCTCCCTCTTCCGGTTTCACGGCATTCAGCCCTACGCCAAACTGCTCGTCGGCTCCGGACACTTCAACTTTCCCTACAACTACGCCGTCGGCAATTACTTCGTCATGGCGCCCGGCGCCGGCATGGACGTAGAACTCCATCACAAGATCGTCGTTCGCCTCATCGACGTGGAGTACCAGGCCTGGCCTCAGTTCACCTACGGCGCAATCCACCCCTACGGCGTCAGTGTTGGCATCGCCTACCGCATCTTTTAGCTCATCCCCCCGGTCGAGCCCAGCACCGTTCGCCATCCCCCATGAATGCAATCAGCATCTAAAAACTGTGCTCTTCGGGCGTTCATCGCACTGTTTCCACAGCAAAGCTCTCCCAATGGCGAACGAAGGGCGAACATCACACGCATTATGACTTGCCAAACGATAAAATGCGCATGGTACACAAAAGTAAAACGATAACTGCGCCGCTTAATTCAGATCTGCAGAACGGAACGAATGCTTACAGCACCCGGCATCGAAACTGAGATTCAAGAGGAACTTGATGCTCCAGTTAATTCTGAAGCTTGCGTGCTCTCAGTACCCCTCCCCGAAGAATCAAGTGAGGATTGTATGTCCGACGCTGTCGCGATAGCGCCTGCCCCGCTCAAGGGTTCGTTGCTGGACGCAAAGCTCAAGAAATCATCTCCTGGAAAATTAGGCGCAGGCATCTTCGCTGTAATGGCCCTCATCGGCGTGGTCTACATCATCACCCGGGTCACCAGTGACCTGCAGACGGTTCACCCAACCAGCCTCTTTCCCTTCTTCCTGCTCGGCCTCGCGCTCGTCATCGCACTTGGCTTTGAGTTCGTAAACGGTTTTCACGACACGGCAAACGCCGTCGCCACCGTCATCTATACGCACTCGCTTGAGCCCCACATCGCCGTCGTGTTGAGCGGCTGTTTCAACTTCCTCGGCGTGCTTGCATCCAGCGGCGCGGTGGCTTACGCCATCGTCGGCCTGTTGCCTGTTGAATTGACGTTGAAGGTCTCCAGCGGTGCAGGCTTCGCCATGATCTTTGCTCTGCTGGTCGCGGCCATTATCTGGAACCTGCTCACCTGGTTCTGCGGCCTGCCTGCCTCCAGTTCGCACACCATGATCGGCTCCATCCTTGGCGTGGGCATGATGTACCGCTTCATCAAGGGAAGCTCCGGCGTCAGCGCCGTGCACTGGGATACAGCCGCCACCGTGCTGAAAAGCCTTCTTCTATCTCCCCTGGTCGGCTTCGGTCTGGCCGCGATTCTACTGCTCGTCCTCAAAACCGTGGTCACAGATCCTCGCCTCTACAAAGCACCCGAAGGCGAAGCTCCGCCCCCGCTCTACATTCGCATTCTGCTCATCCTCACCTGTACCGGCGTCAGCTTCTTCCACGGTTCCAACGATGGTCAGAAAGGCATGGGCCTGATCATGCTCATCCTTATCGGCACCGTGCCCACGGCCTATGCGCTGAACCACACCTTTGGGCCACATCAGGTACAGAGCTTCATCGCTTCGTCTGAAGCCGCCGTCCACACCCTGGGCAGCTATGTCGATGAGTCCACCGTTGTCACCAATCCCGAAGCCGAACTCAAGGCATTCATCGCCTCACGCCACTACACGCCCGCCACACCGCGCGCTCTGCAGGAGATGGCGAATGACATCTCTCATGAAGCCGCAATCTACAAGAGCCTGCCCGCCGTACCGGCAAACATGCAGGCAAACGTACGCAACCAGATGTACCTCGAAGGCGAAGGCCTCCGCCTGCTGCCGAAGTATGGTCCGGCAATGAGCGCGACAGATGCTGCAGCGCTGAGCAGCTATCGCAAGCAGCTCGATAAGTCCACCAAGTTCATCCCCACGTGGGTCAAGGTTGCCGTCGCACTCGCGCTCGGCCTGGGCACCATGGTCGGCTGGAAGCGCGTCACCGTCACCGTTGGCGAGCGTATCGGCAAAGAGCGGCTTACCTACGCGCAGGGCGCTGCCGCCGGCATCGTCACCATGGCAACCATCTGGGGCGCAGACACCTTCGGCCTCCCCGTCAGCACCACCCACGTCCTTTCATCCGGAGTCGCTGGCACCATGGTGGCAAACTCAAGCGGCCTGCGCCTCACCACCGTCCGCAACATCGCCATGGCTTGGATCTTCACGCTCCCCGCCGCCGCCGCGCTCTCTGCCAGCCTCTACTGGATCTTCTCCAAACTCGCATAACAACAGTCGCCTGCATGCGCTGAAGACACAAACAGAAAGGCCGCCATCACTGGCGGCCTTTCTGTTTTCATTCGTAGCTAAAGTTACTAGTCGCCGGATACCGGTTCTTCCGTCTTCGCTGCCTGAACCGGCTTGATCTCGCCCAGCGCAACAAAGCCGCCCGGCATCTCCGGTTCCTTCAGGATTTCCTTGCGGTAGAGCTTGGCCATGCGTGCATTCTCCGCATCCTGCTTCAGCTTCGCATCGCGTGCGCGGATCTTCTCTTCCCGCGCATTCTTTGCCACGCCGCTCTTGTCGAACGTATCGTTCGCAGCTGCGTCCACATGATCCATATTCAGCACCAGGTCATGCGTTGAAGCCGTGTCCAGCCCAACCTTCTTACCGCCCGCGAAGATCTCGTGCCGCCCATGCTCCTCATACCACTTGGTGAGCGAAGACGTCATGTGCATCTTCTCGATGATGTTCCGCCAGCCCACGCCCGTGTTGTACGCGCAGAAGCTGATCTCGCCCTCCTGCGTCGCGTACGGAATGATGCACTGCTCGGTACGGCGGAAGTCGTAGTTGAACAGATCCTGGAACCACATGCCTGCGATAAACAGGAAGTTCCAGCGGTCGCCGCGGCGCAGCTTGATATCTTCTTCCGTGCGCTCCGCCCCTACCTTGCCATATTCCTTACCCGTCGCACCGAAGCTCTTGTCAAACTTCTTCAGCAAGTCAGCGATCTTGAAATGCTTCGGCGCCATGTACGGATCGTAGTTGCGCATCAGCGCAAGCGATACGCCGAGAATCGACAACAGCTTGCCGCGCGCTGCATCATTCACCTTCGCTACATCCTTCGCCAGCCGGTCGGCATTAATGAAAGCCGTCACCGGAACCGCTTCCTTCGTCTCCTTGTCGATCATCATCGCCATACCGATACCGCAGTTCGGATGGCAGCCGCAGCTCAGGTTGCCCCAGTCAGCACTCGGGCCGTGAACCAGATCGGCAAAGTCGCTGAAGGTAGACATGAATGAGATCGGAAACCAGTCGCGCAACGGCTCGCCCAACCCCGTCTGGTTCTTCACGTCGTGCGCCAGATGCGACAGCGTATAACGCTGCGCCGCGCGCCGCTCGTCAGAAACCTCTTCGTCGCGGCCCGTAAAGCTCACCGGCTGGAACGAAAGGAAGTTGATCTTCTTCGGATTGTCGAGCGCGAACTCAATAATGCGGCCCACCTGCTCGTTGTTGATGCCGTTCACGATCGTCGTCACCGGCACAATGTCCACGCCGGCTTCATGCAGGTTATGGATCGCCTGCAGCTTCACGTCAAACGCGTTGCCAACCTTGCGGTGCGAGTTCGCCGCGTTGCCGATGCCGTCAAACTGGAGATACGCATAGCGCAAACCAGCTTCCGCCGCCGCCTTCGCAAACTCCTTCGACTTTGCAAACTCAATGCCGTTCGTCGCCGCCTGTACGGAGTTGTAGCCCACCTTGCAGGCATACGCCACTGCATCCAGAAAGTACGGTGACAGTGTCGGCTCGCCGCCGGAGAACTGCACGCTCATCTGCCGCTTCGGCTTGATGGTGATGGCGTTGTCCAGCATGGTCTTGATCTCGTCCCACGTCAGCTCATGCACAAAGCCGACCTGGTTCGCATCCATGAAGCACGGATCGCACATCATGTTGCAGCGGTTCGTCAGATCGATGGTCAGCACCGAGCCGCGGCCATGCGTCACCGTCGACGTGCCGTGGTTGTGCAGCTTCTCATCGTTGTGCGCGCGGATGTCGCGCCCCGGGAACACCTCTTCCAGGTGCTTGAAGAATGCCGTGTCGATCGACATCACGTCTTCGAAGTGGCCATGGATTGGGCAATCCTTCACCATCAGGATCTGGCCGTCGCGCTCAATGATCTGCGCCTTGATCTCGCCAACCTTCTCGTTCAGCAGAATCTCATGCGGCAGCTTGCCGTCCACGATCTGCTGGCGGATCTGCGGCAGACACTTCGGACAAAGCGAGTCCGTGGTCCGCGGCCAGCCCAGTGGCGGCTTCTCTTTTTCATAGCTCTTGAGCAGCGGCTTGTCGCTCCACTTCGGCGTGAACGACTTGTTGGGGCTGATCGTGTTCAGCCTGCTGAAGACTGCCCAGCCGGCCTTTGCGCCGTAGGTAACTGTCTTCTCAAGTGCCTTTGAAAATTTCGACATAGATTTGTTCTCCTGAGCCGTCGATGGATTCTTGCCATATCCGTCGCGGATGTTCCGGTATAGATGCCCGGGCCGTGTCTAAAGCCGTATGCCTTCAATTACTTATCATGTATGCAACACACAGCACTGCCATCGTTTAGCTTATGCCCCACGCACGTCAGGAGAAAGATTTATGCAGCGAATGGCGAGAATCTGCATTGAACGGTAAATATAGCCCACTGAACGGTTCCCGGACGGCTGCCAGAATCAGCCGGATGGCCTGCGATCTACCCTCGAAAAATTAGAAATCAGGCGACCCGCCCTCGCGCGCCACCTGGTTGATGATGCGCTGCACAAAGATCACATGCAGATTCACATGCCGCGCCAGGTCCGGCAGAAACTCCGCAATTGCGTTGCCGATAGGCACCGTCGCCAACCCCACTGCCACCCGCACGCCCGTCGCCTTCACATTCGTCTGCAGCCCCGGCACATACAAATTCGAGAGCTCCGCGTCGATGGGAAATCCCACGAAGTCCGCGTAGTTGAACATCGGCCGCCCATAATCGTTCTGCATCACCACCACCGACATCACTACATGCACAATCCTGGGCATCAGCCGCGCAGTCGGCATGCGATGGTAGTGCGGGTCCTGACGGAACAGCGATGGAATCAGAAAGGTGTTCACGAATTCGCCCGTCGCATCCTGCGACAAGCTGACGCCCACGTTATATCCATAACCACGCATCCCCGGACCATATGGATTATGCGCATTGCTGCCAATATAGATTGCGGAGTTCCCGGCAATGGTCAGCAGGTTGAATACGTCCGTGAAGTCCCGCTCTGCCAGCAGCAGCTTCTGCTGCGGACTCATGGGATGCGGCTCACTCGTGCTCAGAAAGCGATTGAACGGATTCTCCGACTTGGTGCATGGCTTGGATTCCACCAATGCTTCACTCGCCGCCTCAGGGTTCGTAGCTGCGTATGCAGGGCTCACGCAATTCGCCGGCCCGATCAGCAGCTTCTTCTCCTCCGAATTCGTCTGCGGCGCCGGAGCCTCTGGCAGCGCGGCCTGCGCCACCGCAGTACCCACACCCATCGCCAGCATCAGTCCACATGCCGCTAGCGTCCTTCGCATACGCTGGATATCAGGCCTTGGCATCTATGGAGTCCCGTCGCTTGGATTAGACCCAGTCTAATCTTTCTTGATGTGCGTCAATCGCAGTGCATCTCCAAGAAATTCGTGGAACTCATAACCCAGTGCGGCAGCTCCCAGCGACCAACCATAGGCCTCAAACACTACATCCGCGCTTCGGCTTGGTGCTGGATAATAAGCCTGCGTCAGCGCCGCCGCCGCAAGATATCCCAGCCACAACGGCGCATTCGGGCGCTGCTTCCCTGTATCGGACCGTATCGAAAGTGTTCGCGTACCTGCGTAGAGAATGCGCTTCCCCACGCTGTGCCCATCGCCCATCACGTAGTAGCGCGGATCGTCGTGAAAGATGATGGCGCCCACGCCCTCATTGAATACCGCCTGCGATGTCTGCCGGATCAGTGCGGCTCCCAGTCGCTGCCCGAACGCGCCCTTATCCACGCCATACTTCGGGTCTGAATCATCCCACTGCGAGATGCCCGCGGAATACAGCGCAGTCACCTCAGTCAGCCCGGTCAGGTTTTCCATGAACGGGAACCGCAGCTTATCCCACGGGCCCAGCGGCTGCGATGTCTGCCCCTGATGGATATAGAAGTGGTACTTGGGTGCGATCAAAGGCCGGTTCTCCGGCGCAATGCCTGCTATCCGCGCCTTCTGCACGTCTTTTTCCATGCTTCCCGGTGCTGGCGCGTCCTTCGTCTGCTGTGGTTCCGGAGCATCAGGCAGCGTGTTCTCCGCCACCATCGCGCTCTCCGGCTCCACGGTATGTACTGCCGCGGTCTGCGCATGCGAAATCCCAGCTACGCCCAGAAATACTGTAAGGCACATCAATTTGTTCCAGCTAAATTTCACGTTTCATTCCTTCTTTTGACTCAATATTGATCGGCGGCCACCATCGGCTCTTTTGGGTAAGATGCCAAAATCAGCGCTCCTGCCCTGCGATACTCCACGATTTGCGCAAGCCCTTGCTGGTTTACCACTTAGGCACAACCGCGCATTCCCCCGTTGCCCTCTCTCTTTGGTTTGCGAATACTGGACGATGAGGGTCGTGTCTCTTGCGGCGGTATATGAAGAGCTCTCTGCACAACCCGTTGCGGTGGATGTATGCGTTCGGCGCTCTCGCCGTGCTCACGCTCACTGCCGGCTGCCATCATCGGCAGAAGCAGGTGTACGTTCCGCCACCGCCCACGTATCGCCGTCCCCAGTCCTCACGCTCCACGGTTGCCACACAGCGCCCTGCGCCCACGCCTGCCCCGGCCCGCGTCGAAGGCAAACCGCTCTCCGTCGAAGTCGGCATGTCCAGCTGGTACGGCCCGCCCTACAACAACCAGCGCGGAGCCAACGGCGAGATCTACGATCAGAACGCGATGACCGCGGCGCACCGCACCCTGCCCATGGGCACCATCGTGCGTGTCACCAACGTGGAGACCGGCCAGTCCGCCGTCGTCAAGATTACAGACCGCGGCCCCTTCGTGCATGGCCGCGTTCTCGATCTCTCGCTCGCAGCCGCTAAGCAGACCGGGGTCTACCGCGCCGGCGTGGCGAAGGTTAAGATCGAAGTCTTCTCCCAGCCTGCCTCTGCATCCACCGCAGGTAGGTGGTGCGTCCAGGTCGGCGCGTTCTCCAACGCCAGCAACGCCATCAAGCTCAAAGACGATCTTTCCCGCCGTTACTCCACGGCCAAGGTCATTGAATTCCCCGGCCCCACCGGCCACTGGGTCCGCGTCAACACGCCGCAGGGCGATAAGTCCCGCGCCACCCAGATCGCTGAAGGCATCCGCCCCCGCGAACCCACCGCAGAAGCCTACCTCGTCCGTCTGGACTAAGTGCTGCGCACGGCCATCCGCCTCACGCGCACCACCACCCACTGATCATCCCGAGCGCAGTAAAGCATCTGCTTTTGCAAATGTCCTTTGCTGCTGCTTGCTCATGATTCCAACCTGAATGAACTTTTAGGAGCTATCTCATGCAATGCAAGCGCGTTCTTCTTCTTTGCCTCGCACTTCTCACGTCCAGCGTGGCGGCCATCGCCGCTGAAACCCACTCCTTCGATCTCGTCAACGGCAAAGGGGTCAAGCAGAGTTCAACCACATACACCATCAACACGGGAAAGAACGGCTTCAAGGTTCGCAGCAAGGTCGTCTATGTCACCGGCAATCAGGGCAGCCGCACGATCGAGTATGCCATCGGCAACGACGGCCTCATCGATTCCGCCACCCTCACCAACCCCGAAGACCACACCATGGTGATGATCAGTCCGAGCAAGCTGAATGACACGCTCACCATCAACCTCATGAAGGGTAGTGCTCCCGCCGGCAGCCGCACCATTACGCTCCCCGTCCCCGAATGTACCGTAGCATTCCCCGATGATGCCAGCGTCTGGCAGGTCCTGATGGATATCATCGCCGCCCACCCGCGCCCCGATCATATCTACCGCATCCTGGTCCCCGCCACCGCCAAGACCCCTGACCGCATCGAGCCCTTCCGTCTCAGCTCTGATTCCGAGAGCGCCGGAACCCTCGATGGCAAACCCATTGTCCTGAAGCACTACGTTCTCACTTTCAACGGTGGCGCCTCTGACATCTACACCGACGCGGACGGCAAACTCATGCAAGCCAAAATCGCCAGCCTCGGCGTCACCCACATCCGCACCAACTTCGTATTAGATAAAAAGAAGTAACGCCGCAACAACAATGCCCCATATCTCGATGCGAGACATGGGGCATTGTTGTTTGCAAATTATCTCTTCCTTCTACTTCTCTGCCGGCGGCGGCGGATAATACGGCAACTTCTCCTGCTCCTGCGAAGCCCGCTTCACGCCGATCTCCCCAAACAAGATCGAAGGCGCAATCGTCGTCTGCGGCGCTCCATTGATACTGCTCGCCACAAACGGATCATCGCCCGCCGCCAGAATATCCGTCCGCAAACTGCGCTGGTCCAGCTCGTCAAACACCGCGCCGCGCACCAGCGTCTTGCTGCCATCCTTCGCATTCACGCGATACAGCAGCCGCGGCGTCAGCTCCGGCCCCAGCGTGTCCACGGAATACACCGCATCCAGCCCCTGGTCCCGCGCCATCGTCAGCAGCTTCGCCTCCATCGCCTTGCGCGGCATCGGCTCGCTGCTGCTGAACACCATCACGCCTGAGCGTGAGTGTGCGGCCTGCGCTAGCGGAGCGCGTCCGTGCCCATTCGACACCGGGAAATCCTTCACTGGCTCGCGCCCGATCAGGTAGTTTGTCAGGATGCCCTTGCTCACCACCTGCACCTTCTGCGCCGGCACGCCCTCATCATCCACGTCATACGCGCCCACCAGGCTCTTGCCCGCAAACGTCGCCAGCAGCGGATCATCCACCACGTTCATGAACTCCGGCAGCACCCGCGACTTATAGCTCGATTTATACCCGCCCGTCGTGCGCGCCGTCGTGCCCGGCTTCGGCTTGTCCGCCTCCACGTCCGGCACAAACAACTTGTTGAACACATCCGCCGCTGTATCGCTCGAGAAGAGCACCGGCCCGTGATAATCCTCACCCATCACCGGCGCATTACGCAGTTCGCGCAGCGTCCCCAGCATCGTGATCGCCTTGCTGTGGAAGCTGTCCCACGCCGCCAGTTGGTCCGCACTCGCCGCCACAGTCGCCACGTTCCGGTCCAGCCGCATACCGTCCTGCGCCTGCGTCCCTGCGCCCAGCGAACACATGTAGTACGCATGCCCTCCGCGCACCACCGTGCCTTCACTGTTCACCAGATAGCGATTCACCGCCACTGCCTGCACACCAGCTGTCGAATACTGGATGTCCGTCGCAAACGCCTTTACCGCCGCATCGCTCGCATACCATCCACTCGCCTCCGCCACGCGCTTCTCCCACAGCGGCTGGTCGATGCTGAGTTTCACCAGCGGATCGACCTGCGTCACCGGCTTCGCCATGGCAAAATCATCCGCGGTCGGCGGCGTCTGGAATCCCTTCAGCTGCGCCTGCTTGGCAGAGTAGCCGCGCAGCGCACTCTTGTACGCATCGTCCGTCGCCGACCACAGCGCATAGCGCAGCGCCATCACGTCATCGTCCACCGTCGCCAGCTGCGCCGTGCCATTTCCCTGCGGAGTGGAATTGTCCGTCTTGTAATCGCCAATCCGCACCGTCACCCGCAGAATCCGCTGGTGCGCCGCCTCCCGCCGTGTCAGCGCGCCATAATCCGCACTCGCCTCAAACTCATCCACGTCTTCTACGCGATACTCCACAAAGTACGGCGTCTGCATATCCTGCAGATGCAGCGTCTTCGCACGCTCCAGCTCCGCCTGCATCGCCTTCAGCACCGGATCCGTTTGCGTCGCTGTCTGCGCAAACGCCGGCGCAATCATCATCGCTGCACCCATCACAACCGCAACCGCTCTCTTGCTGACCCGCTGACTCGCTGCCTTACTGACTCGCTGGTTCTTCATTACCGCACCTCCTTCGCTGCCGGTGCAGCATCTGCTGTGGGCGGAGGCAGGATCGGCGGCCGTGCCGTCCCCTGCTTCTGCTTCTCCGTTTCAATCTCCGATACCAGCATTCCCGGCGCAACCGCCGAAACCGGAACAGTGCCAGACTCCGCGCCGCACTCCCCGTTGAAGACCTGCGGATTATCATCCGTCGCCACAATGTGGTTCAGCGCAGACTGCGGTGTGCCCACAATGCTCACGCCGCGCACCAGCTCATCCGGCCGTCCATCCACATACACGCGATACACCACCAGCGGAACCACGGAGAAGGCCTGCGGCAGCATGCGCTGCGTCAGTGTGAATCCTGACGAGATGTCCTGGAAGAACAGCCCATACGGCTTGCCCTGCTTCTTCGCCTCTGCGATCAGCATCGCCCGCAGCTCTGTATCGCTCACCGTCTTGGACGACGTCACGATCAGGTTGCCCTGCCGTCCCGTCGGTAGCTTGCCCGTCTGCGCGCGCCCATGTCCATTGGAGTTCGCAAAATTCTTCACCGGCATCCGCGACATCAGAAACGTCTTCAGCACGCCATCCTGGATCAGGTCCACGTGCCGCGCCGGCTCACCCTCATCGTCATACAGATAGTGTCCGCTCAGCTCCGTGCCATGAAACGTCGAGAGCGTCGGATCGTCCGCCACGCTCAGAAAGCTCGGCAGAATTGCCTTGCCCACATCCTTCGTGAACGTCTGCCCTTCCTCATCGCCGCGCTGCCGCTGCCCTTCCAGCCGGTGCCCCAGCACTTCATGGAAGAACACCGCCGCCGCCCGTCCTGACAGGATCGCCGGCCCGCGGAACGGCTGCGTCAGTGGCGCAACGCGCAGCGCTTCCAGGCTCTTGCCCACCTCCGCGATATCCGCGTTCAGCTTCTCCGTCGCGGGCAATCCGCTCAGCGAACGTGCCTCGTACGTCAGCGTGCGGAAGAGGTCCATGCCGTCGTCAGCGCGCGTCCGCGCCACAATCACCAGCCGCGCCAGCTGCGTCGGCGCGATCGTCACCGATCCCTCTGACGAAACGTAGTAATCATTCTCCGTATCGCTCGACAGGATCACCGCGTCAAAAAATACATCCGGATATGCGCGCAGCGATGCAGAGAGCGCCCGCACCCGCGCCTCCCACGCCTTGCGGTCCACCGTCTCCGGCGTCAACGGCGTCTCCATCCCCTTCACCGGCGCTTCCACTGAGAAATCCGGCGACGTATCCTCTTCCTTCGCCCTCACCTGCTGCTCGGTCTTCACCTTCAGATAATTCTGCAGCGCCGTACCGTAGCCCCGGTTCGTAGCAAACCATAGCGAGCGTCCCAGCGCCTCCGCATCATTCTCCAGCGGCAGCGAGACCGTGCTCAGCGCCGACGTGCGGTGCGTCCCATGCGTGTTGTCCTGCGCAGGCGACCCAACCCGCACCTGGATATCGCCCAGCCTCACATGGTTCTCACTGGAGTTCACCAGCGCGCCATACTGCGCCATGATGCGCGTTGAGTACGCATCCGCCACGTCATAGCTAATGAAGTAGGGTCCCGGCTGCGCCGTCGCGTCAACCGCTGCTGCGCCAGCCGCCGGATGCCCCAGCGACTGCATCGCGCGCGCCAGCTCCGTCTGCATCGTCTGTAGCAGCACGGTCTGCGGCGCAGGCTTCGCCGCCGCCTTCTTCGCCGCCGGACTCGCCGCATGCGCTGCAAGGCTCGAAAAACACAGAGATATTGCTACAGTCAGAATGGAGGGGCGATACAGGTAATTCATCCGAAAAGGGTGCTCCTTGTGGCTACGCGGGTGCGCGGCAGATGGCTGAAGTGTACCGCGTTTTCCCGCCCGATGAATTCTGAATAACCACAACACTGCGTGACTTCTGCGGTAGGTACGGGCTTCTGCGGTAGGTGCGAGCTTCTGCGGTAGGTGCGAGCTTCGATTGAGGTAGGTGCGGGCTTCAGCCCGCACATTACATTCCGCCACGGAACCGGGCTTTAGCCCCTGAGGTTATCTCTATCCGTACTGTCATCTAAATCGAAACGCTCTAAAATAGCCATCGCGCGTGTAGCGCTCGCCTTCGCAGGATTCACCTGCCCACCTGCTTTAGACGCACGGCAAAAATTTCCGCTTTCGCCTCCTCCGCGCACAGCATCGCAGCACCCATGAAAGAATGGCTTGCGTGCCCGTCACCTACACATTGCCGCCCGAACTCTACGCCAAAGCCGTCGCCCTCGGCCGCCTCATGGTCGACCTCCACTTCGCCCGCGAACTCTGGCCCATCCTTCTGCTCATCCTGTTGCTTGCCTTCCGAATACCCGCACGCATGTCGTCCCGCATCGGCGCGCTCACCCAGCGCTCCTGGCTACAGAAACTCCTCTTCGCCGTCACATTTCTACTTCTGCTCCAACTTGCCACGCTTCCCCTCAGCATCCTCGGCCACCACATCCTGCTGCGCTTCGGCATCTCCATCCAGCGCTGGCCCAGCTGGTTCGCCGATGTAGCCCGTTCCTACGCCATCACCACCCTCGTCGGCGTACTGCTCGCGGCCATCCTCTATTTCCTGCTCAATCATTCGCCCCGCCGCTGGTGGCTCTGGTTCTGGGGCATCATGATCGTCCTCATGGTCGCCGGCGTCACCCTCACTCCCATCTACATCGATCCCCTCTTCAACAAATTTGAGCCCCTCGCGCAGACCAACCCCGCCCTCGTCTCCGAGCTGGAGCGCGTCGTCGCCCACAGCGGCATCTCTATTCCCCCCAGCCGCATCTTCCTCATGCGCGCCAGCGCCAAGGTCACGGAGACCAACGCCTACGTCACCGGCTTCGGCTCCTCCAAGCGCGTCGTCGTGTGGGACACCACCCTGCACAGCATCCCGCCCGACCAAATTGATTTTATGTTCGCCCACGAACTCGGCCACTACGTGCTTCACCACGTCATCGCCGGCATGGCCTTCGCCGCCGCGCTCATGTTCCTCTGCTTCTGGCTCGGCTCGCACCTCACCGCGTGGATGCTGCGCCGCTTCGGCCCCCGCTGGGGCATCGCCTCCCTGCGCGACCCCGCCATCCTGGCCGTCCTGCTGCTCCTCTTCACCGCCGCCCAGTTCGCCACCGAGCCTCTGGCCAACGCCTTCAGCCGCCACATCGAGCACGCGGCAGACATCTACGGCCAGGAAGCCCTGCACGGCATCGTGCCAGACCCCGCCGCTACCGCAGCCCGTTCCTTCCAGGTCCTCGGCGAGCAGAATCTCGCCACCCCGGAGCGCCGCCCGCTGGTCGAGTTCTGGTCCTCCAGCCACCCCGCCATCGCCGACCGCATCGCCTTCGCAGCGGCGTATCATCCATGGTCAGAGGATTCGCATCCAATCTATTTTCGTAAGTGACTTTCTGCTCCCCGCAAGCGAACCAAACTCGCAGGCCTCCTCCGGCGAGAAACTGAATCAAGGAATACTTCATGCCTGCTGATTGTCTCTTCTGCAAGATCGCCAAAGGCGAAATTCCGGTCACCCGCGTGTACGAGGATGACTACTGTCTCTGCTTCCCCGATATTGACCCCAAGGCCCCCATCCACCTGCTGCTTATCCCCAAACACCACATCCCCTCCCACGCCCAAACCACCGTGGAGCACCGCCAGCTCCTCGGCCACCTGCTGGAAGCCGCCGCCGAAGTCGCCCACATGGAGGGTCTTGACGCAAAAGGCTACCGCATCGTCATCAACACCGGCCCCGATGGCGGCCAGTCGGTGAACCACCTTCACCTCCACATCCTCGGCGGCCGCCCCATGGCCTGGCCCCCCGGCTAACCCCTCCCACAAACGCAAAAAGGCAGGCCCGAAGGCCTGCCTCTTGCATATGTATCGGGACTGGCACGCAAAGCGATCCGCCGTGCGCGCAGCACCGTAGGACTATTTGCGCTTGGCTTGTCCGCGTGAAGCCTTCTTGACCTTTGCCTTATTCTCACCGCGTGCTCCGGTGCGGGGGCCCTTGGGGGCTGCTGCCTTGCGTGCGGCGCGCTTGACCTTCTTGCGCTCGTCCTTCTCGGTAATGCTCTTTGTATTTGCCATCGATCCTGCTCTCCAGACTTCTTCCTACAAAATTTACAGGCGCTCTAACATGGCAAACTTCTCCACCAGCTTCTTCACGCCGTGATGTGTAAATTGTACTGTAATCTTGGCATCTTCCCCGTCTCCCTCGCGCCGGAAGATCACACCCTCCCCATACTTCGGGTGCCGGACGCGCGTTCCCGTCTTCATCCCCGTCTTGCCCGCCGGCTCCGCCACCTCCAGCTTGGGCCGCCCCGCCTTCGCCGCCGCGCCGCCCCGCGCACCGAAGAAAGTGGCGATATTGTCAATGGAATCGCCCTTTTGCGCGCTTTTATGCAGCCCAAACTGCAGCCCCTTCTTCGCCGGAACCTGGTGCCCCTGGGGCCCCGCGCTGTCCGCGGCGCTCTGGTCCTCGTCCTCGTAGCTGTAGTGGCGCTCGCCGCCGTCTTCGTCGCGCTTTTTCCCGTACCGGTTCTGGCCATACCGATTCCCGCCGTAGCCGCCGCCATATCCCCCGCCATAGCTCGCCCCGGTATCCCGCGGGCTCCCCAGATCCTCGATCAAATGCGCCGGAATCTCCTCCAGAAACCGCGATGGCAGGCTCTGCTCCGGCATATCATTCCCGTAGCGGCGGCGGTAGCGCGCCCGCGTCATCACCAATGTGTCCATCGCGCGCGTCATGCCCACGTAGCACAGCCGCCGCTCCTCCTCCAGCTGCGGAGGGTCGGTCAGCGACCGCGAATGCGGAAACAGCCCCTCCTCCATCCCCGTCAAAAACACCAGCGGAAACTCCAGCCCCTTCGCCGCGTGCAGACTCATCAGCGTCACTCGCGAATCCGCGTTGTACGAATCCACATCGCTTACCAGCGCCGCATGGTCCAGGAAGTCCGCCAGCGTCTCACCGCGCACCTGCGCGTCCTGCGCCGCGTTCGCCAGTTCCTTCAGATTCTCAATCCGCGAGAAAGCCTCCGGCGTGCCCTCATCCTCCAGCGCCCGCAGATAGCCGCTGCGGTCATTCAAAAACTTGATCAGCTCCGGCAGCGTCGCCGCATCCCCCGGCGCGCGGAACCCTTCTACCGCTTCAACCTTCGTCTCCACCTGCACCGGCTCAGCCTTCTTCGCCGCTGCCTGCTTCTTCGCCACCGGCGCATCCGCAAACGGATTGAACCGCGCCGCGTCGATCTGTGCCGGATCAAACTGCGTCGACTCCGCCCCCGGAGCCGTAAACTCCGCCGGATCAAATCCCGCATCCTGCGATTCTTCCGCCGCCGCTACTTCCTCATCCGCATGAAAATCAAATCCAAAATTAAAACTCTCGTCACCTGCCGCCGCATCTTCGCTCGCATGCGCATCCACCACTGGCGCTTCCGCCACCTGCACATCTTCTACTAATTTCTCTGCAAACCCCGGCGCCATCATCGCGCGCGCATCGCTGATCAGCCGCACAAACCCCTCCAGCGCCGTCAACGCCCGCTGTGGCAGCAGCCTCTGCGCAATCGCGCGCTGCACCGCGTCCCACGTGCTCAGCCCCGTCTCCAGCGCCAGCCGCTCAATCGTCTCCAGCGTCGTCTTCCCAATGCCGCGCGCCGGCGTATTGATTGACCGTGCCAGCGCAATCGAATCATTCGGGTTCTGCACCAGCTTCAGATAGCTGAGCATGTCCTTGATCTCGGCGCGTTCGTAGAATGAGAAGCCGCCCACCATCGTGTACTGCATGTTGTAGCGCCGCATCGCCTCTTCCACCAGCCGCGATTGCGAATTCGTCCGGTACAGCACCGCGCACCGTGGCTCAGCGTCGCTCTGCCCCGCCTCGCGCAGATACGTCGCAATCCTGTCCGCCACAAACAGCGCTTCATTCTCACCATCCGGCGCTTCGTAGTAGCCGATCTTCGCGCCGCCCTCCCGCGCCGTCCACAGCTCCTTGCCCTTGCGCTGCGTGTTGTTCCGCACCACCGCGCTCGCGCCTTCCAGAATCATCTCCGTCGACCGGTAGTTCTGCTCCAGCCGGATCGTCTTGACCTCCGGAAAATCCTTCTCGAACTCCAGGATGTTCTTGATGTCCGCGCCGCGCCAGCTGTAGATGCTCTGGTCCTCATCGCCCACCACGCACACGTTATGATGGCTGCCGCTCAGCAGTTTCATCAGCTCATACTGCGGCTTGTTCGTGTCCTGGTACTCGTCGATCAGCAGATACTTGTACCGCCGGTTGTACTTCTCGCGCACCTCGCCCGAGCCCTTCAGCAGCCGCACCGTCTCCAGCAGCAGATCGTCGAAGTCCACCGCATTCGCCTTCGCCAGCTCCTTGCGATACGCCTCAAAGATATGCGAGATCTTCTCATCCTGCGGATTCGTGGAGTTCAGAAAATACTCCTGCGGATCGATCATGTGGTTCTTCGCCCACGAGATCTTCCCCAGCACCACCCGCGGCTTCAGCTGCTTGTCGTCGATGCCCATCCGCCGCATCGCCTGCTTCACCACCGCCTGCTGATCGTTCTCGTCGTAGATAGCGAAATCCTTCGTCAGCCCCACGCCGTTCACCCGCAGCGCCTCCACGTCGCGTCGCAGCGTCCGCACGCAGAACGAGTGAAACGTCGAAAGCACCGGCCGCGCCAGCGACGTATGCCCGATCAGCTTGTCCACGCGCTCCGCCATCTCCTTCGCGGCCTTGTTGGTAAACGTCACCGCCAGGATCGAATCCGGAGCCACGCCCTTCACGTCGATCAGGTACGCAATGCGGTGCGTAATCACGCGCGTCTTACCCGACCCCGCGCCCGCGAGAATCAGCACCGGCCCATCCACGGCCTCCACGCCCTCGCGCTGCTGCGGATTCATTTTTTCCAGAAGATGATGCAAGGTTCACTCCAATGTTAAGTGTATCGCCCCACGTTTCGGATATCCTGTCTACACAGATGCCCTCCGAAAAGAACATCGCCATCTTCTGCGCCTCGGCAGACGGAAACCGTCCGCTCTACCTCGAACTCGCCCGCGAAATGGGCCGCGCCCTCGCCCGCCGCGGCTACGGAGCCGTCTACGGAGGTGCCCAGGTCGGCATGATGGGAGCCCTCGCCGAAGGCGTCCTCTCCGAAAACGGACGCATCATCGGCGTCATCCCTCACGTTCTCGAAAAAGTGGAGATCACCCACCGCGGCATCACCGAGCTGCACATCGTGCCCAACATGCACGAGCGCAAAGCCCTCATCGCGTCGAAGTCAGACGCCTTCATCGCCCTGCCCGGCGGCATCGGCACTTTCGAAGAGATCTTCGAAGCCATCACATGGGCCCAGCTCCGCATCCACCAGAAGCCCTGCCTCTTCCTCAACGCCGCAGGCTACTACGACAAGCTCCTCGATTTCATGAGCTACATCACCGCCGAAGGCATGTTCCGCGGCAGCACTATGGGCCTCCTGAAAGTCGCCACCACCGTAGAAGAAGCCCTCTCCATCGTCGAAGCCGACTGGGCCACCAACCCATCCGCCAACCGCGCAGCAAACCTCTCCCTCACCTAAACACTATTGCCAGTCCCTCCAACCGATTTGTCATTCCGCAGCGAAGCGGCGGAATCTGCTTCTCGCCGATGCCAGCTACAGCTGTACCTAACAGTCACCAGTGCGGGTGCCCCAGGTCTCGCTTTTGAGACCTGGGTTCGACTGTTCACTTCGCCACAACTGCACGGCTCCGCCGAACCATATTCAATTTTGTCATTCTGAGCGCAGTGAAGAACCTGCTTCTGCCTCTGCGACCAACGGGAGCCGCCCTTACGCGCAAAGCGCGTTATTCGCCGTGCGCGCAGCACTCATAGCACTGGCAAACTCTTCGCAGATACTCCCACGAATAGATCCCGCTGTCGTGCCCATCGTCCCACTTGAACCGCACTGCATAATTCCCCACCTGCGTCACCGTCTGCGGCCGCGCCGGCGGCTTGAACATCGGCAGCAACTGCGGAGCCGCCTTCCGCGCCTCACCCGGCTTGCGTCCCTCCGCCTGCCGCTCCTCGTGGCACGTCGCGCACGGGCAAGCATCGCGCAGCCACGCAAAGCTCCACGCGCTCTTGTGCCCATCTTTCCAGTCGATCTCCACGCCGGTGCCTTCCGTCTTCTTCACCCGCACCTTCGCCGGAGTCACCGCGTCGAGTGAAAGTTTCTCCTCCACCTTCGCCGCCTCGTCTTTGCTCACAAACCGTATGCCTTCATGGCTCATTGTTCATCCTTCATCTGCTCTGCGTCATACGCAGCGTCATACTTCAGTTTCAAAATTAAAATTGCGATAGAAAGCCCAAACGTCACCAGGTTCGCTCCCGCCACCGGCCACGAGTGCGACAGAATTCCATACGTCAGCCACAGCGCCGTCCCGGTCGAGAACAAAATAAACATCCCCAGCGAAATATCCCGCGCCGAGCGCAGCTTCAGCACCCGCACCAGCTGCGGCAAAAACGAGATCGTCGTGCATACCGCCGCCACATACCCGATCATGTCGATCACACTTTTCCGCATCATCCTCCGTGCGCCTGCTTCCAGAAAAAATACCCTGCCACCAGGCAGCCCGTCGCCACCACAATCACCCGCAACACGTTCGCGCTGATGCGCCGTGCATACTGCGCCCCCAGCCATCCGCCCAGCCCGGCAAACACCATCGAGATCAGGCAGTAGTGCCAGATCACCGCGCCCTGCACCACAAACGTCAGCACCGCACACAAATTAGATAAACACGCCGCCAGCACCTTCAGCGAATTCAGCTCGTGCATCTCTTCCACGCCAAACAGCGCCAGCGCACTCATGATCAAAAATCCCGCGCCCGCCCCAAAGTATCCGATGTAAAAACACACCGGCAGCAGCACCGCCAGCAACACCCACACATTCGGCTTGCGCGGCACATGCGGCGTGGCTGACCGCCGCCCCAGCCACCGCGACACCGGCCCGCTCACGCCAAACAGCAGCGTCGCCACCAGCAGCAGCCACGGCACCATATGCAGAAACGTGATCTGCTTCGTCTTCAGCAGCACCACCGCGCCGCCAATGCCGCCCAGAACCGAAGCGGTCGCCACCGGAAACAGCAGGTCGCGCCGCAGATCATCCCGCAGCGCCGTCACGCTGGTCAACTGCCCCGGCCACAGCGCCACCGTATTCGTCGCATTCGCCTGGATCGGCGGCACGCCCATCGCCAGCATCGCCGGAAACGACAGGAACGACCCGCCCCCCGCCATCGCATTCATCACGCCCGCGATGAACGAAGCCGCAACCAGCCAAGCAAACTCATACCGCGGCGCAAGATGAAAGAAATGGAGCATCTCTTCCATTGTATTGGTGTGTGCCGTACGCTGCGAATTGTTGTGGCAAACCACTGTTCACTCGCCAATGCCACGCCGTTAGGTATCCTGTCTCCATGCGTCCACGCTTCCTCGCCCAAATACTCTCTGTCGCGATTGCCCTGGCACCCTGTGCCCACGGCCAACAAACCATCCGCCGTCTTGACGGCCATCGTCTGTCCGCCGGCAAAGCCAACGCAATCGCCGATGCAGAGCTCAAGCGCGACGGAGTCATGGGGGCCCAGCTCGCCATCCTCAACCATGGCCGCGTCGTGTGGACCCACGCCTACGGCCTGCGCAACGCAGAGAAAAATCTCCCCATGACGACGGACACCAATATCTGGGCCGCCTCTATCACCAAGGGCGTCTTTGCCACCTGGGTCATGCATCTCGCCGAACAGCACCGCGTCGATCTCGATCAACCCATCGCGCGGATGCTTGCGCACCCTCTGAACGAATACGAACCCTATCGCCAATCAGCCACCGATCTCGTTCACGATCCCCAATGGCAGCAGGTCACCCCGCGCATCCTGCTCGCGCACACCTCCGGTCTCTCAAACTTCGTCACAGGTGAACCTGACAAAAAGCTTCGCCTCCACTTCCCGCCCGGCACTCGCTTTGCCTACTCCGGCGAAGGACTTAATCTTCTTCAGCTTGCCCTCGAAGAAAAACTGCACGAGCCGCTGGACGTTGCGATGCAGCGCGATCTCTTTACCCCGCTCGGCATGAATCGCACCGGCATGGTCTGGCACGACGACTTCGCCGCCAATACCGCGCTCCGGTACGATGCCGCAGGTCACCACATCGGCACCACGCATCGCGACCGCGCGCGCGCTGCCGGCTCCATGAGCACCACCATTCAGGACCTTTCCCGTTTTATCGAAGCCCTGCTCGCAGACAAGATTCTTCAGCCCTCCACGAAAGCAGATATGTTTACGCCGCAGATCACCATCCGCGCCGCACACCAGTTCCCCACCTTTGACTCTGCCGTCAGCGACGAAGGCCCGCACGTCGGTCTCGCATACGGTCAGGGCTGGGGTCTGCTCACGCGCACGCCATACGGTCCAGCCTTCTTCAAAGAGGGCGACGGCGCAGAAAACTACCTCATCTGTTTCACCCGCAGCGGCACCTGTATGATCCTGCTGACCAACAGCGACAACGGCGAACTCGCATTCCGCCCCTTGCTGGAGCAGTTGATCGGCGACAGCGTCACTCCCTGGGAATGGGAAAGCTACACTCGCGCATCCATCCTCCAGAATGAGGAGCACAGCCCACCGAAATAATGCTCAGGCCTGTATCTCCGGCGTCGCCGCAATCAACTGCCGCGTATACTCCTCGCGCGGCTCCTCGCACACCTGCGCGCAATCCCCAATCTCCACCAGCCGCCCGCGCTGCAGCACCGCAATCCGCATTGACAGATACCGCACCAGCGGCATTGAGTGCGAGATGAACAGATACGTCATCCCCCGCGACCGCTGCAGCTCCTGCAGCAAGTTGATCACCTGCGCCCCCACGCTCACATCCAGCGCGCTCACCGGCTCATCCAGCACCAGGAACTCCGGCCTTAGCGCCAGCGCCCGCGCAATATTCACCCGCTGCCTCTGCCCGCCGCTGAACTCATGCGGAAACCGTTCCATCGCGCTCGCATCCAGCCCCACCTCGCGCAGCAACTCCCCCACACGCACATTGCGCTCTTCCTTGCTCAGCTTTTCTCCGTGAATGGCGAACGGTTCCCCCACGATCTCCCGCACTCTCATCCGCGGATTCAGTGCCGCGAACGGATCCTGAAACACGATCTGCATCCGCTGCCGCAGCGCCCGCAACTCCGCCGATGAAGCGCCCAACACATCCACATCATCGAACCGCACCGCCCCAGCCGTCGGCTCGATCAGCCGCAGAATCATCCGCGCCACGGTACTCTTCCCCGAGCCCGACTCCCCCACCAGCCCCAGCGTCTCGCCCCGCGCAATCTCAAACGACACATCATCCACCACGCGACTCACCCCACCCTCGCGCGGATACTCCTTCACCAGATTCCGAGCCGAAACCAGCACCTCACCCATAGCCGAATCCTAGCACCCCCACGGTGCCTGTCATTCCACCTCAGTTTATTCGTCATCCTGAGCGCAGCGAAGGATCTCAGTATTTGTCTTTATCGCTGCAAGAAAGCCACCCCAGGAAGGCCGTTCTTCGATCTGTCACCAACTTTTTGTAATTTGTCATTCTGAGCGCAGCGAAGAATCTCAACTACTCACATCGCCACCAATCTGGGTGCCCCATCTTCGCCACAGTTTTATCGTGGCTAAGGTGGGATAGCGTCGCAGTTTCATCGCGACGGCCGCGCGACGCGCGCAAATGCTGACGCCCAGCACACTCTCTCCGCCGTAGCCCATTCCTTCACCCTTGTCATTCTGAGCGCAGCGAAGAATCTGCTTCTGGCTTTCGTTAAGGGCACGGCTTCAGCCGTGCCGTAATAACCCGCCACAGAACCGGGCTTTAGCCCCTGAGGTATTTTTCTCACACAAGCAGCACCTCACCCCATCGCGGATGTTAGCATTCTCATCACTGCTCAGATTAACTCTCTCTTTGCTGCATCGAGGTAAATCCATGTTCCGTCGCATTTCATGCGCAGTTCTCTTAAGTGCCACCTTAATGTTTGGTCAGTCAGCACCAGTCGACAATCTCCCGTTGTCAGTTGATGGCGTAATTTCAATGTGCCACGCCGGCCTCTCAGACGACATCGTGATTGCAAAGATTCATCAGACAAATACACCTCTCAATCTGAGTACTGATGATTTAATTCGCCTCAAGAAGGCAAACGTCAGTGATGCAGTAGTAAAGGCATTATTAACTCCCCAATCCGCAGTGGCCCCTACTACGACAATCGTTGTTCAGTCCCCAGGTCTGGCACGGCTCACGAACGATAACCCTTCTGGCGCGACTACTGCTCCAGGCCAATCCGCTGTGGGAGACCCAAACGATCCTCTGGCCGTACATGACTCGGGAATATATATCTTCGCGACATCCGGTGATGGCTCCCGCCATATGACAATGCTTGAGCGGACAGGATCCACGTTGGCTGTGAATACAGGATTTGGGACGCTAAAGACAAAAGCTGTTCTTCCCGGAAAGTCTGCTTCTATTCGAACCAGTACAAAGGCCGTATTCTACTTTTACTTCGAAGACAAAGCGGCAGGCTTAGGATCATCGCCCCTTTTGTTTGGAGGCATCTCAAATCCTAATCAATTCGTACTCGTGAAATTGAATGTCCAAAAATCGAGTAGAGAAACTGTCACCGGGCACTTCAACGGCTGGAGCGGCTCCGGGGGAACAGATCAAAAAGGAGCCATCGCATTTAAGTCGGAGAAGATTCGCCCAGGGCTTTATAGAATTCAATTACCTGACGGCACAAAAGCTGGTGAATACTGTTTCATTTCATCCGGTAACGGAACGTTTGGCCCTGGAACACCAATCAATCTTTTTGACTTTGGAATCGACTAGCTCCAACGAAAGCTGAAATGGCTTAAACAACAAAGGCGGCCTGGATTCCAGGCCGCCTTTATCTTCGCCATCACATCGTTAGATATCCAAATTCTTCACATCCAGCGCATTCTCTTCAATAAACTTCCGGCGCGACTCCACATCCTCGCCCATCAGTGTCGTAAAGATCAGCTCCGTTGCCGTGATGTCCTCGAGCTTCACCCGCAGCAGCGTGCGCTTCTCCGGATCCATCGTGGTCTCCCACAGCTGTGAAGACGTCATCTCGCCCAGGCCCTTATACCGCTGCACCTGGTACTCTTTGCGCCCCTGCTCGATCACGTACTCAAACAGGTCGCGCGGCGTCTGCTTCTCCACCGGCTCCGCATGCGCCTTGGCCTTGTTGCGCTTCTCCTGCTTCACCGGCGCCGCTGTCTCTGCCGCGGCCTCCTCGGGAACAGTGCTCTCCGGCGCCTCGGCCTCGCCATCTTCCTCGGCCTCTTCTGCAATCGTCTTGGCGTCTTTCTTCGCGTACTCGATCAGGAACGGTGGCTGTAGCTGATCCTTGATCTGCACATACTTCGCAATCATCTGCCGGTACTCCGGCGAAGCCGCCAGTGCCCAGTCCACGCGCCGCTCCGAACCCTGCGCGTCAATGAACGTGACCGAATACGTATGGTGCTCTTCATCCAGCTCCGGCGCATGCACGCCCTTGAACTGATGCAGCTTCTGCATCCCTTCCAGCGCGTCGTGCAGCTTCGTGATCTTCTCCGGCACCACATCGGCCGTGCCTTCAAAATCCACGCGCTTCGCCAGGTCCAGCTTGCACACCAGCGTGCACACGTCGTCGTTGCGCAGCCGCTTGTCCACCTTCTCGTAGAAGCCCAGGAACTCGTTCAGCTGCGCCATGAACTTCGTCAGCTCCGCGCCTTCAATGTGCGCCGCGTTCTCGCCATAGCGCACGATCATCCCGTCCGCCGCGCGCTTCACCATCACCTTCACAAACTCGCGGTCGTCCTTGATGTACTGCTCAAACTTGCCCTTCTTGATGCGGTACAGCGGCGGCTGCGCAATAAACACGTGTCCGCGCTTAATCAACTCCGTCATGTGGCGGAAGAAGAATGTCAGCAGCAGCGTGCGGATATGCGATCCATCCACGTCGGCATCCGTCATCAGGATCAGCTTGCCGTAGCGCAGCTTCGCCGGATCGAAATCTTCCTTGCCAATGCCCGCGCCCAGCGCCGTAATCATCGCGCGGATTTCTTCGTGGCCCAGCATCTTGTCGTAGCGCGCCTTCTCTACGTTCAGAATCTTGCCCTTCAGCGGCAGAATCGCCTGGTACCGGCGGTCGCGTCCCTGCTTCGCTGTTCCACCGGCCGATTCACCCTCGACCAGGTAAAGCTCGCAGCGCTCCGGCGAACGCTCGCTGCAATCCGCCAGCTTACCCGGCAGTCCGCCGCCGTCCAGCGCGCCCTTGCGCCGCGTCAGATCGCGCGCCTTGCGCGCCGCCTCGCGTGCCCGGCTCGCTTCAATGGCCTTGTTGATGATCTTGCGCGCGACAGACGGGTTCTGCTCCAGGAACATTCCCAGCTTTTCGTTCACCGCCTGCTGCACCACGCCTGAGATGTCCGAGTTCAGCTTGCCCTTGGTCTGCCCTTCAAACTGCGGCTGCGGCAGCTTCACGCTCACCACGGCAACCAGCCCCTCGCGCACATCGTCGCCAGAGAGATTCTCCTTCACGTCCTTGAACAGTCCCAGCGACTGTCCCGCCGCGTTCACCGTCCGTGTCAGCGCCGTGCGGAATCCCGAAAGATGCGTGCCGCCGTCCACCGTGTTGATGTTGTTCGCAAAGCTGAACACGTTCTCGGAGTAGCCGTCGTTGTACTGCAGCGAGATCTCCATCACCACCGAGTCTTTTTCGCTCTCGATGTAGATCGGCTTGTCGTGCAGCACCGCCTTGCCCTTGTTCAGATGCTTGATGAACTCCGCAATGCCGCCAACGTACTTGTACTCCTGCCGCTTTGCCTCGCCCGTCTTCGCATCCGCGGTGCGCTCGTCCGTCAGCGTGATCTCCAGCCCCTTGTTCAGGTAGGCTAGTTGCCGCAGCCGCTCCGCCAGCGTATCCGTGTTGTACTCCGTCACCGTAAAGATGCTGCGGTCCGGCAGAAAGTGGATCTTCGTTCCCCGCTTCTTGCTGTTGCCCGTCTGCTTCAGCTCGGTCGTCGGCGCGCCCTTCGAATACTCCTGCTCGTACGTGTGCCCGTCGCGCCATACCTCAACCTCAAACTGCTCCGCCAGCGCATTCACGCAGCTCACGCCCACGCCATGCAGACCGCCAGACACCTTGTAGTTCGAAGCATCAAACTTGCCGCCCGCGTGCAGCTTCGTCAGCACCACCTGCACCGCCGGCATGCGCTCGCCCGTCGGCGTGTCCATCATGTCCACCGGGATACCGCGCCCGTCATCCGTCACCGTGATCGAGTTGTCCAGGTGGATCACCACGTCCACGCGCGTGGCATAGCCCGCCAGCACTTCGTCCACGGAGTTATCGACCACCTCGTACACCAGGTGATGCAGACCCATCTCGCCGGTCGAGCCAATGTACATCGCCGGCCGCAGGCGTACCGCCTCCAGCCCTTCCAGAATCTTGATGTTGTCGCCGGTGTAGGAGGGAGCGTTCTTAGGAGACTTGCCCTTCGGCTGATCGTCATTGACGTCGAGAAGCGCTGTGGTGGAAGGTACTGTCTCTTTCGCTGCCATGAAGCTCCAGTAGATCGTGAACCGATTCGAAAATTCGACCGTCGCGAAAGCAGTTTATGCACTAAAAATAGTGCAATTTTGCTCCGAATACGGGACCTTTTCGTGTCTCTATTTTACCACTAAAAATGATGGCTTTTAAGCATGAAAAAGCCCTCGCGAAGAGGGCTTTTTGCACCACAGAATATACCTTTTACGCGGTCGCTTCGGCCACGATCGGGTCCACTGCCACAAAGCGTCCAGTGCGTCCGCGGTCCACAAACTTTACCGTGCCATCCACCTTCGCAAACAGGGTGTCGTCCTTGCCGCGGCCCACGTTTAGCCCGGCCTTCAGCGGGGTCCCACGCTGCCGCACGATGATCGAGCCACCGGTCACAACCTGTCCGCCAAACACCTTCACACCCAGCCGCTGTGCATTTGAATCCCGGCCGTTCTTGGAACTGCCTAACCCTTTTTTATGTGCCATTTCTCTACCCTCGTATCGGCCCGCCGCAGCGTCACCGGAATTTCAATCTTTCCCAAAAATTCTTGTCATTCTGAGCGCAGCGAAGAATCTGCTTTTCGCAAATGCCGCCCAAAATCTCCGGCTTACGCCTTCAGGCTCTTGCCGCCGACCACGATCTCATTGATCTTCACCTGCACGAATGCCTGGCGGTGGCCCTGCAGCTTCTTGTACTGCTTCTTGCGCTTGTAGTGGAATACCAGAATCTTATCGCCGCGGCCTTCGCCCACGACAGACGCCGTAACCTTGGCGCCCTTCAGATCCTGCTCGAAGTTGCCCTCGGAACCCGATACCGCCACCACGTCAGAAAACTCAATCGCGGCGCCGCTCTCGTGGCCCGTCTTCTCGATCTTGACCACGTCGCCCGGGGCCACGCGATACTGCTTACCACCTGTGCGAATCACTGCGTACATGCAAACCTCCAGCGTTTTAGGGCGCGAAATACCGCAGCCTATGCGCAAATCCTTTTCAAATCTTGGTCGGGGCTAATACCGGAACAGCGCTGAATTCACGCCTTCAACCAGACCCAAGCCGC
>JARLFX010000124.1 GCA_031296355.1 Acidobacteriaceae bacterium
CCATCCCAGAGCCTTCACCGCAGCATCTGCTGCTTCGCGCGTCTGCGTTGGCTCTGATCCAATAATGGTGTGCTCGCGGTTCGACTTGTTCCACACGGGCGCAATCGTCACGCCCTCTTTGGCTGCCAGCACAAATGCCTGGAGCTGTGCCTTCGCCTGGTGCGCAAAGCGATCGCCAACGCCAACGGAATACTTAGGAAGCTGCAACTGCTCGTTCATAACCTCTCCTCAAAAAACAAATCCTGCAAAAAAATTCAGAAATATGTTTCACCCTGCAAGGTAGAAATTCCCCCATACAGGCAATTGGTACGACCACTTTCCAAACCCTTCCAGCATACGCACGAATCACACATCCGTAAAGTGAACCCTGAAAGTTGTTTTGCAGAGTATATTCAGCGGGAGAAAAAATGCCCTTTCCCAGTTCAAAAAGAGCCCTGCCGCCCCCCGTCCTCCCCGGTCAGGGCAGACCTGCGTCACCGTATTTAGCTGTTAAAGCGGCCTTTGTAAGCCCACAGGCCCAGTCCGGGATTGGAAATAAAGAATATCTCCTCGCCATTTACCGTATTCCAGCCGTCTACCAGCTTCGCCGGGTCATAAAGTGCGCTCATCGCGTTGATATCCCCGTACTGGAAGCCCGCCTTCTCCGTCTCTTCCTTGCTCAGGTGGCCGGGACAATACGTGATCCTGAACCGCCCTTCGCTCGACCCATGAATCAGGTGGGCCGCTGCGCTCAGATTGCCCGCCAGCTCCGGATCCTGCTTCACCATCTCCAGCGTATGCGGCGTGCCAAAGTACCCATACTTACGAATCAGCCGGTCAATCGCCGGATCTTCGCCAAACTCGTGAACCGCCGGGGCCAGCACGATCAGATCGGCATCATCTGCCAGCGCCATGCGCGTACGGTACACCGCCTTGTTGCCCAGCCACGTGCTCTTGAACTCGTGCGGATCGAGGTACACCACTGCCTTCTTGATCTCACGGTCCATCATCAGAAAATTCGTCTGTAGGCTCAGCGCCGACGCCAGCTCAAAGCACTCCACATCGTCGCCGATGTACATGCCGCGCATCACCAGGTCGCCCGCTGCGTTCTTGCTAACCACAGTCTGTACGTACACGATGGGCAGGTTCTGCGCAAAGTGGTCGCTCGCATAGTTCAGCACCCGGCGCACCGGCGTATCCGCCCGCCCCATCATGCGTTCCATGCCATACACCGCGCCCAGAAAATGGCTGCGATGAATCCCAATCGATCCGCCCGTTCCCACAAAAATATTCTTGTTGTAATTCGCCATGCCGACCACTTCGTGCGGCACCACCTGCCCGATGCTCAGGATCAGGTCATGTCCGCCGTCGCGCAGCAGTTTATTCACCTGCGCCGGCCAGGTGTAATCCACCTTGCCCTCGCTCACCTCGCGCACAAACGCCGCCGGAACCTCGCCCAGCGTCACCACATCGTTACGCCAGTCATGCACGCGGAAGAGCTCGCGCGGCGTCTTCCCAAACATCGTCGCGATCTGCGCATCGGTCATGCCGGTATGCGTGCCTAGCGCCGGCAGCACATCAGTCATCGCCGCGCCGTAAAACTCCCACGCCATCTCGGTCAGTTCGCCTGCCTTCGAGTGAAAGCGCGTGAAATCCGGCGGTATGCCCAGCACCCTCTTCTTCGGCCCCAGCTTCTCCAGTGCGCTGAACAGCCCTGCCTTGATCTCCTCCGGCGTCATCTCCGTCGTCGGCGATCCCGCCGCAAAATACAAGCTCATAGGTTCATCCTCACCAAGATCCGGGTGCCCCGGGTCTCGCTTCTGAGACCCGGGTTTCGTCCCCGTCACAAATCCATATCTGTCACTTCACTCACTCGCTGACCTAGCCCAGCTTATAAGCCTTCGTCACCAGGTTCACCGTCAAATCCTGGATAACCTCGAACGCCTCTTCCTCTTCCATCCTGTGCTCGGCCACCAGCCGCGCCAGGAACGCGCAATCCACGCGCCGCGCCACGTCATGCCGCGCCGGAATCGAGAGGAACGCCCGCGTATCGTCATTGAATCCAACTGTATTGTAGAAGCCTGCCGTCTCCGTCACCTGTTCGCGGTAGCGCATCATGCCCTCCGGCGAATCGTGGAACCACCAGCTCGGCCCCAGCCGCAACGCAGGATAGTGCCCCGCCAGCGGCGCCAGTTCGCGGCTATAGACCGTCTCATCCAGCGTGAACAGGATCAGCGTCAGCCGCGAATCGTTGCCGTACTTATCCAGCAGCGGCTGTAGTGAACGCACATACTCCGTCGGGCTCGGAATATCCGCGCCCTTATCGCGCCCAAACTTCTCATACACCACCTTGTTGTGGTTGCGCACAGACCCCGGATGCAACTGCATCGTCATCCCATCTTCCACGCTCATGCCGGCCATCTCCGTCAGCATCTGCGCCTGGAAGAGCTTGATCTCCTGCTCGCTCGCCTTGCCGGAGTAGATCGTCGCATACAGCTTCGCCGCATCCGCTGCACTCAAATCAGCGGTCAACGCCGTCAGGTGTCCATGGTCCGTCGCGGTCGCGCCGTTCGCCTTGAAGTAAGCGCGGCGGCTGCGCAGTGCATTCAGATAGCCCTTGTAGTTCGAAGTATCTTCCTTGGTGATTGCGCCCAGCTGATCCAGATTTTCCTTGAACCCTGCATACTCCGCATCCACCACGGCATCCGGACGGAACGTAGGAATAATCCGCCCCTTCCATCCTGACTTCTTGATCTCCTGGTGCCACTTCAAGTCGTCCACTGCGGCATCCGTCGTGGCCAGCAGCGCAATCTTGAAGCGGTCAAACAGCGCCCGCGGCCGGAACTCCGGCTTCTGCAGTCCCGCGCTGATCGCGTCGTAATACTCGTCCGCATTGCCCTCGCACAGCAGCGCCTTCATGCCAAAGAGCTGGTTGAACACGAAGTCCAGCCACATGCGCGTCGGCGTACCGCGGAAGAGATAGTAGTGCTTCGCAAAGATCCGCCACACCTCCCGCGGATCCACATCCTTACCTTCCGTAGCGGGCCCCGGGATGCCCAGCGATTCCATGGAGATTCCCTGCGAATACAGCATCCGGAAAACATAATGGTCAGGCTTGATCAGCAGCGTCGCCGGATCAGGAAACGGCAGGTCCTCCGCGAACCACCGGGCATCGGTATGCCCATGCGGCGAGATGATCGGAAGATCTCGCACGGTTGCATAAAGAGAGCGCGCTATTTTGCGCGCCGCGGGGTCAGAAGGAAACAGTCTGTCGTCGTGATTCATTGCAGCCACCTTTAAATAATTCGCCCTTAGTACGAAAGCAAGCGTATCAAATTTCACCCTGCTTTGGTTGGACCTCTCGGATTTTCAGAAAATCCCCTGCTATTCTAGTCTCACGACTTCTCCCCCCGCCTTTGGCCTTTGTTTCAAACAGCGTATATAGTCGAAACTCATGACAGCCAACCCCGGACCCCGGGCGGCATCCAATTTTAGAGATTTTCCTCCCGTCCCCCCCACTATAAGGAGCGCACAAGATGAGCACCGTTCAAATTGGCAATAAGCTCGTTGGCGCAGGCCAACCCTGCTACATCATTGCCGAAATCGGCATCAACCATAACGGCGACATCGACCTCGCCAAGCGCCTCATCAGCGTAGCCGTAGCGGCTGGCTGCGACGCGGTAAAGTTCCAGAAGCGCACCGTCGAGGTCGTCTACACCGCCGAAGAACTGGCGAAGCCGCGCGAAAACCCCTTTGGCACCACCAACGGCGACCTCAAGTACGGCCTCGAATTCGAAGAAGACGAGTACAAAGAGATCGACGCCTTCTGCAAATCCGTCAAGATTCCCTGGTTTGTCTCCCCATGGGATGAAGGCGCCGTTGACTTCATGGAGCAGTTTGACACCCCTGTCTACAAGATCGCCTCTGCCTCCCTCACCGACGACCACCTCCTCAAGCACGTCCGCAAGACCGGCAAGCCCGTCGTGGCCTCCACCGGTATGAGCACCTACGCCGAGATCGATCACGCCGTCGGCATCCTGGGCAAGGAAAACCTCGTGCTGATGCACACCACCAGCACCTACCCTGCCAACTATGACGAACTCAACCTCCGCGCCATCCCCACCATGGCAGAGCGCTACGGTGTGCCAATCGGCTACTCCGGCCACGAAACCGGCATCCCCACCTCGGTAGCCGCCCGCGTCCTGGGGGCCTGTACGGTGGAGCGCCACATCACCATGGATCGCGCCATGTGGGGTTCTGACCAGTCCGCATCGCTCGAACCAAACGGCATCAGCCGTCTCGTCCGCGATATCCGCCTGGTTGAGCAATCCATGGGCGATGGCATCAAGCGCGTCTTCGAGCGCGAAGTCCCCATCATCAAAAAGCTCCGCCGCGTCGGCGCAGCCGTCTAGCCATCTCCCTGCAGTACAAACCCAAAACGCCGTGCGCTCCAAAGGCACGGCGTTTTTCTTGCTTCCGCTAAACTATTCCCATGACCGACCTCACCAAACTCAAAGCCCTCGCCTTCGATGTAGACGGCACCCTCACCGACGGCGGCCTCATCTGGGGCGGCAACGGTGAAGAGTTCAAGCGCTTCTCCTTCGCAGATATTATGGGTATCTCGCTCGCCCGCCGCGCCGGCTACAAGCTGGCCCTCATCTCCGGCGAAGCCAGCCCCCTCGTTGACCGCTACGCCGCCAAGCTGCACATCACCGACGTCGCCAAAGGCTGTCACGACAAAGCCGCCGCCCTCCGCGACTTCGCCCAGCGCGAATCCCTTGACCCGTCCGAGATCTGCTTCATGGGCGACGACGTCAACGACCTCAGCGCCATGCACATCGCCGGCTACTCCGCCGCCCCCGCCAACGCCAATCCCGCCGTCCTGTCCAAGGTCGCCTTCGTCTCAAAATTCGATGGTGGCCACGGTGCCGTCCGCGAGCTGGTTGACACCCTTCTCGCCGCCCGCAACCTCGACCCCGAAGAAGTCTTCAAGATCAAGCTCTGACCCGTTTTTTCAAAAAAGCGGCCTGACGAATATCGTCAAGCCGCCGTTATTGTCTTTGCTTCTGCGCGCGGAGCGCGCTATCCGCCGTGCGCGCAGCACCGCAGGACCTCAGTGGCCGCCGGAGACATCCAGCGTCTCGCCCGTGATCCACGATGCGTCATCCGACGCCAGAAACACCACCGCCGTCGCGATATCCTGCGGCTGCCCAATGCGCCCCAGCGGTGCATTCGCCACAAAGCCGTCAGCGAACTCGCCTTCAGTGAATCCCGCAGTCTTCGTTCCTTCCGTCTCCACCAGCCCCGGATTGATCGCGTTCACCCGGATCTTCTTCGCGCCCAGCTCCTTCGCCAGCACACCCGTGATCGAATCCACCGCGCCCTTCGTTCCGCTGTAGACGCTGCTGCCCGGCGGCGTAATCCGCGACACGATCGAGCTGATGTTGATCACGCTCCCGCCCTCCGCGCCAAACTCCTTCACCGCCGCCTGTGTCGTCAGTAGCAGCCCCAGCACGTTCGTATTGAACTGCCGGTGGAAGCTCTCTTCTGTGATTGCGTCCAGCGGCCCAAACTCATACACGCCCGCGTTATTCACCAGGATGTCGAGCCGTCCGAACTCCTTCTTTGCCGCCGCGATAATCCCCGGAATCTCAGCAGACTTCGCCACACTGCCGCCCACTGCAACCGCTTTTCCGCCCTTTGCCTTAATCTCTGCAACAACACGGTCCGCCCCCTCTTTGCTGGTCGCATAGTTCACCACCACCGAAGCACCCGCCGCCGCCAGATGTTTCGCAATCGAAGCGCCAATGCCCTTCGAAGCACCCGTTACTACTGCTACTTTGCCTTTAAGATCGCTCATAGTTCCACGCTCCATACATTACGACAATTTGACAACCATCGAATAGATGGAGCGGGTCGCCAGAAGGGTTCAGCTAAATTCATTAAATTTTGTCGAGTTGCTCGGTATACGCCTTCAGCACATCTCGCCGCAGCACATAGCGCACATTCTTTCCCTCGCGCACCGCGTCGATCAACCCTGCCACTTCCAGCTCTTTCATGTGATGTGAAAGCGTGGCCGGCGTTATCTCCTGGCTGGCCAGCAGTTGGCAGCACGGGCACGATTCCTTCGCCGCGCCCACCTGTTTCAATATCTCGTATCGCCGCGGATCGCCCAGCGCCCGTGCGATCAATCCAAACTGCTTATCCTGCAACTTCACGACTGCCATCTTCAAATCCTAGCAAACAACTACAGTTGTCCTTTTGTACGGCTACTTCCTGCATCCAAATACTTTAGGATAAGAGCAGCTATGAAACTTTCCGATTATGTTGTTGGATTCGTTGCAGACCTCGGCATTAAAGACGCTTTCCTCGTAACCGGAGGCGGAGCCATGCACCTCAACCAGTCCCTCGGTGCTGAAACCCACATGCGCGCCGTCTGCAACTCCCATGAGCAGGCCGCCGCCATCTGTGCCGAAGGCTACGCCAAAGCCACCAACGGCCTCGGTTTCTGCATGGTCACTACCGGCCCCGGCGGCACCAACGCCGTCACCGGCGTCGCCGGCGCCTGGCTCGACTCCACCCCCGTCCTCTACGTCTCCGGCCAGGTCAAGCGCCCCGACCGCATGTTCGACGCCAAAACCGGCAAGCCCCTCGGCATGCGCCAGCTCGGCGTCCAGGAAGTCGACATCTGCTCCATCGTCAAGCCCATCACCAAGTACGCTGAGACGGTCCTTGATCCCCTCGACATCCGTTACCACATGGAGAAGGCCGTCTACCTCGCCCTCCACGGCCGTCCCGGCCCCGTCTGGATCGATATCCCGCTTGACGTCCAGGCCTCGCCCATTCCCGACCCCTCCACGCTCCGCAGCTTTGACCCTGCCGAAGTCGGCGACCTCACCGGTACCGCCAACATTCCCTCCGAAGTCGCCCGTGTAATCGCCGAATTCAACAAGTCCGACCGCCCCCTGCTCTTCGCCGGCAACGGCATCCGCCTGGCCCGCGCCGAAAAGGAATTCGAAGAACTTCGCAAGCTCCTCGGAGTCCCCACTGTCGCCACTTGGTGCGCTGCCGATCTGGTTCCGTCCGACGATCCCACCTACGTCGGACGTCCCGGCTCCGTTGCCGCCCGTGGCGCAAACTTCGCCCTGCAGAACTGCGATTTCCTCCTCGCCATCGGCGTCCGCCTGGACTTCGCCATCACCGGCTATGCCCCCCAGAACCTCGCCCGCGAAGCCCACAAGGTCGCTGTCGATATCGACGCCGCCGAACTCGGCAAGCTCCACCCGCACCTCCAGCAGCCCGTCTGTGCAGACGCCAAGGCCTTCCTCACCGAGCTTCTGAAGCACAAGGACCAGATCAAGCCCCGGAATCACAAGGCCTGGCTTGACCGCTGCGCCGACTGGAAGACCCGCTATCCCGTCGTCACCGAAGAGCATCGCAAGCCCGAGGGCCCCGTCAGCATCTTCAATCTCGCTGAAGTTCTCGGCGAAGAGGTGAAGCCCGCTGACCGTCTCGTCGTCGGCAACTCCGGCAGCGGCATTGAGATCTACCTGCTGGCCTGCCCCACCCTGCACTCGCAGCGTCTCTACCATACCGCCGGACTCGGTTCGATGGGCTACGCCATCCCCATGGCCATCGCCGTATCCATCGCCAACCCCGGTCGCGAAGTCATCGCCGTAGACGGCGACGGCGGCTTCCAGTTCAACATCCAGGAGCTGGAGACCATCCACCGCCTGCAGCTTCCCATCAAGTTCTTCGTGCTCAACAACAATGGCTACTCATCCATCCGCGCCTCGCAGACCGCCTACTTCGGCAAAGCGAACCTCGGTGCAGACAGCAACTCCGGCCTCACCATCCCCAACCTGACCCGCGTGGGCAACGCCTACCGGCTCGGCACCGCAGAGATCCTCGACCAGACCCACCTCCGCGAAGATGTCCGCAAGGTGCTCGCCATGAAGGGCCCGGTGGTCTGCGACGTCCACGTGCTGCCCGACGAAGTTCGCGCCCCGCGCCTGCAGAGCTACCAGAAGCCCGACGGCAGCTTCGTCTCCAAGCCCCTCGAAGACCTCTTCCCCTTCCTTCCCCGCGAAGAGTTCCTCGCCAACATGATCGTGAAGCCCTTGCCCGAATAACCTGCAAACCGCTTTGAGCAGTAGCTAACGTATTCGCTTTGAGTAGTTCAGTCCGCTTTGAAAGGGCGCGGCTTCAGCCGCGCCGCTCGCACCACGCTAAAGAAGGGGCTTTAGCCCCTGAGGGAGATGATGGCAGAAGCGATAAAAACCTACGGCATCATGCAGGGCCGCCTCTCCCCACCGGAAGATGGCCGCTTCCAGTCCTTCCCCCGCAACAGCTGGCGGCAGGAGATTGCCCGCGCCCGCGAAGCCGGCCTCGACTACATCGAGTGGATCTTCGATGAATACGGCCGCACCGCCAACCCCATCACCACGCTCGAAGGCATCGACGAGCTCAACGAGCTCAAGCGCCAATACAGCATCACCACCCCCGCGCTCTGCGGCGACTGGTTCATGGACTTCCCTTTCCTGCGCTGCACCACCACCGAGCGCGCCGAGCGGCAAGAAGTTCTCCGCGACCTGCTCTACCGCGCCGAGCAGATCGGCGCCCAGCGCATCGTCCTCCCCTTCGTTGACATCTCACGCATCGAAAACGAAGACGACAAAGACATCGTCATCGATGTCCTGCTCGAAGCCCTGAAGACCGCCGAGAAGACCGGCGTCGAGCTCCACCTCGAAACCGACCTCGGCCCCGCCGATTTCGCCGCTCTCCTCGCCCGCATTCCGCATCCTATGGTGAAGGTCAACTACGACTCCGGCAACTCCTCCGGCCTCGGCTACATCGCGCACGAAGAGTTTGCGGCCTACGGCAGCCGCATCGGCTCCATTCACATCAAGGACCGCTATCGCAAACCTGGCGGCGGCATCGAAACCCGCCCCCTCGGCACCGGCTCAGCAGACTTCGACGACCTCTTCGCCAGCATCCGCAGCATCGGTTACACCGGCGGTCTCACTCTTCAGGTAGCCCGCGGTGCGGATGGCGACGAAGTCAGCTT
Organism: Acidobacteriaceae bacterium; assembly: GCA_031296355.1. Next base: position 9,047 of record JARLFX010000124.1, read on the forward strand.
CATCCGCCAGCAACTCGCGTTCGTGAAAAAGTACTGGCAGTAGAATTTGAATGATTTGTCATTCTGAGCGCAGCGAAGAATCTGCTTCTTCTTTTGCTTTTCACGTTTCGTAATTCGTTGGGAACTCTATGGATCTCAATCTCACAAACCGCGTCGCACTCGTTGCCGGCTCCTCCCGCGGCATTGGCCGTTCCATCGCCGCCGCTCTGCTCGCTGAAGGCGCCCGCGTCTGCATCACTGGCCGCGACACCCCCTCGCTTGCAGCCACCGCCGCCGACCTCAGGCAGCAATATCCCGGCGCACAAATCCTCGAAGCCACCGGCGACCTCACCGATGCAACCGTCATCGCCGCCACCATGCAATCCATCCAGCAGCAATGGGGCCGCCTCGATATCCTCGTCGCCAATCTCGGCTCCGGCAGCGGCAAGCCCGGCTGGGAACAAGACGAATCCGAATGGGAGCGCCTCTTCAACCTGAACTTCTTCGGCAGCGTCCGCCTCGCACAGGCCGCCATCGCTGCCATGACCAACGGCGGCAGCATCCTCTTCATCTCCTCCATTGTCGGCATTGAGGCAACGCCCGCTCCGCTTCCTTACTCCGCCGCCAAAGCTGCGCTGCTGAACTACAGCAAAAACCTCGCCCGCTCCGTCGCGGACAAAAAGATCCGCGTCAACTCCATCGCCCCCGGCAACATCCTCTTCCCCGGCGGCTCCTGGGAAAAGCATCTCGCCGCTCGCCGCGCCAGCGTCGAAGAATACATCGCCAAAGAAGTTCCCCAGCAGCGCTTCGGAACACCCGAAGAGATCGCCGCACTCGCCGCCTTCCTTTGTTCCGATGCAGCCGCTTTCACCACCGGCGCCTGCTATGTGATGGACGGCGGTCAGACCCGCACGCTGTAAACTTGATAAGTTATGACTGAAAAAACAAATCGCGTGCAGAATCTTTTTGACCTGACTGGCCGCGTCGCCATCGTCACCGGCGGTGCTGGCCTCCTCGGCTACCACCACGCAGACATCCTCGCCGCCGCCGGCGCGCACGTCATCCTGCTCGATCTCCCCATCGCCAAACCAGAGCTCCGCGCCCAGCAGCTTACTGACGCCCACGGCGTCGAGTGTCTCGGCCTCGGCGGCGACATCACCAGCGAAGAATCCCTCCTCCAGGTTCGTGACGCCATCATCCAGAAATTCGGCCGCATCGACATCCTCATCAACAACGCCGCCAACAATCCC
>JARLFX010000125.1 GCA_031296355.1 Acidobacteriaceae bacterium
GAGCGCGTTGCGGCGCTTATAACCTCTTCACTCACATGGCATATCTGCATCTCGGCGGGATCTTTTCAGCATCCCGGGGGCCTCAAAACGCTTCAACCGGCCCTTTGTCTTGCGACGGCTCGATACAGACAGTACACGCCTGAAACTCAGGCGTAGGGAATCATCCGGCGCACCTTCGGTGCATCGGCCTCAGATACCAGGATCGACCCGCCCAGCTTACGCTTGGTCTTGGTCGCCTTTGAGGTAAGGATGTGGCGCATCTTGGTCTGGCCGCGCTTGATCTTACCCGTACCGGTCATCTTGAAGCGCTTTTTGGCGCCGGTGTGTGTCTTCAACTTTGGCATGGTGTTCCTAACAGGGGATACAGCATTGGACAACGTTTCTCAGTATACGGCAAAACCCGCCCCAATTGCCATATCTGGTCGGGCGGGGTCTCGGATTACCGCAGAAAATGCATAATCAGCAGCGCCGCGGCCATCAGAAATACCGCGATCAGTCCGCAGACCAGCACGCTGATGAAGATGGTCGCGTTCTTCCGCTGTGCAGGGGATGGCGCCGTGATGCCGAAGGCTTGAATGAAGGCGTCTGATAACCGGCTAAAGATACCCATAGGTTCCAGTGTACGTTGCTGTTGTGGGCAGCGTCTCTACTGGCGGGGTACAGCCGTGTGAGAGCTGTACCAGGAACGCCACAGCACATAGAGCGCGCTGGTTCCGGCAGCAATCAGCAGGGCGACCCAGGTGGGCGGATGCACGGTATAGTCGAGCGGATCCATGTCATGGTGCCATCCGCCAAAGCGGGCGGCGAGAAAAACAATGACGAAGACCACGCCAAATTCGATACCTTTGCGGGTGGGGGAGAGCTCCTTGACAGGATCAAGGTCTTGAATCTGATAGGCCATATGGTCCCCTCTCCGAGAGATGGAGTGCATGTGAAATTGGCCGAACAAAGTGCATCTGCGCCAGAAATACTCAAAAATAAAAGGCCAGGTTAACCCTAGCCTAATCAATGGAGCTTGCGGGAATCAATCAATTTTTTGCTGGTGTTACTCAGCGAGGTTCAAGAAGCGTCACTTGCGGGCGCTTCTGCTGGTGTTGGGGCGGGCGGGGCCGGAGCAGCGGCAGGCTTAAGCTCGCGCACGGCATTTTCAGTGGCTTTGCGCGGTGCATTCTGGCCGTCTGCACGCTTGGCCGGAGCCAGAATGGCGTGGAGCGTGGTGCCTTCCATGCGCGGCATGAACTCTACGACGCCCACTTCGCCAATGTCCATAATGAGGCGGTTCACGATCTTGTAGCCGAGGTCGCGGTGAGCCATCTGGCGGCCCTTGAAGCGGAGCGAGGCTTTCACCTTGTCGCCGTCGGTCAGGAAGCGGACAGCCTGGTTCTTCTTTGTCTGGTAGTCGTGCTCATCTACCGTGACGGAGAACTTAACTTCCTTGATGGTGATGACCTTCTGTTTCTTGCGCGCGGCGCGATCACTCTTGTCCTTCTCGTAAAGGAACTTGCCGTAGTCCTGGATGCGGCAGACGGGCGGCACGGCGTTTGGCGAAATCTCAACCAGATCCAGGCCGCGTTCGCGGGCCATCTTCAGGGCTTCAAACGGCGCCAGAATACCGAGCTGCTCGCCATTTTCGTCAATTACGCGAATCTCACGGGCGCGGATTCGTTCGTTAGTGCGGATAAAAGATTTTGCTGAACGTTTATCGAGTGCGATGGTTGCCTCCACGGCTAGCGGGGTCCGCGGCGAGTTGAACTCTGCGCGCGCCCCTGCATAGTGCAGTATACCATTGTCTCCATTGTGTTTATGTAAGCGTTAGCTGCGAACATCAGGCTGCACCGGAAGCGGTGCACAGCATTTTCAGACAGAATCCATTATCTTTAATTCGTCTGGGTACATTTTCCCAATTTCAAAGTGGGGATTGCTGCATTTGCTCCTCAGTTGTAATCGAACACTTTAAGGTGCACGGATTATTTTTTAGAGGGAGAGTTATTCGATGAAACGCCGCGTCCTGCTCGTTGATGATGAAGTTTCGATCCTGCTTACACTCAAGGCCGTGCTGGAGATCAGCGGGTTTGAGGTGGAGACCGCTGCATCTGCTCGCGAGGGCAAGCTGCGGATCAAGAACCGCACATACGACATGGTGATCACCGACATGCGCATGGAAAATGACGAAGCCGGTGTGGACGTGATCGCCAGCGCGCGTACTGCGCCGTACCGTCCGGCGGTGGCGCTGCTCTCCGCCTATCCCGTTGCCGAAGAAGACTGGCAGGAGATGGGTGCGGACGAGATGCTGGTGAAGCCCATGCAGACCCACGCCTTGCTGCGCCAACTGGAAGCGCTGCTGGTTTCACATGAAGACAAGAAGCATAAGCAAGGGATGGCTGCTCCAGGCCTGCCAAAGCGGGTGGCAAAGAAGGCCGTGAAAAACGCCACAGTAAAGAAGGTCGTGAAGAAGACCGCAGCGAAAAAGGCTGTAAAGCCTGCCGTGAAAAAAGCGGCAAAAAAAGCCACGAAGCCTGCGGCAAAGAAGGCCGTTAAAAAGGCGGGAAAATCTGCTGGCAAGGTAACTGCGAAGAAGTCTCCCGCGAAAAAGAAGAAGGCCGGAAGAAAATAGTTCGAGCTACTTCAATTCACTCAGCGCATTTTCGGTAGCCAACTCTGAAACAGTCATCCCGGCCTCTACAGGTGCGCCTTGCTCTGCAGGGGGCGCAGTTGCGCCGGATTGCTGGCCCTGGAAGCAGGATCGGCATAGTACTGGGCGACCCTGCGTGGGCCGGAACGGAACGGTCGTCTCTACTCCGCATTGGGAGCAGTGGGTGCGCGTCTCCGTCCCGCTGCGGCGGCCTGTGCCGTCGCCTTTGCGGCGTTGTGAGCTGCGCTTACTCTTGCAGTCTTTACAACGCTTCGGATCATTGCTGAACTGCTTGTCGTGAAAAAAGAGTTGTTCCCCTGCGGTGAAGATGAAGTCCTTCCCGCACTCCACACATTTTAAGGTCCGGTCCACAAAGTCCATCAGTTTCTCCCCATCGTGCGGAAAGACATGCAAGCAAAGCACGACAATCTCTGCACTCCATGAGCGCAGCAGCGTTGTCACTTTCAAGGGGGCCCGGGCCGCAGAAACGCGGCAAACTACTGTGCGGCGTATAGCCTACGCACGCCATGCAGCGAAATACTGTGCGCTGCATCACAATCTCTGACGGAAGATTTCGCTAGAGCATACTACAAATCCGCGCGGAGAGCCGGAGAGGCATCTCTCGCGCGGATTATTGGTGCTGAAATGCTCGCAGGAACTAGTCCTGTTCCTTACGTGCCTTCTTGCGATTGCGCTTACGCGCCAGCGCCTGCTTCACGCGCTTCTTTTCGCCTGGTTTCAGGTAAAAAGAGTGACGCTTCACTTCCTTGATAATGTCTTCTGTCTGCACCTTGCGCTTGAAGCGCCGCAGTGCATTCTCAAGGGGTTCGCCTTCTTGTACTCGAACCTCTGCCATGGGTAAAACACCTCCAAACCTGCCCGAAGGGGGTCGTCTAAGTAGAATACCTGAAAACGGCCTTCCATGGCAGCCCTTATGGCCTGGCCGCCGGGAAGAGGTAATACGACGTGATATCGAGATTTGCAGCCAAAGGCGTTACTACAGGCTGCGCCAGCCCGATGAACTCCGTCAGGATATCGTTTCCGCCGCTGGACCCGGCGACCCACACGTTACCGCCGCCATCGACCGCAATGCTGTTCGTCGCGGAGGTAAGCATTGCGCTACTGGTAAAGCCGGTCGAGCTGCTCAGGACCGTGCCATTCGCGCTAATTCCTGTCACACCACTGGCGTAGTTTGAGATCCAGGCGGTGCCAGCGCTATCCAATGCAATCGCATCGGGCCCATGCAGCCCGCCGCCCGTAATCGGCGAATTCACAGAAGGATTGCCGTTGCTGTTCAGTTCGGTAACGGAGTCAGTGGCATAATCCGTTACCCAGGCATTGTCGTAGCTGTCCATTGCGATCGCGTAGGGGTTATACAGGCCGCCTCCGCTATAGGGTGAACCGGGGACTGCTACTCCGCTGCTGTTGAGTACGGTTACGGTACTGCCGCTGACTCCGCCGGCATTGGCGATCCAGGTGTTCCCAATGGCGTCGGTGGCAATTCCGGCAGGCACGTTGAGGCTGCTGTCTGTGAACGGAGAGTTCACAACCTCTGTGCCGTTCTTATCAAACACGGTGACAGAGTTGTTGCTATTTGTAAGCCAGACATTGTCAGAGCCGTCGATACCAATGCCGTCTGCCAGACCCAGGCTGCCAAAGAATGGCGAACCCGACAGCGGGGCACCAGCGCTGGTGAATACACTTACGCCCGAGCTAATATCGTTATTCGTTACCCACACATTGCCTGAGGAGGCGATGGCGATCTTGTAGGGTGAGTTTAAACCACCGCCGGTAAAGGGCGATCCAGTGGCTAGTGCGCCCGCGCTGGTCAGCTTGGCAATGCTGTTGCTCCTGGCGTTTGCGATCAAGACATTGCCTACAGCATCAATCGCTATGGCATTGGGCTGGAGAAGAAAGCTGCCGGTAAAGTCAATCGCGATGCTGAAATCGTTTGGCTGCGCAGTGAGCGCGGGGCTAAAGGGTGGGGTCGGTGTGATGTTGCCGTAGAGCGCCGTCATTTGCGCGGCACCGGGGTAAGGATTGTGGGCAAAGTAGATTGCGGCGGTAGCCGTATCGGTTGCCGGGGACCCTGAGGCTCCGCCAGACAGCATATTGTTGAACAGCGTAGAGCAGCCTGTGGACGAGGGACTGGTGGAGTTGATGCAGGTGGCCAGAATGTTGGCCAGCGTGTTGATCACGAGGTGAGGAACCGCACCCAGGCCGCTGAGTGTGGTGCTGCGCGCCACGCCGGTGTCCAGGTCAGCGAGATTTGCCGCGTTGGCAAAGGCGTTCTTTACGTCCACCAACGCCAGTGGCGAGGGGTTACTGGAAACATCGGTTGCGTCCGTTGCATATCCAGCCATGGCGTAGGCGGCAGCAATGGTGGATACCTCATCCATGAACACGAAGGGCGTTGCCGTTGCGAAGTTTCCGGAAGCGGGACAATCGCCAAGTATGGCGAGCAGGCTAATAGCGGAGTTTGCGTCCGCGGGATTGCCATCTGACGTGCCGCCAACCAGGTAGACGTAGACCTGCTGCGTGGGTATGCAGGCATAGTCGCCGTTGATGCTGAAATTGCCATGCGCATCCGTAACGACGTAGTAGTTGCCGTTCGTGTCCTGCCCGGAGCTGGTGGGATTGTTAGTTAGTACGCTGCTGTTGAGCAGGGAGTCAGAAGGGAGGCCATAGCCACCTTGACCTGCGGCATACAGATACACCAATCCACCAACGATGGGCTGCTGACCACCAAATGCGGTGCCGCGAAGGGCTACGCCGCGATCTGCAGAGGCTGGAGCTGTTGGAGTAAGGGAGCAGCCGGTAAGTAGGGGCACAAGTGCCAGGCACACAGCGAGGGGAATTCGCACGGTGGTCACCATCCATTTGGTTGTCGCTGGGGAATGTACTGCTGGTGCGGAGCGGCAAGTGCCTAATCCTAGCAAACTAATGCGAATGCGCGAAGACAATTCGTAGTCTGGGTACACGGATGGGAAGCCCGGTAAAATAGCCTCATGATCCGTTCTTACCAGGGCATTACACCCACCATTCCCGATACCTGCTATACCGATATCTCTGCCCAGATTCTTGGCGACGTGCAGCTTGGCGAGCACTCCAGCGTATGGATGAATGCGGTTCTCCGCGGCGACGTGAATGCTATTCGCGTGGGCTCACGCTCCAATGTGCAGGATTGCGCGGTGCTCCATGGCCAGCGCTATACCCACCCGGTTCAGATCGGCGACTGGGTCACGATTGGCCATAATGCGACGGTGCATGGCTGCGTGGTGGAAGACGCCTGCCTGATTGGCATGGGCGCGGTCATTTTGAACGGCGCGCGGATCGGAGAAGGCTCCATCATCGCTGCGGGCGCGCTCATCCCCGAAGGCATGCAAATCCCGCCCAATTCGCTGGTAACAGGCATCCCCGGCAAGATACGCCGCGCACTTGGCGATGAAGACCGCAAACTCATCCTGATGTATGCGCAGAATTACCTGGACTACACGGCCACGTATTTGAAAGAGACAGCGGGCTGATTCGCGGGTAAGGTAAGAGAAACAAGTTCTACAATTTATGGAGAATTCTATGCCTGCTTCGCGTTCACCCTGGCACGCATCTACCTGGATTCTTGTCTTTGCCGCGCTCGCTGGGACTATGGCATTGCATGCCCAGGGCACAGCGCTGCCAGATGCACCCTCAGCTACGATCACGCTGGTCAATGGGCGGGCCTATCACCGGCCCACGCGCAAGGAAGATTTTAAGGCATATGAGCATGAAGTGATTGGCCCGCGCGCTTTTATCGGCGCCGCCTTCCGCTCGGGCATTGAGCAGGCGAGGACCGTGCCTGTGGGCTGGGGACAGGATTGGCCGGGTTATGGTCAGCGGTATGGGTCAGCTTATGCTGAGATCGCCATCGACAGCAGCGTGCGGTTTGGCCTGGCAGCCGCCCTGCATGAAGACACGCGCTACCTGATCTGTCATCACTGCTCGCTGGGGGTGAAGTTTGAGAATGCGCTATTGGCTGAAGTCACCAATCGCCACGGGGTGGATGGACATCGCAGGCTTTCCGTGGTGCCGGTTGTAGCGACCTTCTCTGGTCCGCTGGTGGCATACAGCGCGTGGTATCCGCCAACCTATGGGCCCGGCGAAGCTGCGGGGCATGCTGCGTTTGGCCTGACAACGCATGTCTTCGGGCACATGGTGCGCGAAGTCTTCTTTGATCACGATCGTAAACCGAAGCCGTAACGCTGCCGTTTACTGCGTCTGCCACAGCTCCGCGAAGACGAACAGCAGCAGAAGCTCTGCCGTCAGGGCCATCTCCAACAGGGCCACCATGCTGTGCAGGTTCATCCACGATACCGGGTGGGTTGCCGCGAGAATCGCCAGCCCTGCCGTGAGCAGAAGAATGCAGAGATACGCCGCGGTCACGCCGTAATGCGTTACCCGGGCCGCCTTGCGCACGGGCATAGATGCAGCGACACGGGCCGCGAAGTTTGCCGGGATCGCAACCTGGGGCTGCCGTTCGAGCGCTGCTGTCAGCATGGCTTCGAATTTTTGTTCATTTCTGTCGCCGGCGGTGTTCATAGGCTGTATCCCTTCTGCAACGTGTTGACTACGGCAATGCGTTGCGCTGAAGCTTGTCGTCTCATGCGCGCCCTGACGAGCTTACCCAGCTTTTCGCGTCCGCGGTGCAGATGCGTTCTAACAGTGCCGACGGGCAGCTTGAGCGCGAGCGCGATCTGCTCATAACTGCATTCTTCCTGATGATAAAGCACAAGCACGGCGCGTTCTGCGTCGCCGAGCTGCAACAGCTCCTCATCCACCGCCTGCCACATCTCTTTCTGCTCCAGCGTGGCCTCGGCATCGGGCGCGTCCTGGGGCAGGTTTTCGATCCAGTCTTCCTGCTCGGTATCAGGGTCGTAGACGGGGGTGGCGATGTTCTCGCGCTCTTTGCGGCGGCGCTTCCATTCATCCTGGGCCACATTCAATACGATGCGGTACAGGTAGGTGGAGATGAGGGCGTCGCCGCGAAAGTTCTCCAGTCCGCGGTACAGCCGCAAAAAGACCTCCTGCGCCAGGTCCTCCACGTTTTCGCGGTTGCCGGTCAGGCGCAGCAGGGTACGGAACACCTTTTGCTGGTGCTCTTGTACGATGGATTCGAATTGGGCTGCGGTATCCAAGGTCCGGTAAGACTGTAGTATCCGCCTTAAGTTTCATGAAAATTTATGAAACTTAAGGCGCCCGTCTCAGTCTGAGGGGTCTAGAAAACGCTCCGGGTAAGGGGCCTAAGGAGATTTTGAGATGAGCGATTGGTCAGGAAGTCCGTTTGTGGTTCCCATTGGGGCCTTCATCGCATGGTTTGGCGTGGTTGCGGTGAAGACAATTTCCAGGTATCAGGTCCGTAAGTTGCAGAGTCAGGAGCGTTTGGCGGCGATCGAGAAGGGATTGCCAGTGGCGCCGGAGGACCCCTCCATCATAGAAAAGACGTTTGGCGAGCGTGAAAGCAGCCGCCCGTCGAACCCGCTGCGCCGTATCGGCTATCTGCGCACCAGCGGAATCGTCTGCATCTCGGTTGGCGTGGGTCTGGTGCTCTTTTTCATGGCGTTGGCGCATATCATCCAAGAGCACATGGTGCTTTGTGGCGCGGCTACCGGAATCATTCCGCTGGCCATCGGAGCCGGTTTGCTGCTGGATGCCCGCATGCAGGCTAACGCCCTGAAGGCAGACCAGGCGGCTGCGGCTCCAACGCCGGTTGAGCCCCCGGTCTATCCGCCGGACTATCCGCAGCAGTAGAGCGGTGCCGCGGCAACTTCGGTAGACTGGAGGTCTATGTCTACGCTGAAAGCTGTACGCGGCACCCGCGATCTGCTGCCGCCGGAAACCGCGCTTTGGAACCATGTTGAGTCCACGGCCCGCGCCGTCTTCACCCGCTATCACTTTGGGGAGATCCGCACGCCCGTATTTGAAGATACCCAGCTCTTTGCCCGTGGCGTGGGGGAAGAGACGGACATCGTCAGTAAGGAGATGTACACGTGGGAGGACCGGGCCCGCGCGCAGTCTGAGAAGGCGCAATCCCTCACGCTGAGGCCGGAAAACACCGCCGGCGTCGTCCGCGCCTACATTGAGCACCAGATGGATAAGACCGGCCACCTGCAGAAGCTCTACTACATCGGGCCGCAGTTCCGTCGCGAACGCCCGCAGAAGGGGCGGTACCGCCAGTTCTTCCAGATCGGCGCCGAGGTAATTGGGCCGCCGTCATCTGGCTCCGAATCGCCGCTGCGCGACGCCGAAGTGCTGGAGATGCTGGCCACCTTCCTCGACGAACTCGGTATCACGGGGTGGCAGCTGACGCTGAACTCCGTTGGCAGCTCGCAGGACCGCCCCCGCTACATCGCCGCGCTTCGTGCCGCGCTGGAGCCGGTCAAGGGGCGGATGTGCGTGGATTGCCAGCGCCGCGCGGATACCAACCCCCTGCGCGTGCTCGATTGCAAGGTGCCCGAAGACCAGCCCATCATCGAAACGCTGCCCAGGATCGCCGATTTTCTCGACGACTCCTCCAAAGCCCACTTCGCCGCCGTGCTGGCCGGGCTGGATGCGAGCGGGGTGAAGTACACCATCAATCCGCGGCTGGTGCGCGGGCTGGACTATTACACGCGCACCACCTTTGAATTCACCGTGGAGACCGGCCTGGGCACGCAAAACGCCCTGCTTGGCGGCGGACGGTATGACGGCCTGAGCGAGATGCTGGGCGGGCCGAAGGCTCCCGGCATCGGCTTCGCCATTGGGGAAGACCGCCTGATTTTGATCCTGCAGGCCCAGCAAAGCGATCAAAATGCGGCAAAGATCGATGCGTACATCGCCCCGCTGGGCGAGGCGCAGAACGCTGCCGCGCTGGCACTGGCCCGTGAGCTCCGCCGCGCCGGGCTCAAGGTTGAGGTGGGCGACGGCAGCTTCCGGCTGAAGAAATCTTTCGAGGCGGCAGACCGTGTTGCCCGCAAAGTGGTGCTTCTGGGCGAAGACGAGGTGCAATCCGGTATCCTTACTGTGAAGGATTTTTCTAACGGTGAGCAGACGAAAATCTCTCGCGAGGAATTTATCCGGTTGATGCAATGACCTATTACATCGAATTTGAATTGGAAGACGATGACCGCTGGATTGCCGAGATCAGCGAACTGCCCGGCGCGATGGCTTATGGCTCATCGAAAGAAGAGGCAGAGTCGAAGGTCCGGGCAATTGCATTGCAGATTGCGCCTTAAGCAGTCCCCAGTAGTGCCCCGAAGATTCAGGTGATTACGGACTGGCTGAAGCCTGTCCATTTCAAAACAGTTCGTAGAATGGAAGTATTGTGAACTTAGACTTTTTAGGAACCCTGCAGCGCACGCATATGTGCGGCGATCTGCGTGCTGAACACGATGGCCAACAGGTTGTGCTGATGGGCTGGGTCAACCGCCGCCGCGACCATGGCGATCTCATCTTTCTCGATCTGCGCGATCGCAACGGCATCACCCAGATCGTGCTGGACAAAGAACACAGCTCCGAAGCGCACGCCAAGGCCGAGGCAGCGCGCCCCGAGTTCGTGGTGGCGGCAGTGGGCAAGGTGCGCAGACGCGATGCTTCGCTCATCAACCCCAAGATGCCGACCGGTGAGATTGAGGTGCTGGCCAGTGAAGTGCTGCTGCTGAATGAGTCGAAGACGCCGCCTTTCTCGCCCGCCGAAGAAGCGCCGGTGAATGAAGAGGTGCGGCTGAAGTACCGCTACATCGACCTGCGCCGCGCCGAGATGCAGAAGAACCTACAGATGCGCCACAATGTGACCCGCGCAATCCGCGAGAGCCTGTCGGCGGAAGGCTTCCTGGAGATTGAGACGCCCTACATGACGCGCTCCACCCCCGAAGGCGCACGCGACTATCTCGTCCCCAGCCGCGTGCATCGCGGCGAGTTCTACGCGCTGCCGCAGTCTCCGCAGATATTCAAGCAGATTCTGATGATCGGCGGCTGCGACAAATACTTCCAGATCGCGCGATGTTTCCGCGACGAAGATCTCCGCGCCGACCGCCAGCCGGAGTTCACCCAGATCGATCTGGAGATGACCTTTCCGCAGCAGGAGACCATTCACCACGTGGTGGAGAACTTCCTGACCGCAGCGTTCAAGGCGGCGGGCATCGACCTGAAACCGCCCTTCGTGCGGATGACCTACGACGACGCCATCCGCCTCTACGGCATTGACAAGCCAGACATGCGCCTGCCCGCGATGGTGGAGTTGACTGACGAGCTGACGCCCGAGCTGCGCGTCACGCTCAAGATTGAGGCTGAGCTTGCTGTCCTCGGCTTCGTGATTCCCGGCGTCGGCACGCTCAGCGGCACCCAGCGCAAGCAGATGCTCAGCGAGATTCGCACTACCTTCGGCGACTGCGGATTGGACGCGCTCGACGTCGACCGCCTAAAGACGAACGAGACCTTCGCCCCGCTGGCCACGACACTGCTGCAGAAGCTTAGCGTCGGCGCGGACGACCTCGCCGTCGTCATCACGCCCAAGCTCGGCACGCCGCCCAAGTGGAACTACGACGACAAGTGGATCTACAAGCGCGTGGGCCAGCTGCGGCTGGACCTGGCAAAGAAGTTTGCCGACCGCCACAAGCTCTTTGAGCAGACGGGCACCGCGGCTGATTACAAGTTTTGCTGGGTTACGGACTTCCCGATGTACGAGTGGGACGAAGAGACCAAGGTGTGGAACGCCGCGCACCATCC
>JARLFX010000126.1 GCA_031296355.1 Acidobacteriaceae bacterium
CATAGAGTTGCCGTATTGGATTTCAACTACGCCAATGTTCTGGTATCAAGTCAGACTCTGTTTGGATCGAATCAAAATATAGGCCGTGAATTAGCCAATATGCTTGCCGATCGGCTGGTAAACGATGGAACTGTTCGAATTGTCGAACGGAACGCAATCAATAAGGTACTTTCCGATCCAACTCCACCGCATGATGAGCGAGACAATAATTCGGGATTGGCTAATCACGATTCCTCCGACAATACTAATCGGCCCAATTCAAGTAACCAGCCAGTACTTTCCGCGCCGGTCAGCAACAAGGTAGGCCGTGTGCTCGGCGTAGATGCGGTTATCCAGTATTTCGGAGTGGATGCCATCATCACAGGAGAGATTACTCAGTTCGGACGCGACGATGATACCAATGGCGGAGGTATGCTCGGAAGCCTTCATAAAAAAAGTAATCCTCAAAAGGGTAAAGCCGTAGTCGGTATCACGGCACACATGGTAGACGTCAGTACCGGAGAGATCCTTGTTTCAGTAAACATAAAAACAGAATCCATACATGCAAACAGTAATTTATTAAAAGTAGCGTCGTCTACAGTATTTGTCCCCACAATGAATAGCGCCAGCTTCCCCCGCACAATTCTAGGAGAGGCGGTTATTCAAGCTGTGGATCAATTAGCATTAGCCTTTGAACAGAAATACAGTACGCTTCCTGCAGTGGAGCCCGTTTCTGTGTCTGGACTAGTGGCCGATGTTTCCGCTACAGACGTCACCATCAATATAGGAAGTATGGATCATGTACATGTGGGAGATACCTTGCTTGTCACACGTGCGGGCAGAATAATCAGAGATCCGACTACCGGAAATATTATCCGATCGACGGAAGACACAATTGGTCAGATCACCATCACTAGCGTGGATATATATTCTTCAGTTGGTCATTTTAGTGGAGGAGGAAAGATTGCGGTAAACGACACTGTCAAAAACATGCCTAAACACAATTAGCTCACATAAGCTTTTTTGGGAGCAATACAAATTGCAATAAAACCGCACGTGACCATTGGCCGCGATTAATGTCCGATGGTCACGTGGACAGCGTCGCCCTGCACCACACGACGGCCAGCCAGCGGGTTCTGCGCCACAACCACTCCCCCGCTAGAATGCCCGAATGCAGCAACTGGCGCTGACATATCATTCACTGAAGGGCTCGGCGCAGCAGTATCCACAATCAGGTGCAATCCAGCACTCGCAGCTCGCGCATTAGCAGACCCATAGCTCAGGCCAACTAGCGAAGGCATTACATACGCGTTCGGTTGTGCAGTCGCTGCATCGCTAACCAGCAAGCTTATGCGCGGCCCGTCCACTCCACCTGTGTTCGCTGGCGGAGTCTGGGCCAGCACAATATCGCTTTCACCAGCAATCGCCAGATGCGCAACCGATCCCAAATCCAGCGATACCCTGCGAATCCCCACAGTAGCTGATCGTTCGGTCTGGCCCGTCAAGTCAGGAATATTAACCCGCTGTGCTCCCAGCGATTGAGTAATACGCACTGGCCATTCGCGTCGCACACGCGACCCCGCAGCAGGGTCCTGTGCCAGAATCCGTCCAGCAGGAACATCGGCGGAGTAGAAGCTATTTTCCAGAGTGAGATTGATCCCTTTGCTGGCGGCCCGATTGCGTGCATCTTCCACACTAAGGCCGGTTAGACTGGGCACAACCGACTCGCGCCCATGGATTGCCAGTCGCATTGCAATGAAGGCCGAGATCAGTGCGACTGCAATCATAGCCAGCGCACCAACTAGAAGGGTAAAAAATCGCTTCATCTCGGCTTCCCTTTCCCACACCCTCAAGTCGTGAAATCTTTACGTCCGCACCATTCTATCGTGTCTGCCTGCGCATGGTTGTGACGAGCATTTACCCACTCACATCTGGTATCTTTTCCGCATCATGAAAATCACTCGTCGTGCTGCTCTGAAGTCCTCCACCCTTGCCGCTGCTGCTCTCTCTCTGCGCGGCTCGCGTCTCTTCTCACAGTCTTCTACCGCCGTCGACGCGCACATAGACATTCTCCCCGCGGAGCCTATCGCCACCATCTCACCCGAAATCTACTCTCACTTCATCGAGCATCTCGGCGGCGTCATCTACGACGGCGTCTGGGTCGGCACCAAGTCCAAGATCGCCAACACCAGCGGCATTCGCCAGTCCTTCATCGACATGATGAAGGCCGTCCAAGCTCCCGTTCTGCGCTGGCCCGGCGGCTGCTTCGCAGACTCCTACGACTGGCGCGACGGTCTCGGCGACTCCGCCAAGCGTCCCGCTCGCACCGGCTTCTGGGGCCAGCAGGACTCCAACGAGTACGGCCTGCACGAGTTCATGCGCACCTGCCGCGCCATCGGTTGCAAGCCCTACCTCGCCGCCAACATGCGCACCCTTCCTGGCCGCGACTTCTATCAGGAGATCGAGTACTGCAACGCCCCCGCCGGCCCAGTCCCCTCCAACTCTGCCGCACGCGCCGTGCCCAATGCCCTGGCCACCCAACGCGCCGCCAATGGAGACGTAGATCCCTTCAACGTAGATCTCTGGGGCGTCGGCAACGAGAGTTGGGGCTGTGGTGGCAACCTCGTTCCAGAGGAGTACGCTGCCATGTTCCGCCGCTTGACTGCCTGGACGCCCAGTTACAGCAAGACTCCGCTCCGCTTCGTTGCCGTAGGCCCCAACGGCGACGACGTAGATTGGACCCGCCGCCTCTTCAAATCCCTCTTCGCCAATGCGGAGCGGCGTCATCTCTTCGGCCTCTCCGTCCACTACTACACCTCGGGCAGCCCTACTGAGTTCGCTGCCGGTGACGCCCTCAAGTTTGGCACCGACGAGTACTACGACCTGCTCACCCGCGCCAGCATCATGGAGCGCGTCGTCACCGATCACTACACCGCCATGGGCAACACGCCCGGCCAACCCGCCGTCAAGCTCGTCGTAGACGAGTGGGGAGCCTGGTACGGCAAGGGCACGCAACTCGCGCCCCAGTACAACCTCTCGCAGCAATCCACCATGCGCGACGCCCTCCTCACCGGCATCACGCTAGACATCTTCCAGCGCCATGCAGATAAGGTAGCCGTCGCCAACGTCGCGCAGTCCATCAACTGCATCCACTCGCTCATGCTGGCGCAGGAGGATAAGTTCACCCTCACGCCCACCTTCCATGTCTTCCAAATGTACCTGCCCCACCGCGGCGCGCAGGCCGTCCGTGCGGAGTTCACCGCACCCTCCATTCGCAACCCACTGGCCAACGCACCCATTCCCGTCGGGGGCAACAGCTACACCGGCTCGCTGGAGGCCGTAAAGTTCCTCGCTGGCCTCAGCGGCTCCGCCTCCGTTTCGCCCACCAACCCCAAGCTGGTCACACTCACTGTAGTCAACCCGCACATCGATCAGCCCGTCACCACAGAGATCGGTGTAGCCGGATCGTCCATCGCCAGCTATAGCGGCCAAGTCCTCGCCGAGTCAGACGTCCACGCCCACAACGACTTCGCCCACCCCAACGCCGTCCATCCAAACCCCATCGCCACCAAACCTGTCGCCGCCGCGCGCCTAACCCACACCTTCCCACCCGCCAGCGTAACCACCCTCCAACTAACCCTCGCCTAACGCAAACAACGAGCCTTGGCATGAGTCTATGACAAGGCCAGAAGCTTTACATAACCTAAGCTCTTGAAATTTTGATCCATCTCAAACGAATGGGTGCCCCATCCATCGCAGCCCTATCGCGATGGGTGGGAGACATAACTTTTATTTGGAATGTTGTTTATCGCAACAGATATCATTCGCATATGTCCTCTGGGACGCCACAACAAATCACATTAATGGACTGCTAGATTATGGAAAGACTACCCATAAATCACGCACTACGAAACAAATCTCTTCTAGCTGAATCGTCTTGGCCAGGAGAATTTAAATTATCGCTAGATAAGAATATAGTGCTGCTACTTCGATATTCTGGTCAGACGGATCCACTAGGAAAATGGAAATCCTACTATACATGTCATATAGATCATACAAATTGGATATTGCAAGTAACGGAAACACCCTGCCGCAGAGTCTATCTGGTCCGCTCAAGTTCTAGAAGAGAGGCTACTCTACAGTTTCCGTTGCCATATTCTTCTGGCAGAGGGTCCACAAGAGGCGGCAGGAAGTACTCTTTGAAGAAGAATGTATTTTGCCTTGCCGATGGGTCTCAATTACTGAAAATCTCTCGCGACTCCTCTTTTTTTCGTAGTCTGGCAAATATCAGCGTCACCGAGAACGTGCACGACGAGGAATTCATGCCTCTGCTCATACTTGCCCTATATTTGTCTTTGAAAACTGAAGCCATCTGATATTTGAGAAGAGTCTACGTGCCGAGTGTCCCATCCATCGCAGTCGTATCGCGATGGGTGGGATGTAAAACCTTAGCATCCAGCGGGCAGGTGACTCCCCCTTCCACTCTCGAACTAACCCGAAGCTGTGTGGGAAGATTGAGTTCAGCCGACGACTAAATTAGTCAGGCTACGGACTGGCTTTGGGGGTTTAGTTCGGAGAAGGCTTCGTGACATGGTCGATAGCAATGGTGTCTATTGGCCCTTGTGCAGCTTTCAGCTTGAGCCCTATCCCTTCAACCGAAGTCAAGATCGACCCAACATAGTCCCTATCTGGATCGGTAGCATCGTATGCATATTCGCATTTGAAATCGAAGGCCCCATTGATACCTGTTTCGTCTAGAACAGGATGGCCAAGGAAACGGCTCAAGCGCAAACTGAGCAGCGGCATCGATATGTTGGCCCCAACGATTCCATCCCCATTTATGCCGCCTCCGTTATTGCTTCCCACCCAAGGCTGAGCGGTTAGATCCTTGGGCGGGTTCAATTTGACGGGAAACCTACCCATCTTTTTCCTCGAATCCATACAAAATCTGTGCCCCCATTAATCACGCCGCGTCTCGTTCGATGAGTGGGTCAGCCACCAAGCTAAGTCCCAGCCCCGAAGCCACCACAAAATGGCATATCCTCCACGCCTTGCTACTGATGTGTAATTTTTCATCTTTGCCTGCCCAGCATTGTCTCGCAATGCTAGAATTCCCGACTATGAATAGAAAGGCATTTCTGAAAGGTTTCGCATTGGCTGGCGCGACTCTCCCCATCTGGTCGAGTTCCAGCAATGCTATTGCGGAAACAGGCAAGTGCGATGGAGCGGCATGCACCTCCGACGCCAAGGCCGTCCGTCAGTTCTTGACGAACTTCCTCAGCAAGGAAGACGCAACCCTCAATCAAGATGCCCTCTTCAAGCTGATGCAGCAGAGGGGACGAGCCTGCTGCCATGCCTTGGAGTTTCGGCAGAAGCTGATTGCCGACAGTCAGGGCAATCTGGACAACTTGATAGAGCTAATGGGAAAGATCGTCGGCCCCGAGAACTGCCAGCGCAAGGGTGACTTCGTAACGCTAATCTACCCCGCAGGAAAATGTGTCTGCGGATGGAATCCACAGCGCCCCGTCTCGCCCCACGATCCCTACTGCGATTGCTCTGCTGCCAACAACCAAATGCTCTTCAAAACCGTCACCGGACGTCCAGTCGAGGTCAAAGTCGCAGAATCACCGCGCCGTGGAGGCGCACACTGCCGCTTCATCCTGCACCTTGGGTGAACTCTTAGCAAACGCCAGCCGCATTCGTTGCACCTTTCGCCTCATTCGATGCCTAGGTCTACGAACCAAGTCAAACCTCTATCGCCCACCTGCATTGCCTTAATCCAGAGTCCCAAAAACTCCTGTCAAGCTCATAGAGCCTGCAAAATTCCCGGTAACAGTAGCATTATAAATCACTTACTTCGGAGGAAATAGTTGGCATAGTAGTTTTACCCAACCCTCTACAATTAAAGCAGTAAGGAACAAAGAGCACTGAAGCAGCAAGAGATAGAAGCATCGCGACCTAGGTTCCAGGCCACTCAAACGACGCAATCTCCTTTTTTTAGAGGAATTTAGGCGTAACCCTTTTATTTAGACGAATTTGGCGAGACGATCCTATCCCATCCCATTCTAAATAAGCAACTTGCTCCCAAAATACCCCTGGTAGGGGGGAGGGGGGTATAGACCGGGGACATTGCTGACACTGTGGTGCTAGATCAAGGATATGTGTATGGTTGCGACGGTATCGACAGCTCGGAAAAGTATCCCGGGAAGAAACTGCAAAGGCCCCATCCTTTGCGTGTGGCTGCATCGGATGGGGCCTTTGGGTACTTGGTGGTAAGTCGGTTCTACTGGAAGTTGAGCGACTCGATGCCGAGGAACTCTGCCGATTCGCCTAGCTCTTCCTCAATGCGGAGAAGCTGGTTGTACTTGGCGATACGGTCGGTACGGCTGGCCGAACCGGTCTTGATCTGTCCGGCTCCGGTTGCAACCGCGAGGTCCGCGATAAAGGTGTCTTCAGTCTCGCCTGAGCGGTGGCTGATGACCGAGGTGTAGCCGTAACGACGGCCCAACTCGATGGCCTCAAGTGTCTCCGAGACCGTACCGATCTGGTTGACCTTGATGAGAATGGAGTTGGCGGCCTTCTGCTCGATGCCCTGCTGCAGACGCTCGGTGTTGGTGACGAAGAGATCGTCGCCGACCAACTGGATGTGGCCGAGACGCTCGGTGAGAAGCTGCCAACCCGACCAATCGTCCTCGGCAAGGCCGTCTTCGATGGAGACGATGGGGTACTTCTTGGTCCAGGCCTCGTAGAAGTCAACCATCTGCGCGCTGGTCTTCTCGCTCTTGTCGGACTTCTTGAAGACGTAGAGCTGCTTTTCCTTGTCGAAGAACTCGCTGGAAGCGGGATCAAGAGCAATGCCGATCTGCTCGCCGGGGGTGTAGCCTGCCTTCTCGATGGCCTCGATGATCAGTTCCAGAGCCTCTTCGTTGGACTTCAGGTTAGGAGCGAATCCGCCTTCGTCGCCGACTGCGGTGTTGTAGCCCTTCTTCTTCAGCACGCCCTTGAGGGTGTGGAAGACCTCGACGCCCCAGCGCAGCGCATCGGAGAAGCTCTCCGCGCCGACCGGCATAACCATGAACTCCTGAAAGTCGACGTTGGAGTCGGCATGGCTTCCGCCGTTGAGGATGTTCATCATCGGGGTGGGCAGAACACAGGCGTTGACGCCGCCCAGATAGCGATAGAGCGGCAGCTTGAGAGCGGTGGCCGAGGCGCGCGCAGCGGCCATGGAGACGGCCAGAATCGCGTTTGCGCCCAGCTTGCCCTTGTTCTCCGTGCCGTCGATGGCGATCATCGTGGCATCGAGCAGGCGCTGGTTGCTGGCATCCATACCGATCAGTTCGGGGGCGATGATGCTCTCGACGTTCTCAACCGCGTTGAGTACGCCCTTGCCCATGTAATGATCCTTGTCGCCGTCGCGCAGTTCGACCGCTTCGTGTTCGCCGGTGCTGGCGCCCGAGGGAACCGCAGCGCGGCCCTTGGCTCCGCCAGAGAGGGTGACGTCGGCTTCGACGGTGGGGTTTCCGCGAGAGTCCAGAATTTCGCGGGCTGTAATGGCTACGATCTCAGTCATATTGCTCCTATCGAATGAAATGCTATGTGGTGATGCATTGGAAAAACTCTGCGGCTCGGAGTGGACACCGTTCTGCTTTGCGACAACCTGGTGATACATGCGGTCGTTGAGTTTGGCGCGACGATCGACGGCAACTGCCTGTCCGTCAGCGGAACTAATGGCTGTGACGAGTTCGACAGGTGGTTGCTTCACCCATAGGATTCTAGCAAAGTAGAGTTACGATGCGGCGTGATAGCCGCCACATCTCATCGTTTCTATGTCTTGCCGCTGTTTTTTCTACGCTGAACCACCGTTTTTTGCCAATCAAATGGAAAGTCGCCGAGACGGCCGCTCCCCCACGAACAGTTTGAAGAGAAAGATCTAGGCCGTATCGACAATATAGAACGCGTCAGCTAATAGGGCGTTTCTGCTGATCTTCCAGCTTTTTCCGTTGCTTGTTTTTTGTTTGTCATCCCCAAAGGGGATCTGCTTTTGCCGTTGCCTTTGCTGTTGCCTTTGCTTTTGCCTCGCCGTTGTCTGGCAAGGGCCAAAGGCCCGTTCTATACCAGCCTAGGCCGAAGGCCTAGGAATTCGCCACGCCCAATTCCTGCGGGCTGAAGGCTCGCGCTATAGCCTTTGCTGCGCTACGGCATGACAAACACAATGGCTACGAAAATGGTCTATAGCAATTTTTGAAACGCACTGAAGTCCACGACAGAGCCAGCGAAGACCGGCATCTATTAGCTCTCTCGATTCCCCATTGGCGATTTTGCAGCACAACGCGCTCGCAAGACTCTACTCTGAGCATGGAGTAGATTGGCTGCAACTTGTGCCGGCGCAGCGTTCGCAAGCGACAGCCGAGCCACTACAGATCAGGGAGAGTGCATCATGAGCGTTGCCAAACGAATTGCAAGAGTCGCGCCGAACGGCGAGATCAAGACCGCAGGGATCGCCTGCATGGCCGCAGCGTGGATGCTGGCAGCAACGCCCTTGCTCGCTCAAAACGGCTCTACACCGGCAGGCGCACAGCAGGCGAACTCGGTGCAGGACGCGCGCGTGGGAGTCTCCCATCCCGATTCTTCGATCATTACGGCCACACCCTACGCCGACGACGCGCCGGTGGTCGAGTCAATCCACGAGGCAGCGTCCTCGACTGTTCCTGCGGCGACTCCTTCCGCAGCCCCAGATTCGACTGCGAAGGTCTCGGTGGCTCCTGTCTACGGGGTGCAGACGGTCTATGAATCCTATAGCAATGCTCCGGCCGGCAGCACGACAATCGCGAGCCATAAAAAAGAGGCAGCGGCCTTCGATCCCGACGCCAACATCGTCACCGAAGAGACGGCGGGGCGGACCGAGCGACGCGCTCTGGCAGAGCCAACCAATGCAGATGCGGCCAGCGATCTGAATGCCGGAATCGTGACTCGTGTGCCGTCGCTTCCAGGGGAAGTTCCCGACGGAACGCTGGTGAAGGTCAAGCTACACGAGGATCTCTCCTCGCTGACCACCAAGGCTGGAACCAGCTTTACCGGAGAGGTGAGCGAGCCGGTGTTGCGCGATGGCCAGGTCGTCGTTCCCGCTGGATCGTTGCTGGAAGGACGCGTCACCTTCGTACACAGTGGCAAACGGATCGGCAATGCTGCGGCAATCCACCTTGAAGCGCGCACCATTACCCTGCCCGATGGCTCGCAATACGCACTGCGCGCCCGCGTCATCGACACCGATCGCTGGGACGACACCAAGGTCGATAGCGAAGGAACCATCCTGCGCAAGGATCACGGCAAGGCGACCGCGACGACCATCTCGGTCTCGACCGGCGGAGGAATGGTCGCAGGAGCCGTGCTGGGAGGCATCCCCGGAGCGCTGATCGGCGCAGGAGTGGGCGCAGGAACCAGCGCCGTGGTCTGGGCGCGACAGGATCGTCAGGCCAACCTGCCCAAGAATCTCTGCATCGTCTTCAGCCTCACCGAGCCGATGCGCATCGCCCCCTTGAGCGCGCAGTTGACCCAGCCCGCCGACACATCGATCAGCCGACAGTAGCGTTTCGCTCCTCTGCTTATACAATGGTGAAATAGCATGGCAGAGTCGTGCTGCGAGGGAGGAACGATGTACAAGCTGGTGTTGGTGCGTCATGGCGAAAGCGAGTGGAATAAAGAGAATCGGTTTACCGGGTGGACCGATGTAGATCTCTCCGATAAGGGTCGGGTTGAGGCGCTGGAAGGCGGACGCCTTCTGAAGCAGGAGGGCTACACCTTCGATGTCGCCTACACCTCGCTGCTCAAGCGCGCCATTCGGACGCTTACTATTATTCAGGACGAGATGGATCTGTTTTGGATTCCGGTCTACCGCGATTGGCGCCTCAATGAGCGCCACTACGGCGCACTGCAAGGCTTGAACAAGGCCGAGACAGCCGACAAGTTTGGCGAGGAGCAGGTAAAGATCTGGCGCCGCAGCTACGACACTCCTCCGCCGCCGCTGGACAAAGCGGATCCGCGCTGGCCTGGTCACGATCGTCGTTATGCCGGTCTGAGCGAGGCTGAGGTTCCTCTGACCGAGTGCCTGAAAGACACCGTCAAGCGCTTCCTTCCGCTCTGGCACGAGACCATCGCCCCCGCAGTGAAGTCGGGCAAGCGAGTGATCGTTGCGGCGCATGGCAATAGTCTGCGCGCTCTGGTGAAGTATCTCGACAACATCTCGGACGACGATATCGTCGGGTTGAATATCCCCACCGGAGTCCCGCTGGTCTATGAGCTGGACGAAGACCTCAAGCCGATCCGCCACTACTATCTGGGAGATCCGGATGCGGTTGCAGCGGCGATGCAGGCGGTCGCAGCGCAGGGAAAAAAGAAGTAATCATCGAATAAAATCTTCGATGCGAAGTCTTGACGCGGCTGTAATTTGGCGACTCATTCCAAGCCAAATTGCAGCCGCGTTAATTTTATTTGCGCGAGGAACGATTTATGTCTCGCACCTGTTCATAACCTCAGCCAAACTCGTCCAAACCTTGCGATAATGGGTGCATGAAACGTCGCACAATTGGACACTACGAATTATTGCGCAAGATCGGCGCAGGCGGATCGGGCGTTGTGTTTCTGGCTACAGACACTCTGCTGCAACGCCCTGTCGTCCTCAAGCTGCTGAAGCGCGGAGCATTATCGCTGGAGCAGGTGCGCGCAACCCAACTCCGCGAGGCGCGTCTGGCCTCGGCCATCGACCACCCCAATGTTGCGGCAATCTACGATGTGGGCGAAGCTCCCAGTGAGACGGGAGGCGAAGACGAGGCCTACATCGTCATGCAGTACATCCCCGGCAAGTCGCTGGACAAGGTCATCGCCGAAGGACCGGCCAGCCTACAGCTTGCTCTCTCCGCTGGCATCCAGATCGCCGACGGACTCTCCGCCGCGCATCAGCTCGGCATCTTCCATCGCGACCTGAAGCCAGCCAACGTCATGCTCACCGACGGCGGTCTGATCAAGATTTTGGACTTCGGTCTGGCCCGTCGCCTCAACATGGACGAGGCAGACTTCGACCCCACCAGCACGGGGCCGCGCAAGCCCATTCCTGCCGAAGCCACCTACACCGCGCGCGGCGGAACCATCGCCTACATGGCGCCGGAGCAGTTCGTTACCGGACGTTCCAGCGTACAGTCGGACGTCTTCGCGCTGGGCCTGATCCTCTATGAGTTGGTCAGCGGACGCCATCCCTTCCATCGTCAGGACGCGGCGGAGTTCCAGACCATTCGCGCTACGCAGTTCTCCGATCCTCCAAACCTGCGCGAGATTATTCCCGATCTTCCAGTCGAGTTGGAGTCGCTGATTCTGCGCTGTCTGGAGAAGCAGCCCTCGGCGCGCTTCTCCTCTGCGGCAGACGTTCGCGAGGGCCTGCGCACCATCATGAAGGCGTTGCAGCTCGACTCCGTGGGAATGCCCGGAGACTCCATCTCGCAGCTTCCCGCACAGGGCAAGCTGGACGTAGATACGCCCGAGGTGGAGAAGCGTGCCACCGGAATCCTTTCCATGCTGGCCGAGCGTTTTCGCGAGTCTGGAGCCACGGCTACGGCCAAGCATAACTCCATCGTCGTGCTTCCCTTCGTCAACTTTGGCAACACGGCCACGGTCGATCCCGCGAAGACTCCCTCGCCGCTCTATGGCTATGCATTGGCCGACGCCATCGCTGCGCGGCTGGCGCGAATGACCTCGCTGGTCGTCCGCCCCTCAAGTTCATTGATGGCGATTCCGGCGCATCAGCTCGACCCGCTGGCCATCGGCAAAAAACTGCTGGTGCGCTTCGTTCTGGCAGGAAACTTTCTGCGCTCGGAGACAGGCTTCGATCTCAACTGGCAACTGCTCGACATCCCCACGCAGTCGGTTCGCGCCGGAGGCTCCATCAACGTCGAGTCCTTCGACCTCATCAGCGTGCAGACCGAGATCTGCAACGAGGTCTTTTCCACCTTGCAGGGCTTCGGAGATCTGGAAAATCCAACAACCGCGACCGAAGCGGTTCGCGACACCTCGCCCTCGCTCTCGCAGAATCTCTCGGAGCAGTATCTACAGGCGCGCGCCGTACTCTCCTCGTTCATGTCGCGCACCGGCTCGCTGGACGATCTGAACCGCGCCTGCGAGATGTTCGAGAACGTGGTCAAGCAGGATGAGGACTACGCTCCCGCCTGGTCTGGCCTGGGCATCGCCCAACTACAGTACGCCCGCCACGGATTGGGCGGACAGATGCACGTACTCGAAGCCCGTCGATCCTTCGACAAGGCTCTACAGATCGATCCCGGTTCGGTTGAGGCCAATCTTTATCGCGTCTACATGCTGCTCTCGCGCGGGGAAAAGGAGTCGGCCCGCCACGGCATCGAACACCTGCTCCAGTCCGCCGCCAACGACTGGAACGTCCATCAGGTCGCCGGAATGACGCTGCGCATCGACGGTCTCTACGAGGAGGCGCTTGACCAGTTCAACACCGCACTGCGTCTGAACCCCTCGAACGCCGCCATCATCTACAACCATCGCGCTCGCGTCTACCAGTATCAGAACCAGCTCGAACTCGCCGGCGAAGAGATTCAAAAAGGGTTAACGCTGGAGCCGCGCCAGCCGCTTCTGCGCATCTCGCTCGGCTACCAGCAGATGCGCATGGGCGATCTGCATCGCGCCGTCGACACGCTGGAGCAAGTCGTCGCCGCCGAGCGCAGCCTGCGCATCGTCTTCCCAACCATCGCGCTCTGCTACTCGCAGCTTGGCGATCACGCCAAGGCCGCCAGCTTCATTTTGGAGGAGACGCTCTCAGCCGCCGAGGCCGACGGCGAGATGGCCTACCGTCTGGCAACCTACTTCGCCGTCGATGGCGATGAGTCCGAGGCGTTGCACTGGCTGCGCCGCGCCATCTATCTGGGCAACGAAAACTACCCATGGTTCTCCAAGAATCCGGCGTGGCGCAAACTGAACGGCCACTCCGACTTCGAGCGCATCCTCGAAGACCTGAAGAAGTCCTACCGCCGCAACCAGAAAAACTGGAAACGCCTGCTCGCCCAGGTTCACGACTAGAGCATTTTAAACAAGGGTATAGAGTTCCGTGGCGCGAGCGAAAAGCAGATTCCTTCGCTTCGCTACGGAATGACAAGCAAAGTTGCTATAGCAATAGCGCCCAGTTTAGACAAAAGCGTCTGGATTAAACGAAAACGCCCAGACTAACAAAATCTCCAGCTTAAAACGGAAGGGCACGCCTTCAGGTGTGCCGCAAGCAATCCCCGTCCTCCTCGTTTGCCCTTGATTGCTGCGCAATCAAGGGCAAACGAAAAGACCACTCTACCTCCGCAACAGTCCTTAGTGCGCCATAATGTCGGCTGCCTTCAGGAACCAGGGATCCAGCGGCTTCTTCCCCTTCACCACCACTTCCAGCGGAGTGCAAGCCAGCGCGCCATTGATGATTCCCACCAACACACCGGTATTTCCCGCCACCAGTTGTTCGACGGCCTCATAGCCCAGTCGCGTACCCAGCAGTCTGTCCGAGCAGGTCGGCACCGCGCCGCGCTGCACGTAGCCCAGCACGGTCGAGCGGAACTCGTATCCCAGCAGCAGGTCGTGCTCCTCGAAGTATCGGCACAGTCCCTCTGCGTTGTACTTGGCTCCCTCGGCCACCACCACGATCAGGTGTGGCTTGCCGCGCTCGTAGGCTTCCTGAATTCTCTCGGCCATATGCTCCGGCACCACCTCAACCTCGGGCAACGCCACAACCTCTGCACCGCCGGCGATCCCCGACATCAGCGCCAGATAGCCGCAGTTGCGTCCCATCACCTCAAGCAGCAGGCAGCGACGGTGCGATGCTGCCGTCACCTTCAGATTGTCGATCGCGTTCAGAGCGACATTCAGCGCCGTATCCACGCCAATCGTCACGTCCGATCCGTACAGATCGTTGTCGATCGTCGAGGCCACTCCGACCACTGGAAAGCCCAGCTTGTTCAGTTCGTTGGCTCCGGTCTGCGAGCCGTTTCCGCCGATCACGACCAGCCCTTCGATCCCTGCCCCACGCATCCTGCGGATTGCCAGCTCTCGGCCCTCTTCGGTCTGAAACTCGTGGCATCGCGCACTGCCCAGAATCGTTCCCCCACGCTGGATGATGCTTCCCACATCGCGCGTTCCGAAGCGCTTGAAGTTTCCCTCGATCAGCCCGGAGTATCCCTGATAGACGCCCCACATGCTCAAACCGCGCCCCAGCCCAGTGCGCACCACTGCACGAATCGCAGCGTTCATTCCAGGAGCGTCGCCCCCACTCGTCAAGACAGCAATATTCTTCATGCGATTCTATCCTCTGATTTGTTTGTCATTCCGTAGCACTTTGTTGGTATTCCGCAGCGCCTAGTTTCTCATTTCGCAGCGGAGCGGAGGAATCTGCTTTTCTGCCTTCAACGACGGCAACCATGCTTTACGGGGACTGCTCAATCTGTTTTGCCATGCCCACCATTGCAAACTTCACTTTTAAATATCTCTTTCAGCATCGCATGTCCTACCACTTGCTGCCGTGACCAGAATCACAAATTAGCCAAGCCTGCAAACTCCGCTAGAATCGCTTGATCTCGATCCCATGCTTGCGCAGAGCATAGCCCATCTGCCGTTGGGTCAACCCAAGCAGCCGCGCAGCCTTTGCCTGCACCCATCCTGCTCTTTCCATGGCATCGACCAGCCGCTGCGGCTCGCTGAGAACGGGCTGACCGACTCCACCTGCCTCGCCACCCTGCAACGGGCCAACGGCGTTCAGGTCTTGCAGACTCGACGCCTCTCCAATCGCCGCCACAACCGGCAGAGCAGCGACCGCTTTGCCGGATACTCGTCGCAGGGCTTTTCCGCCCCCCGTCGGATTCCTCTCGTGCCCCAGTTCGAAGTCCTCGACCTGTAGCAACAGATTTTTGGCCAGCGCCGCCGTGCGACGAATGCAGCTCTCCAACTCGCGAACATTGCCGGGAAAACTGTATGTACTCAGCGCCTGCATGGCCCCCGGCGAGATGCTCAGCTCGATGCCATGCTCCTTGTTGAATCGCCCAAGAAACTCCCGCGCCAGCAAAGGAATATCCTCCTGTCGTTCGCGCAGTGCAGGCAGAAAGATCGGAACCACGCTGATGCGATAGTACAGATCCGAGCGGAAGTCGCCGGAGATGACCGCCGCCTCCAGATTGCGATTGGTCGCCGTCACCAGCCGCACATCCACCTTGATCGTGCGATTGCCGCCGACTCGCTCGAACTCGCCCTCCTGCAAGACGCGCAGCAACTTGGCCTGAAAGGTCGGCGAGATCTCACCTATCTCATCGAGAAACAGCGTCCCTCCATCGGCCATCTCGAAGCGCCCCTTGCGCATTCCGATGGCTCCTGTAAAGGCTCCCTTGTCGTGGCCAAAGAGTTCGCTCTCCAAAACCGTCTCCGACAGAGCCGCGCAGTTCAGCCGAATATACGGCTGATCCTTGCGCGGAGAGTATTCATGAATTGCCCGTGCGAACAGTTCCTTGCCGGTTCCCGACTCCCCGCAGAGCAGCACCGGAAGATTGCAGCGCGCCACCAACTGTGCCTTCTCGCTCACCTCACGGATCGCCGCGCTCTCGCCAATAATCCACGAGATCGCCGCCGGTCTGGCTGCATTTCTCTGTTCCAGCTCCTGCTCCAGACGATTGCGGTCGGCCAGCAGCCGCTCGCGATCCCGCTCCATCATCGTCTGTAGAGCCACCGTCTGCCCCACCAGATTCGCGATCATCGTCAGGTAGCGAACATCCTCATCCAGCGTACTGGGCGAAGACTGTCCTCCAACTCGCAGAATAGTGATCGTACCAATTGTGCGGTTCTCTCCCTTGATCGGCACTCCCACAAACGAATGAAGCACCGAGGAGTCCCCACCTCTCAGCCCGATCCACTCCGCGAAGATCGGACTACGGGCCAGGTCGTAGACCACCAGCGGCATTCCAGAGACGACGATCTGCCCTACCGCCTGCTCCGGCAGCCGCTCGAAGTGTTCCCGCGCCTGCACCTCGCTCCACCCCGCTCCGACCACCGTCGTCGTGCGATACTCCTCGTCCATCAGGGCGATCAGCCCGCCACTCATGTCGAGAAAGCTGTCCAGAATATTCACCACGCCAGAGAGCGCAACCTCCAGCCGCGCTGGCCGCGTCAGCACCTTCGAGATCTCGTAGATCCCCATCAAGGCCGCATGGGTGCGCACAGAAGCTGGCTCAACCAACCTCTGCGACGCAACGCTCTCGGATTCGATCAACACGGCCATATTCTCATCAACAAAACTCGCTACTTATAACATATTAGAGCTTTTTCACTTCTTCCGGAGTTAAAGCGTTTGCCGGGTGCCCCATCCACCGCGGCAACATCGCGATGGGTGGGAATGAATACATCTCGCACCACAAGCCGTTGCCGTTGCCTGACAAAGGCCCACGATCCGTCCGATCCCAGTCTGGACCAAAGACCCAGAAATCGTCTAATCGAGTCAAGCCATTACACGCGCCCTCGCGCGTATCGTCTGCCTGCGCACGGTCAGCTTTTCAATGCGATCGCGCCGCACGGCAAAACCCGAGCCAACGCCGTTCGGCACGGCGATCTCGCCCTTTGCGCTCACCGTCACCTCTGGCTCAATGATGTCCTCGGCCCAGTAGCGCGCCGATGCCGACACATCTCCCGGCAGCGAGAAGTTGTCCAGCGACGACAGCGCAATGTTGTGTGCGCGCCCGATCCCGGTCTCCAGCATTCCTCCGCACCAGACCGGAATGCCGCGCTCAGCCGCCGCATTATGAACGGCGATGGCCTCCGAGAAACCTCCCACGCGTCCCACCTTGATGTTGATGATCCGGCACGAGTCCATGTCGATGGCGGCCAGAGCGTCTCTCCGGTTGCGAATCGATTCGTCCAGACAGATCGCCGTGTCCAGCCGTTTCTGCAACATCGCGTGGAAGTAGAAGTCGTCGTACCACAGCGGCTGTTCGATCATCAGCAGCTTGAACTGATCCCACTCCGCAATGTGGTCGAAGTCGGCAATGCGATAGGCCGAGTTGGCGTCGCAACTCAGCATAATCTCCGGCCAGCGCTCCCGTACCGCCTCAAAGACACCAGTATCCCAGCCCGGCTTGCACTTCAGTTTGATCCGCTGATAGCCCGCTTCCAACTCCTCGGCAACCTTCTCCAGCAGCGCCTCCCGCGAGGACTGAATGCCGATCGAAACGCCGCATGGAATCACCTCGCGCGTCCCCCCCAGAAGCTTTGCCAGCGACACTCGCTTCTTCTGCGCGTCCAGATCCCAAACCGCATTCTCCAGCGCGGCCTTGGCCATTCGGTTGCCACGCACCGCTCGAAAGAGATCGGGACAGCTTCCTCCGCCGAGCACTTCCCTCCCCACCAGTCGCGGCGCAAGCTCCGTCTCGGCGACAATCCATGCCGTATCAATACTCTCTTCACAGAAGTACGGATGCTCGCCTGCCACGCACTCGCCCCAGGCCGTCAGCCCATCGGACTCGATCTCCACCAGCAGAATCCGGCGCGCCGTCGTAGCTCCAAAGCTGGTCTCGAAAGGATATGCGAGCGGCAAATTGATCTCGCGCAGATGAACCGCATCAATCGTCAGCATAGTCGTCTCCACTACTGTCGGCTATTCCTTAACCCCTGCTCTTTATCAACCCGCCCCAGCAAAAAGAATCCATCGCCATCGGATCGGCGTTCGTAGCCGGTTATCGCAAGCCCTCGCGCAAACGCCGATTCCAGCACCAGCCGATTGCGTGTCTGTAGCGATACAGCCAGAGTACGCCTCTCCGACTCCTGTTTCCAATCATAAATGATGCATGGCACGTCGATTTTCTCGACCACCTCGTCGGCAGCGTTGACCTCGCTCGCGCTCTCTTCCCCCAAAGCCCTGCGCACCCGAGCCGATCGCAGCCACCACTCCGCAACCAGCCGGTCGGTCGGCAATCCGCCCTGTAGCGGCGAGGTCGATGGCCCATAGCAGTTGCGAATGTACTGCCGCGCAATCGCTCCCAGCCGAGCTAGATTCAGGTGTGCGTTCTTGATCTCCAGCGGATCGAAGGTCCACTCCATCAACTCGATCCCGCGCTTTAGCGCGTCGTCTCTCTGCGCCAGTTTCAACCGCCGTCCCAACCCCGCATTGCGATACTTTGGCAACACCGCCAGCATGTGCGAGTGCAGATACGCCTGTCCATTGCGATAGCCCGGAAGCGCCATGGCAAAGCCCACCAACGCACCGCCGTCGAAGGCTCCAATCACCTGACCGCCGATCCGCTCGGCTACCAGAAAGATCCGCTTCGGAACCACGTCGCCCTCGCTGTAGCCCCAAACCGACGTTTGCACCTCGACGCACTGCTCATACTCGGCCAGCGACCGGACCGGAGCAATGCGAATCGACGGCAAATCTCTCTCAAAACCACGCTGTTGCGCCACCTCTGCCACTTCTCGCCTCTCGATTCCGCTCTGCTCTCGCCTCTAAGAGGTCCGGGCTTCAGAGCATCTTCGGAATAGGAGTAGACCAAATAGAATTGTCATTCTGAGCGTAGCGAAGAATCCCCGTATTTTTCTCGCCGCGCCATGGTCTATTCCATTTGCTAAACCGCTTTAGCCCGGACACCTGAATCAGCGCAAAGATTGGGGCTTTAGCCCCCGGGACTCGCCTTCGCCCGATTCCACAACCCATCCAACTCCTCTGGACTCAGCGAAGCCAGCGCCTCGAATCCACCCGCAGCTTTCTCTATCGCGCCGAACCGCCGCCGGAACTTTGCATTCGCCCCGCGCAACGCCATCTCCGCATCAACCTTCAAGTGTCGCGCGAGGTTTACCGCCGTAAACATCAGATCTCCAAACTCTTCTTCCACTCTCTCCTGATTGCGATCCGGCTCCACCAACTCGGCCTTCAGCTCGCCAATCTCCTCCTGCAACTTGGCGAAGAGTCCCTCAGCATCGGGCCAGTCGAAGCCCACCTTGGACGCCTTCGACCCCAACTTTCCCGCCTCCATCACCGCCGGCATCGACCGCGCAATCGAATCCAGCTCCGAGGCCGCAGCGGATTCCGTGGCCGCATCGCTCTCCGAAGTCGCAACCTGTTGCGAATCCGCGCCAGCTCCAGCCGCCTGCTTTTCTTCCCGCTTGATCCGCTCCCAGTTGCGCAACACCGCATTCGCATCCGTCGCATCGGCCAGCTTGCCATCGACGGGAAAGACGTGCGGATGTCGCCGCACCAGCTTCACGTTCAGATTGGCTGCAACGTCGCCAATGTCGAAGTAACCCTCCTCCGCGGCCATCTGCGCATAGAACAACACCTGCAACAACAGATCTCCCAGCTCGTCCTTCAACTCCGGCCAGGCTCGCCGCTCGATGGCGTCAAAGACCTCATAGGTCTCCTCCAGCGTGTGCCGCTTGATCGAATCGAAGCTCTGCTCGCGATCCCACGGACAGCCTCCGGGCGCACGCAGCCGCGCCATGATCGAGATCGCCTCGGCCAACGGCCCCGCAGAACTTGTCGCCGCCGAACCCATCTCACCCTCTGCCGTCTGCAAATGCTCCACCCCAGCCTCTATCTGAACCCGCTCGCCATCGCTCATAGCACCACTTTACTCGCTTCCGCTTTGCTTTTGCTGATGCATTGCTGTTGTTGTAAGCTTTGCCTTTGCCTTTGCTGTCGTCGTTGTTCTTGCTATTGCCGTTGCCTTTGCTGTTGCCTTTGCTGTTGCGGTGCTGTTGCCTTTGTTGTTGCCGTTGCTCATGCCTTTGCTGTTGTCTTTGCTTGTGAAGGGCCAAAGGCCCTTCCTATACCAGTCTGGGGCGCAGCCCCAGGTTCGATCCCAGCCAAAGAACCAAGGGCTGAAGGCCCGACCCATAGAGTTCCATATGTCGATACAACGCAATATAGTCTTTCGTCCCACACCGTATGCAACAACGCAAATAATGCAGGAAATCAACGTGTCAACCCCATACGTCCAAAAACATCGACCTAAAACCATTATCATCAAACACATAAAAGCTAAAATCAGCTGGCATTTCAGTTACACTCCAAGTCGTATACTTAATTTAATGGATCTAAACAGAACGACCCGACATAATTTGTCGGGCCGTTCTGTTTAGATCCTGCACAAGTAACAATATATACGCCTCAGTATATACTAAAAAATAAAACACGTATATACAGCAACATAGGTATACACCCCCGAAGGGGGGGCGCACCTATGCGTGGATCAGTTTCTCGCGCACCGCTTCGTCGCTAACCGACTCGCGAACCGACTTCGGCAGTGCGATGGCCAACACGTCCTCGATGTTGCTTGCGTAGTGAATGGTTACGCCAGCAATCTGATCCGGCGTCAGATCCTCGTCCACCTGTTGTTTGCAGTCGGTGGGAAGAATGACGTCGCGAACTCCGGCGCGTTTGGCTGCAAGGAACTTCTCCTTGATGCCTCCGACCGGCAACACGTTGCCGCTCAACGTGATCTCGCCGGTCATCGCCAGCAGCGGATGCACCGGCGTATCGGTCAGTAGACTGACCAGCGCCGTCGCCATCGTAACGCCAGCGCTCGGCCCGTCCTTGGGGATTGCGCCCGCAGGAACATGGATGTGCAGGTCGCTCTCCTTGGTGATGTCCTCGTTGATTCCCAACGAGACCGCATTTGACCGAACCCAGGTCAGCGCCGCCTGCATCGACTCCTTCATCACGTCACCGATCTGGCCGGTGATGGTGAAGGTTCCCTTGCCCTTCATGCGATTGGCCTCGATGAAGAGGATGTCGCCGCCCGCCGGAGTCCAGGCCAGACCGACGGCAACGCCAGCCCGCTTGGTGCGCTCGGCGATCTCGGTGTCCACGCGCACCTTGATTCCGCCGAGGAAGTCGTGAATCACCTCGGGAGTGACGAGCAGCTTCTCCGGGTTCCCCTCGGCGATGCGACGCGCCAGTTTGCGGCAGATCGTGCCGATCTGCTGCTCCAGCTTGCGAACGCCCGCCTCGCGCGTGTAGTGGCGCGCGACCATCGCGATGCTCTCCTGCGGAAACTCGATCAACGCCGCATCGATGCCGTTCTCCTTGATCTGCCGAGGAATCAGGTACTTCGTCGCAATGGCTACCTTCTCCTCCTCGGTATAGCCGGTCAGCTCGATGATCTCCATACGATCGAGCAGCGGCGCGGGAACCGTATCGAGCTGGTTCGCCGTGCAGATAAACAGCACCTTCGACAGATCGAACGGCTGGTCAAGATAGTTGTCGCGGAAGGTGTTGTTCTGCTCCGGGTCGAGAACCTCCAGCAGAGCGCTCGCCGGATCGCCACGGAAGTCGCGTCCCAGCTTGTCGATCTCGTCCAGCATAAAGACCGGATCATTGGTCTCCACGCGCTTCAGGTTCTGAATTACCTGCCCAGGCAATGCGCCAATGTAGGTGCGGCGATGACCGCGCAACTCCGCCTCGTCGTGCATTCCGCCCAGCGAGATGCGCGAGAACTTCCGCCCCAGAGCCTTCGCCACGCTTCGTCCGAGCGAGGTCTTGCCCACGCCGGGAGGTCCGACGAAGCACAGAATCGGCCCCTTCATGTCGGGCTTCAGGCGACGCACCGAGAGGTAATCGAGGATGCGGTCCTTCACCTTCTTCAGACCGTAGTGATCCTCGTCCAGAATCTCCTTGGCGCGCAGAATATCAACCTCGCTCGCCGAAGACTTCGCCCACGGCAGCACAACCAGCCACTCAATATAGTTGCGCGTCAGCGAGTAGTCCGCAGCCATGGCATTCATCCGGCTGAGGCGTCCCAACTCCTTGAGCGCGTCCTTCTTGGTCTCCTCCGGCATTCCAGCGGCTTCGATCTTCTCCTTCAGCTCGGCGATGTCCTTCTGCGAGTCGTCGAGATCGCCCAACTCCTTCTGGATCGCCTTGAGCTGCTCGCGCAGGTAGTAGTCGCGCTGCGAGGACTGCACCGAATCCTGCACCTCGGTCTGGATCTTGTTGCGCAACTGCTGCACCTCAAGCTCCTTAGCCAGATGCTTGTTGATGCGCTCCAGTCGCGCCGAGATGTTGGGAGTCTCCAACAACTCCTGCTTGTCGTTGGTGGCCAGAAACGGCAACGAAGCGGCGATAAAGTCCGCCAACCGCCCCGGCTCGTCGATGTTGATGGCAATCGTCTGCAGGTCGTCGGAGAGTGTGGGCGAAGAACTCACAATCTGCTGGAACTGACTGACAACATTGCGCTGCAAAGCCTCGACCTCGGGAGATTCTACAGGCTCAATCTCCTCAATCGGCTCGAACTCCGCACTCAGAAACGGCGTGATCTGAGAGAATTCACCCAGCCGCACCCGCTCGTTGCCCTCGGTAAAGACGAAGAGACTCTGATTCGGCATCTTGACAACCTTGTGAACCGTCGCCAGCGTACCGATGTGATACAAGTCGGCAGGCTGCGGCGCATCCTGCCGAGCGTCGCGCTGCGCCACAACCAGAATCGCCTTATCCTCGCCAAGTGACTGAATCAACTGGATCGAACTCTCTCGCCCCACCGTCAGCGGAAGCACCGCGTGAGGAAACAGCACTGTGTCCCTTACGGGCAGCACCGGAATCGAACGGCCTGATCCCGATAGACTGGTTGAGGAATCGTCTGATTTTGCTGCGGTCGGCTTGATTACGCTTACAAATTCGCTAGGCATGAGTGTCCTCGTATCAGGTTTTCTACTATTAGACGCATCCACTATCACAAAAGTCGCAACCCCCTACAAAACGACACAATCTAGACCAGATTCCAAAGAGCAGAGTCTCTACTTCCCCGTTATCGGCTCGACCGGTCTCAACCTTCATACCCGGACGTACTCGTCAGTGCAGTTTGTAGCTTCTTTAGAAATAACTTGTCCTAACTCAAGCAGCGACGTATCGGCCTAGCTCTTTCACCATCTCGCAGTGGTTTGCTAGTCCTTCCAGCGCAACGTCAATCTGGTTGGATGCACAAAATCGCAGATCAACAAAAAAAACATACTCCCACGGCATTCCCGGCACGGGGCGCGACTCGATCTTGGTCAGGTTCACTCCGGCGCGGGCAAAGACCTGTAGCGCTAGCACCAGCGTTCCCGGTTGATGAGCCACGCTGAAGGCGAGGCTGGCCTTGTTGGCCCCCGCCGCTGCCTTCCACTCGCTCTCGCGTACCAGAAAATGGAAGCGGGTGTAGTTCTCCGCGTGGTCCTCAATTCCAGCCAGCAGTATCTCGCCGCCGTACTGCCTCGCGGCCAACTCAGGAGCGATTCCCGCCGCGTCGTTCAACCCGGCCGCCATCACATGCTTCACGCTGCCCGCTGTGTCGTAAAAATTTACCGCCTCAATCTGTGGATGTGCGGCAAACCAGTGCCGACACTGCGACAGGGCGACCGGATGCGACAGCGCCCGGCGCACATCGGCCAACTTTACTCCGGGGCGCGCGATCAGGTTGTGCCGCACCCGCAGCAGGCTCTCGCGAGCGATGCGCACTGGTTGATCCAGCAGCAGGTCATAATGCTCTGCCACCGAACCATGCAGGCTGTTCTCGATCGGCAGCACAGCCCCATCCACCGAGCCTGCAACGACCTGTTCAAAGACCTCTGCCGACGAGGCGCAGGAGGCGATCTGCAACTCCGCCGAACTCTCCCCTAACATCGCCAGCGCAGCCATGTGGCTGTTCGAACCCAACTCGCCCTGAATTGCAACCCTCACGCGTACCCCCAAAATCTATTTCGCAACGCAACTGGCAACCTAAACCCAACACTTCGCAACTTACCACATAACGGTATGCAGTTGGCTCTACAAGTCAGGATGGAGGACTTTGCCGCAGTCCTCGCGGGAGATAAAACAATGCTTTGGACAATTACGGTTATCCTCTTCCTTCTATGGTTGCTTGGTTTTATCGGATTTCACATTCTCGGTGCATGGATTCATCTGCTGCTGCTGGTCGTAATTGTCATGCTGATTCTCAGCCTCATCTCCGGCCGTCGCGTATTGTAATCACTTCCCTTTCCGACACGGGATCTCTATATCCCATAGCGGACTAAATTACAGGAGGCCGCAATGAATCAAAACATCGTTGAAGGAAAGTTCCACCAGATCAAGGGCAAAGCAAAGCGGGCCATCGGGAAAGCTATCGGCAACAAACGGCTGGCCAACTCTGGAGCCGTCGATCAGGTTAAAGGCACAGCCAAAGTGGTCTGGGGAAATATAAAGGAAGCCGCCCATGCGGTTGCCAAGCGAATGAAAGATGCTAAGGCCTCAAGAATTTGCAGGAATGAGCGGAAATCAGCAGCCAAGGCCCGCAATACGCGCCAACGGATTACCTCCACCGCGCAGAACGTCAAAGATGTTGTCAGCGCCAAGGCAGTAGTGCTATAGCGCGCAATCACGCATCCCCGGTGATCGCTCTCATCGTTGCAACAGAACATCCGCCGCAAAGAAGAGGAAGAAGACCACCGAGATCACTCCATTCAGAGTAAAGAAGGCAGCATTCATTCGGCGCAGATCGCGCGGAGAGATGATGCTGTGCTCGTACAGCAGCAACGCCGCAACCAGCGCAACGCCCGTCCAAGCCAGCCCTCCCAGTGCAAAGAGTCGCACCAGCCACAGCAGCAGGCAGAACATTCCCACATGCATCGCGCGCGCAATTCCGAAGGCTCGCGCAATCCCAAAGGCCTGCGGAACGCTGTTCAATCCCTCAGCACGATCGTGATCGTAGTCCTGGCAGGCGTAGAGTACGTCAAAGCCGCCGACCCACAGCAGCACCGCCGCGCTCAGCACGGCGATCCGCGCATCCAACGATCCGCGCACTGCGATCCACGCCGCCGATGGAGCAATTCCCAGCGCCAACCCCAACACCAGATGCGCCCAGCGCGTCACGCGCTTCATGTAACTATAGGCCAGCAGAACGGCCAGTGTGGGCAGCGAAAGTTCCAGCGTCAGCCGGTTCAACATCGCCGCACCCAGCACAAACACCGCCGACGTTACCACGACAAATCCCGCGACAAATCCCGCGCTCAACTTCCCTGCGGGCAAAGCGCGCATGGCGGTGCGCGGATTGGTCGCGTCCAGACGCGCGTCCACCAGACGATTGAAGGCCATCGCCGCCGAACGCGCCGAGACCATGCAGACCACAATCCAGCCCAGTACCGGCAAACGCGGCCAGCCCTTCGCCGCCAACACTGCACCGGTCAAGGCAAACGGCAACGCGAAGATCGAGTGTTCCCACTTGATTGCCTCCAACGTCAGCCGCGCACTCTTCCAAATATTTTCCATAACTCCATCTTAACTTGAGTGCCGCAGCTTCGCTATGTTCGCGCAGCGGGCAGTGTGGATGCGATCCTCGCATAGATGCTGGCAGGTAGATTCAGAAACTACGTTTCAATCTTTAGACATTGACTCTCCAGCCGACCATAGGCATTCAATGCATTGCGCATGCGAACAGGACAAGAAGCTATAAAGGCAGGCTGCAAAAATGATGGAGATACATATTCTGGTTGCGGTTGCTCGCTCTCACGACTAATCCGTAGCGAAAGATCGCGAAGACCATCAGAGATTTTATTCAGAAGGCTGAGCGACGGCAATTGTTCAGAGCCTGTCTCGACAAACTGCGGCGTCGCTGTGGCCAGATGAAGCAGCAGACTTCCCGTGTTTGCGATGGCCTCTTGAATCTCTTCGCATATCTCCAGATCTCGCTCCACATGCTGATCCAGTTCAAAAGGAATGGCCTCGGCCAGGTTACGCACGTCCAATACAACCTGATTGGCTTCCTCGCGCATTGCGGCAAGCTGCGCCGCCGTCGCGCTCTGAAACTGCGGAAGCAACTTCGCATGGATGCGCAAAAGCCGAGCCAATCCTTGACGCATCTTTACCACTGTTCGCTCTGGATGCAGACGGTGAAAGATCACCCACATCACCAGCAATGCCAACAGAATTCCAAGCACACGATCCCTGCCAATAGTCATCTGAGTGGGAGCGGCAAAGCCATGAATCTTTGCAGCGGTTGGACCAAACTCACTCATGCCGTGCAGAGGTACGGAGTATTCCTGAAACACCACCAGATAAAACGCGAAGACCATCTGTAGTCCGACGTAGCCAAGGTGAGCGCTGCGGGCGATCCACGCACCGAGAAACGATACGCATGCAATAGAGAGCAGAAACGGCAGTACGGTATCGGCGAAGGGATAGACGAAGACAATGCATCCAATGCCCAGAATAACTCCGCCAATCAGCGCGCCCAGAAAGCGAAAGACCATCTTCTGATTGGTCGCGCCCGTAGAACTCAATCCCGCAATTAGAACCGTCAGCGTAGCCGTTGTAATTCCGGGCCAAGCCAGTG
Source organism: Acidobacteriaceae bacterium (assembly GCA_031296355.1). The sequence continues at coordinate 26,334 of JARLFX010000126.1, forward strand.
CGTTGTAGATCACATAGCAGATGGTGGCGCACAGACTTAGTTTGAACGCATAGGTCAAATAGTCTGGATTCGTCCAGGCATCGGGACGGAACCAGGGTGCCTTTGCCCGTATAAGCTTTGGCTTGGCCACAGTACTCTGCGGCATAACGTGATCCGTCGGCCTCTCCGCAGCGATGTTATGCAACAGCTGTATGCACTCGTCCAGCAGGCTTGCGTCCTTGTTGGACGAGTCCTGCTCGGCATTTATTTCTTCAACGGTTCCCGCCTCGATAGCGTCCAGTAAAGCGACGATTCGCGCTGCTTTTGCCTGCTGCTTATCATCGGCGGGAGAATGAAATCTTCTGGAAAATGCCGCCGAGAGATCAAGCAATCGAGCAATCCTCGAAATAGGAATCGAAGCATAAGTGATCTCAGGTTCAGACTCCAGATGGGCTGAGTGAAAGCGCACCTCATCAAAGAGTGCAAGCATCTTGCCCTGACCAGAGAAAGCGTAGCGCGTGAGTTGTAAAGTAACCGGCTTCAGATCCTGCGGAGACGCGTTCTGAGCAATGCTCTCGAAGTAAAGTCGTACGACATCCATACGCGCTTTGATTTCCAACTTCAGGGCGCGTTGCGGATCGCGATTGGTAAACAAATACTCGATGGTCACCTTGCAACCAACCGCGATAAATCCCGTGGCTATGGGCCACATCGATAGATGGACCAGTTGCTCCGCAGGCAGATGCATCTCCCACAGAGACAACGTGAGTATAGGAAAGATGCCAAGATTCATTGCCACGATGCGCACAGTACTGGCACAAAGAAGAAATCCAGAGAGAAAGGTGAAGCCGGCGATGCCCAGCACTCGCACCATGGGATCATTGCCCGTTATTTGAATCAACAGTAGCGCAGCGCCCACGCCCACACACTGAAAGAACAACTCCTGTACGCTTCGCTTGAAGGTTAAATATGGAACATCGTAGGAGACCAGAAAGATGAGATAGATCCCCGGAGCCATCATCGGCGTTTGCAGCACCAGCAGAATCACCGCAGCCAGCGTAGCTGCAGCCGCCGTGCGCAGTGAGCCAGCAGTGCGTCCATGCGAAGGAGCTAGCTCCTGACGAATCTTCTCTGGCCAACTTGGTGCTGCAAATACCTGCTCAGACACTTGCTATCTCACAATGCTGATCGCGGTCTCTCCCATGCGGAAGAGACTGGGATCGGGGTTTTCAACGCGAATGCGAATCGGAAAACGTGCGGCCAGATGAACCCAGTTGAGCGTGTGATCAATCTGCGGCAGACCGTTGCTGGTGTTGCTGTCGTCTGGAGAAACGCCGTTGCCAATACTCTCAACAACGCCATCAAAGCGTCGCGATGAATTGCCGAGCAGATACAGATCGACGTGCTTGCCGGGAGTGATGTACTTCAACTCCGACTCGCGATAGTTGGCGACGACATACCAGTTGCGCGCATCGATCAAAGTGAAGAGCGGCACGCCGGGCTTGGCCATCTCTCCCTCGGAGATGTTGAGGTTGGTCACATAGCCATCGAAGGGAGCGACCACCGTGCAGCGCTCCAGATCCAGCTTTGCGCTGTCAACTTTTGCAGTTTTTGCGGGCCTCTGCGCCACCAGGCTGTCCAGCCTGTCTATGCCGTGAATGCTCTCGCTCAGCCTCGCCTGCGAGACCGCAACCCCGACCTCCGTCTCGCGCTGCATCGATCGCGAGCGTGCCTGCTGCGCCTGCGCCTCCTGCAACGCAGCCTGCGCCTCCTGATGATTGTGCTCGGCCACCTGCATCTTGGTGCGCGCATCGTCCACTTGCTGGGCGGTTACATACTGCTTCGCCAGCAGAGGCTCAATGCGATGCAGATTATTTAACGCAAGGGTCTGCTGCGCCTCGGCAGATTGCAGAAAAGCCTTCGCTCTTTCCACTGCCGCATCGGACGCGTGAGCAGCGTTGGCAATGGTAACGATCTGCGTCTGCGAACCGGTCACTCCAGCGCGCGCGGCCTCCACAGCGCTATTTTCAGAGGCAATCTTTCGCTGCATGTCCGTGATCTGTTCTTCCAATAGTTGCTGATCACTGAGCGCCTGATCCAACGCATATTGATACGGTCGCGGATCGATAACAAACAACACCGATCCGGCATGAACAAAGTCATTATCCTTGACCGGGATGTTAAGCAGACGACCAGTGACTTCGGGAGCAAACTGGATGTAATTTGCGCGCACACTGGCATCGTCCGTGCGCGGATGGTGGCCAGTCTTCCATGTGACGCACAGCAGAAGAACGATCGCAGCCGCTAACATCGCAAACGCCAGTCTCATTCTGTTCCAGCGAAACTCAGGCTTTTCATCTTCCACTTCAACTCCTCCTAGCGATAGAACAAAAGCCAAACAAGACAGGACGTCGCAATCACCACACTGGGATAAAAAACTACAACCGGCATGACCTTGTGCTGTAGATTGCGTGTCACTAATTGCCAGTGGATTGTTCCCGCAACGGCAAAGCCCACCAACAAACAGAGCATCCACGAAGGCAGAAACGAGCCGTCAATATCGATGCTGGGAGCATAAGTGCATCCCCCCAGCGCGACAAGCATCGGTGCAATAGCAAGCGGTTTGATATAACGATAAATATATTTCATCCCTGTCTCGCCTTCATGGTTGCCCCGGTACAGGATTGCTGGACGGTTGTTGCCGCAACATCTTGCCTGTTGCATAGCCGAGGTTGGCCGCACTGGTCTGCACCGCCGATTTTGCCTGCACCTCCGCGAGACGCGCCACGGCAAGTTGCGACTCCGCGTTGACCAGATCAATCAGATTCTTAACCCCATAGCCGTAGGCCTCAAGCGACGCCTCGTACGACGTTGTCGCCGCAGCCAGCAAGGTCTGCGCCGCCTGCTGCTGGCGCACCGCCGTCTTGTATTGCAGATAGGCTGTCCATGTTTCGCGGGTAACGTCGTCGCGCTTTTCTCGAAATTCTTCTGCGGCCTCGCGCTGCTCCGAGGCGCGTTCCAGAACCTCTCTCCTGCGCAATCCTCCATCAAAAAAATCCCAGTGAATCTTGATCCCCACATTCCATACAAACTGCGTCGTGTCGGCCAGTGCGGATCCGTCCTGCTTGCTGACCGTGGGCCAAATCGATTGCACCGAGCCTTTGGAATCGAACTCGACCGTTGGCCAGTACGCACTGTCTGCGGCCTTCACTCTTTGCTCTGCCGCTTGCATCTTTTCTGCCAGCGCGGCCAGATCGGGGCGGTCTTGTTGCGCGCTTGCAACCAGCGTCGCAATTGAGGCTGAAACCTCATCGGCATTCGGCGGAGTGCCTGGATCAACAATAGTAATTGCGTCAGACGGTTCCGCGCCGAGCGCTTCACGCAGCCGCACCCGCGCAGTCTCCACGTCACCGATTCCAGCCTCCAGATCGTATTCCGCATGAGCGGTTCCCGCTCGTGCATTTAGCACGTCGGGAAGTGTTGCGCGACCATTGGCCAGTTGCGCCTCTGCGGAAGATTCCGTGGTGTGAGCGGTACTCAAAATCTGGCGCATCGCGCCCAGTTTGGCCTCGGCGGTTGCAAGGTTGTAATAAGCCACCACAACGCCGTAAGCCACATCCTGATTGGCACGCTGAAAGTTTGCCGCCGCCGATAGCTGCAAGTCTTTTTCAGTCTCCAAGTGCGCGCGCCGCCGACCGAAATCAAGGATGGTGTATTCCAAAGCAAGTCCCGCATTGGCCGATGGATTCTCCACCATCGTGTAGCCCTGCGGAGCAAGCGGCTTGGGAAAAGGATTGATGAGCTTCTCGTTGCCAAGCAAAGCTAGCCCTGCCAGATGCGGATAATACTCGCTGCGCGCCATGCCAACTCGCTCGGCTGCCTGCTTGGCCCGCTCCCACGCGATGCGAGTCCGCGGATTGTTACTCTCTGCAATGTCGATTAGTTCATCCAAAGAATACGGCTTGGTCGCATCGACAGCAGCAAACCCTGTAGCGGCTATCGTATGCGCCGTGCAGTTTGCAGCCACAGGCAAATCAGTAACCACGCCAACACACTGCGCCATAGAAGGACGAGCGCCCAAAGACAAACATGCGGCCAAAATAGCCGCACCACCTATCCAGAAAGAATGCAGGGCAGACTGATCGTAGTGGGACAACGCTCGCGTCATTGTTTACAGCGTACACTATATTTACATCGAATACAATCATGGTCTAGTATGATTGTCCCGGCGTGAACCCGTCATCGCCGGACGGAGCATTCAACGTGACAGAGATAATCCAGCAGGGAGAGCCGCGGAAGTTCAAAGCAGGTGAGGAGTTGCGCAACCGGTTGCTCGACGCAGCCAGCCGGCTCTTTGGCGAGGCAGGCTACGAAGACGTCTCCATTCGCAGCATCGCGCAGGCCGCCGGATGTTCGCAGATGGCCATGTATCGGCACTTCCCCGACAAGGAGGCCCTGATTCGCCACCTATGCACCGAACTCTACCGAAAGTTCACCACTGCATTGCATGACAGATTTGATTATCTTCCCGATCCAGGAGCGCGGCTGCGTCAGGCACTACGACACTTCGTGTTGCTTTCCCTGAAGAATCCGCATCACTATCGCCTTACTTTTTTGGCTCCGACCATCGACACACAGTCTATGGAGATGCGCAACAGTGCCGCCAGCCCGGCGATCTCCTACTTCCGACAAAATTTGAAACTCGCCTTACCGGCGGGCAGTTCCGACGAACTCGTAGAGGAGCGCCTGCATCAGATTCTGGCCTGTCTGCATGGGATGACGATTATGCTCATCACGCACCCACGCTCCTATCGCCTCAGCAAGGAAGCGGCCCTGCGGCAACTGGAAACAGCCTTCAATATATTTCTAACAACGCCCGCCGCACCAATACATTCGGACTAGAGAACGAATGTATTGGCATTCTGAATGCGGCGAAAACTCCCACATTTTGCTCGCAGTTCGACACTCTATTCCCATAAAAATCCCGCAACGTCCAGGCTTGGCTGCCTGAACGCTGCGCGTTGGATTAGTTATTACTCTATGGATTAGCCTGCGCATCGTTCGGATACGAGTACGACGAACTTCCATTGCCCCAGATATACGAGTAGTCGTACCAGCCACGCGTCGCCGGAGCGGCCGAAGTATTAGTCAACTCCATGCGAAACGCATCGTCAGACGATCCATCCTGCGTACTCATCGAGATCGTAATTAAGTTGTCTCCACCAACCGACTGAATCAGGTCGCTGACGGGCCACTGCATCGCAAACCATTGTGTGTAACCCGAAAGCCCCGAGCGCATCTGGCAGTCGCTGGCATGGCTATAATGCCAGATCTCTTCATGATTGTTCAGGTAGAGGACGTAGCTGCCTTCTGTACACGCCACAGCCACCGAAAGCACAGCATAACCAGACGAGTAGGATGTGTAGTTAGCTGGAGTGGCAAAGTGAATCTGCCAGGCTGGAATCGGCGTAGTCACCCCATTCGTTCCGGTTTCAGTGCTGAGTCCGGCTACATAGGACGGAATCGCGTATATATATCCATCCGTCGATACGTCGCTGCCCGTACCGTAGACCCCGGCATACAGTCCCGGGTCGAAGTAGCCCCAGTGGTTATAGTTCCACTTGCTCAGGTCGTTGGTTGCCGGGGTGGAACCAACGGCGGTGGCGTAGTAGACCGCCGCTCCGTTATTGGCTGCAAAGTCCGCCCAGTAGTTCCATGCGCCAAGGTTCTCGCGGTCGTCCTTGCCGTCGGCGGTATGACCGTGCAGGAACTCGTGCGCCGAGCGATCCGGCGTGCCAATTGTGAACACCGTTGTCTCGTTTGTTCCAGCAAAGTTCTCTGGAACCCATGTACCCGTAAAAGTAGTTGTTCCATTGGCGGTCACGATGACGCCGTCCTGGCGGAACTCGCCCCACTGGCCCAGCACATACACGCTGATCCGATAGGTTCCCGGAACCACACCCGTAATCGTCGCCGTACCGTTTGCGCTAATGTCTGCCCAGTACTGATAGCCCAGACTCGATACCTGAAAATTTACTCCGGGATCGCTGAGCACGGCCCACGCCGTGTACGGCGATGAGCCAGACGGAATTCCACTCATGTTGATCGAGACCGAACCGCGCGCCGTAGAAACGACATAGCCAGAAGAGGTCAGCACAGTGTCATTGTCGTAGAGCGGAGCAAGAGCCGCTCCAGCCGCCATCGCATCGGCATACATGTCGGCCTGCGTTGCAATCGTATTCTCGGTCTGGGTATACGCCTTTCCGAAGCGATTGACATGGATATAGTACGGTCCGAAGAGACGCGTGCTAGCCACTCCCGCAGCCGTCGCCAAGGTCGTAAGCGGTTCGTCCTCGTGATCCGAGAAGGCCTCAATCATATCGATATTCTCGGTAAAGAAGAGATTCTGTTTGGTTGGCCCTCCGACAAATGTGTCCTTGTTGTTCAGCACCGTCCAGACCCCATAGTTCGGACCATAGACGCCATGCGCCTGATGCAGATACTCGTACCCGGCAAAGTCGTACTTGGTATAGAACTCGCGCGTCCAGTTGGAGGGAAAATTGTTGAATCCGTGTAGATCCTCGACCGCATTCTCCACCGAACGTCCTGCCGCACTGGATCCAAGATCCGACTGCGAAGGCAGTGTAATGTCTTCCACGCCCAGCCCTGTCAAGCTGGGATTCACCTCGTAAGTATTCGGCAGAAGGCTCGTGTTGTCGCGGAAGACCCACTGCACCTGGCCCACGCTTCCTGCAATATCGGTCGTCGCATGCACGAGTTCAATGTATACATGCACCCCGGGATCATTGGGATAGACGATCCAGTGTTCCGTAGCGCTGTATGCGTTGGTGGAGCTGGACGCATTAGTAATTTGCCAGTCAAGGTAGGAGTTATTGGGCCCCCAGGTAGCCTTCGCATTTACATTTGATCCGGTGCCAAAGCCAGCGTTGTCCATATACAGTCCATCGCTGCTGTAGGCAGTGTCGATCAGTTGATCCGCGTAGCCATCGAGTATCCAGCTAATCAGATTTCCCGAAGAGGCACTCCACTTGAAGGTAATTGCGCCGTTGTCTATAACCCAGGTCGAGCTACTGTTGTTAAGAGTAATTACAAACGGCGTCGCGGCGGCAGTAAGTGATACCGTCTGCGTCCCTGTTCCCGCGTTGTCGGTCAGTGTCATCGTCGCTACATACGAGCCGGAGACCAGCGGCGCAAACTTCATGGTGATGACGCAGCTAGTGCTCGCTGCAACTGTCGTGCCACATGTGTTTGTCTGAGTGAAGGCGTTCGCATTGGTCCCGCTCATTGCAATGCCGCTCAGCGTCAGCGCCGTTGTTCCGGTGTTCTGTAACGTGACGGTCGCCGTCGTGGTGTTGCTAATGCCTGCAACGATGCTGGTGAACGTAACGGCATTTGAACTCAAGGTCACACCCGAACCTATCGCTGTGCTGGAGAGTCCTACAATCTCCGATCCGGCGCTTGTATTGTCGGCGATCGATAGCGTTGCGGAGTACGTTCCTCCTTGTGTCGGCGCAAAAGTCAACGTCACGGTGCAGTTCCCGGCGACCGCTAGTGTTGTTCCGCAGGAGGTCTGCGACACGCTGAACAGATTTGCGTTCGTCCCTGTTATTGCTGTTCCGCTAAGGCTTAGCGGTACCGTGCCGTTATTGGTCAGCGTGACCGTAGCCGTCGAAGTTGTAGTTCCTGACCCCATAGTCACAGATGTAAAGGTCAGTGTAGTCGCGCTCAGGCTGACGGTTGGGATTGCTGCTGAGCCGGTTAGCGCTACGGTTGTGGGGGTGCTGGCTGTGTTGTTGGCGATCGACAGGGTTGCGCTGTCCGATGCGGTTGCTAGCTCGGTGTAGCTGAGCGTCACCGTGCAG
>JARLFX010000127.1 GCA_031296355.1 Acidobacteriaceae bacterium
TGTAATGTAGCCGGGGAGGAGCATCTCCCCGGCGCCCACCCACATTGATGGCCCACAAGCGAGGTTAATGATGACAAAGATCGAAGCAATTGTAAGACCCAACATGTTTGACGCCGTAAAGGAGGCCCTGACCGAGATTGGCGTTGAAGGTTTGACGGTCTCCGAAGCGCGCGGCCACGGTCGCCAGAAGGGCCACACGGAAACCTATCGCGGTCGTGAATACGAGGTCAGCCTGATTCCCAAGATTCGGCTTGAGCTCGTCGTTCCTGACGCCCGCGTGGAGGAGGTGGTCGATGCGATCATCAAGTCCGCCGGTACCGGCACCATCGGCGACGGCAAGATATTCCTCTCCAAGGTTGAAGACGCCATCCGCATCCGCAACCAGGAACGCGGCGAAACCGCCCTCTAACCCATCCTCACCATACCCGCCGCAGGCAGGTTCCATCCTGTCTGCGGCGTTTTGCGTACGCCAAACATTTCCCGCTCATGCCGAACGCAGCAGCGCCGGGTCCATCCATCGCATGGCTTGCGGCCACAACGCGATCACCGGGGGTTCATTTTCTTGTTCGACCTTTGACACTCAGTCATAGCCATCCACATTGTCCGCCTGTAGGATGGAGTCAATTCCAACCACGCCACCTGGATCTTCCCCGGATCCTGGACGACAGGGGTCATCTTTTGAATAACTTCCGCTCTCGCGCAGTTTGCGCCAAAGTTTCCACGTTCGCCATTTTGGCCTGCCTCGCTGCCTCTGTCTGTAGTGCACAGGTCGCATTGCCCAGTCCTGCGATCTCATCCAGCGCCGGCCAATCCGGCGTAAGCGTTCCCGGCTATCCCGTCGCTGCCGCAAAAACGGCAAAGCCCGTCAAGTCTGGGCCCGACAAATCCATCCGTCCGTTTTCCAAGGTTGGCGTGGCCGTCTCCTTCGGCACGTTAGGCGCCTCCGCAGACGTCGCCGTGCCGCTCTCGCGCAGCTTCAACCTCCGTGCAGGCACTGACATCATGCGCTTCTCCACTACGCTCGATAACGACGGTATCAGCTACTCGCCCGACCTCTCCTATACCACTGGCTACGGTGGCGTTGACTGGTTCCCATTCCATGGCTCCTTCCGCATCAGCCCCGGCTTCATGTTCTACAACGGCACCACAATCGGCGGGAATGCTATCGCACCTGCATATCAACAGTTCAGCTTTGGCAGTGATAACTACTACAGCATGGCGGGCGATCCTCTCACAGGCGCGGTCAATGTCACCTGGCGTCAATACGCCCCGCGTATGACCATCGGCTGGGGCAATATGATCCCGCGTACCCCCGGCAGGCACTTCAGCGTCCCGGTGGAGCTCGGCTTTGCCTACTTCGGCACCGGCACCTCCACCCTGTCGTTTGCTGGTTCCGTCTGCCAGAATCAGACCGGCACGGTACAGTCCAACTGCCAGAAGGTAAACACAGACGCCAGCTTCCAGACCGATGTGAACAAGGAGCACGACCGTCTGCAGAAGAATCTCCACGACTACGCCCGCTTCTATCCCATCCTGAAGGTCGGCGTCAGCTACAAGTTTTAGTCAGCTGCATGAATTGCAAACCCCATGTCTCGATTTCGAGACATGGGGTTTTCCTTTTGCTCTTCATTTGCTGATTTGTCATTCCGTAGCGAAGAATCTGCTTCGCGCTAATGTTTTGTACATTGCCCAGAACTCGGCTTCAACCTTTAATGATTTGTCATCCTGAGCGCAGCGAAGGACCTGCTTTTTGTCTTTGCTTCTAAGGGAGGTGCGGGCTTCAGCCCGCACACTCGCTACCCCAAAAAAAGGGGCTTTAGCCGCTGAGGTATTCCTGCACACTCGCTTACGATTCCTGCACGCCCATCGCAATATCCAGGAACGACTGCGCCGCCCGCGTCAGCGTCTTGTCCTTCAGGTAGATCAGGCCCAGGTCGCGCGAGAGCCGCACGCCTTCCACCTGCATCATGCACACCAGGCCCGCCTTCGCATCTTCCAGCACCGTCGTTCGTGGCAGAAAGCCCATGCCCAGCCCGGCAACGATGAATCGCTTCAGCAGCTCGCTGGACTCGACTTCCATCACCGTCCGTGGATGGTAGTCATGCATGCGGAAGATGTTGTCCAGCAGCTCACGCTGCCGTCCTGCCTTGGGCAGCAGCAGCGGAAAACGTGCCAGCTGCTCCAGCGTCACCTTGGTCGATTTACAAAGCGGATGCCCTGCCGGAACCACCAGCACGATCTCGTCTTTGCTGATCTGTTCCACCTTGAACCGCTGGTCCTTGATCGGCAGCGAGACCACGCCGAAGTCCACTTCGCGATTGATCAGCGCCTCCATCGTCCTGCTCTTGTCAGAGCGCACAATCGTCAGCGAAACCTTGGTGTACTGCTTCTTGAATTCGGCGAACACGTTCGGCAGCACATACAGGCTGGTCGATTCATTCGCGCTGATGGAGATCTCGCCGCGCGGTGAACGCTGCAGCTCCGCGATCGTCATCATGATGTGCCGCTGCGTCTCCACCGAGTGCTCGGCAAACGGCTCAAACACGCGCCCCGCGGCGGTGAATGTCACCTTGCCGCCTTTGCGGTCAAACAGCACCGCACCCATCTCTTTTTCCAACGAGCGGATCTGCGCAGAGACCGCCGGCTGTGTGATTAACAGCTTTTCCGCCGCGCGCGAAAAGCTTTTCTGCCGCCATACTTCGAGAAAAGTTTTGAGCTGCTCAAAATCCATGTGCGATTGCTCCATCGGCCGATGGTGCGCTTGGGCAGCTACACGCCTGTATAAAACTGCTCATCTGCTGCACCTCTGCCTCACATCCTGGTTATGTGCACTAGAAGCTGAATTTATGCCGTATGCAGAATCATAACAGTAGCAGCGTTGCAAACTCGCTTGACGTACCAATTCGCCGCGCCCATCATCTTAAAAGCACTGTATTTACGCCCCTTCTCAATGATGGAACGCCGCAATCTCGTGAATCTTTGGCAGCAGCGGGGAACCCAGCCCGCCGTCCTGGTCACGCTCACGTCCACCTCCGGCTCCTCCTATCGCCGCCCCGGCGCGCACGTCCTTCTTTTTGAGGATGGCCGCCACGCCGGCACCATCAGCGGCGGCTGTCTCGAAGCCGAAGTCGCCCGCAAGGCCTTCTGGATGACCCGCGACGGCGCCGCCATGCACCGCTACTCCACCCTCTTTGACGACACCGCCGAAATCCCCTTCGGCCTCGGCTGCGGCGGCCAGATTGACATCCTGCTGGAGCCCGCTGCCACGCCCGAGTGTGCCGCCCTCTTCGCCGCCCTGCAATCGTCCCTCGCTGGCCAGCCCAGCACCGCCGTCACCCTGCTGCTCGCCGATGGCCAGCCCCTCCAGCGCGTCATCTACGCAAAAGACGGCACCATCCTCTTCGCCAGCCCCGCACTCTCTGCAGAAGAAATTAAATCTCTTGTCATTCTGACCCTGAGTGAAGCGAAGGGGAAGGATCTCGATGCGGATGCCACCACCATCGCGCCCGTCGCCAACCGCGAAATCTATATCGAGCATCTCCTCCCCCCGCAGCGCCTCGTCATCTTTGGCGCCGGAGACGACGCACAGCCACTCGCTACCCTCGCTGCGCAGATCGGCTGGAGCATCACCATAGCCGATGGCCGCGCCCAGTTCGCACAGGCGGCTCGCTTTCCCACTGCCGATACCGTCCTCTTGCTCGCGGAAGATCTCAGCATCGCTCCTATAGCCGTTGCCAAAGATGATGCCGTCGTTCTCATGACGCACAGCTACGCGCAAGACCGCGCCCTGCTCACGCAGTTACTCCCCGTCGCACCGCGCTATCTCGCCGTGCTCGGCGCGCGCCACCGCACCAGCATTCTGGTCAGTGAAGTCGCCGCCACCCTCGGCTGGAGCATGGAAGAGTGCGCCGCCCTGCTGCACGCACCCGTCGGCCTCAACCTCGGCGGAGACGCGCCAGAGTCCATCGCCCTCGCCATCCTGGCCGAAGCCCACGCGCACTGCGCTGGCCGCGACGCCCGCCCGCGCCGCATTACCGCCGCCCAAATGTGGCAGCACCTTGAGAGCGCCGTCCGCACATCCTCGCCGCCGCTGGTCTGTTCCATGGATTCCCCCTTCGCTGCGGCGATCGATCCGCCGAAAGGGAAGTAATGCATACCGCCGCCGTCATCCTCGCCGCCGGAGCCTCCACGCGCCTCGGCCAGCCCAAGCAGCTCGTTACCATCGACAAAGAATCACTGCTCTCCCGCAGCGTGCGCATCGCCTTTGAATCCGGCATCGACGATGTGTTCGTCGTCCTCGGCGCGCATGCTGATGCGTTGCGTCAGCATCTCGGGCAAGCCACCAAAGCCGTGCTGCTTGAGAATCCAGACTGGCAGCAGGGAATGGCCACGTCGATTCACGCCGGCGTCCATGCCGCCCTCGCGCACACTCCGCCGCCCGATGTCATCGTCCTGCTCACCTGCGACCAGCCCGCCGTCACGCCATTCCATCTCGTGCAGCTTCAGTTGCTCACCGATGAAGACCCGCCCCGCATCGCCGCCTCCACCTACGCCGATCGCGTCGGCGTCCCCGCGGTCGTCCCGCAGCAATACTTCGCCGAGCTCCTCGCCCTCACCGGCGACACCGGAGCCCGCCAGATCCTGCGCACGCATGCGGCAGATATCCAAACCGTCGCGTTACCGCACGGCGAACTCGACCTCGACACCCCCGAATCCCTCGCTGCCATCCACCAGCTCTGGCCCGCGTAGCCCGCATCCCGTGCTACTCTGCACAGGCACAACCCCCACAGGAGCTTCCCCGGAAATGTCCTTCGAACCCACCACCAAGATTGGCATCATCGGCGCCGGCAGCGTTGGCGCCACCATCGCCTACGCCTGCCTCATCCGCGGCGTCAGCCGCCAGATCAGCCTCTTTGACATCGGCAAGGAGAAGGTCAGCGCCGAAGCGCTCGACCTCAACCACGGCCTGCAGTTCGTGCCGCCCGCGCAGGTCAACGGCTCAGACGACGTCAACGTCCTCACCGGCTCTGACATCATCGTCATGACCGCCGGCGCCAAGCAGAAGCCCGGCCAGACCCGCATCGATCTCGCTGAAGCTAACACCGCCATCCTCCGCAAGATCATTCCCGATATCCTGCGCGTCGCGCCCAACGCCATCCTTCTTCTCGTCACCAATCCAGTCGATGTGATGACCTACGTCGCGCAGAAGCTCAGCGGCCTGCCGCCCGCCCGCGTCTTCGGCAGCGGTACCGTGCTCGATAGCTCGCGCTTCCGCTTTCTCATCGGCCGTCGCTGCAACGTGGCCGTGCAGAACGTCCACTCCTACATCGTCGGCGAGCATGGCGACAGCGAAATCCCGCTCTGGTCCAGCGCCAGCATCGGCGCCGTCCCGCTGAACCAGTGGCACGTCCCCGGCCACGGCTCGCTCGCAGAAGACGACCGCCGCGCCATCTTCAAGAACGTGCAGCAGGCTGCCTATCAGGTCATCCAGGGCAAGGGCGCCACCAACTACGCCGTTGGCCTCGCCGTCTGCAACATCCTCGAATGCATCCTGCACAACGAGAACCGCGTCCTGCCCGTCAGTTCGCTGCTGCAGGATTATCGCGGCCTCAGCGACGTCTGCCTCTCCATGCCCTGCCTGGTCAATCGCAACGGCGTCCAGGGCACGCTCCCTGTGCCAATGAACGTAGATGAAGAGCACGGCCTTCGCGTCAGCGCCGACCGCATCCGCGAAGTCGTCCGCGGCCTCGGCTTCTAACCTTCGCGCCCCGTCATCCTGAGCGCAGCGAAGGATCCCTGTAGTTGTTTTTATCGCTGTACGGCAAACAACCCTCCGAAGGCCTTTGTCTTGAATGAGTCATGTTGTGGGCTGAGCGTCATGGGGAAACCCATGCAACCCCAAGCGAGAGCCGAAGGCGGGTGCCCCATACATCGCAGCACTTGGCGATGTGTGGGACATCGTCGCAAAGCGGCGACGCTCCTGCCAATGCCACCGCAGAAGCTAGGCTAGCTCCCCGCCAACTCCTTCAAAAATTCCTCAAGAATATTCCCGATCACCTGCACCCGGTACTTGCCCGTCGAGCGGATATCGTCGATAGGCGCAATCTCGCCCGTCATCGCCGCACGCGCCGCTGCAATCGTCGCGGCGTCCAGCACTTTTCCGCGCAGCGCATTCTCTGCCGCCGTGCACCGGATCGGCATCTCTCGCAGGCTCGCGCCGCCAATGGCGATCTCCGTCACCACATCGCCATCCTTCTTCGCGACAAACGCCATCGCCACCTTCGAGATGGCCTGTGCATTCCGCGTGCCCACCTTGCGCGAACGCTGAAAGTACCCGGCAAACTTCTTCGGCAGCGTAATCGCGCGCAGCAGCTCATCCTGTTCCAGCGCGGTCTTCTTGTATCCCTTGTGAAACTCCGCATACGGCAGCGTGCGCATGCCGCGGGCCGATATGATCTCCACCGTCGCCTCATACGCCAGCAGGGCAGGGGGCGAGTCCGCCGCCGGTGACGCATTCACAATATTGCCGCCCAGCGTCGCGCGGTTCTGGTTCGCAATGCTGCCCGTCCAGCCCGCCGCCTGCACCAGCAACGGAAACTCCGCCGCAATCACCTTGCTCTTGCGAATATCGCTAAACGTGGTCCCCGCGCCGATGGTCACTGCCTCATCGCTCTCGCGGATGAACCGCAGCTCTTTCAGCCCGCCCAGGCTCACCAGCTTCTTCGCCGCCAGCTTGCCCACGCCCAGCATCACCATCACCTCGGTGCCGCCCGCCACCGGCAGATACGCGCCCGGCTCCGCCGCCATCGTCCGCAGCACAGCCTCCAGCGTCCGTGGCGCAATCATCTCGTACTCCGTCACATTCGATCGCATTGGCTATTTACTCCCGCTCGCTGCGATCTGCTCGCTCTGTTCCTTACCGCACTCCGCCACAGCCTCAAAGATCCTCTGATACCCGGTACATCGACAAAGATTTCCCGCCAGCCCTTCGCGAATCTCGTCCATCGTTGGCTGCGGAGTCTTCTCCAGCAGATGGTGCGCCGCCAGCACCATGCCCGGCGTGCAGATACCGCACTGTGCCGCGCCGCACTCCAGAAACTTCTTCTGAATCGGGCTCATCTCGCCGTTCTTTGATATCCCCTCGATCGTGCAGATGGTCGCGCCCTCAGCCTGCAGCGCAGGCACCAGGCAGCTATTCACCAGATCGCCATTCATCAGCACCGAACACGACCCGCACTCGCCCTCGCCGCAGCCTTCCTTCGTGCCTGTCAGGTGCAGCTCTTCGCGCAGCACGTCCAGTAGCCGCGACACCGGCGGTACATCCACCGTCTTCTTTTCACCGTTCACTACAAATGAAATCGTCATCGTTACCGTGGCCCCATTCCCGTAAACGCCGGCTCCGTGATCACCGGTTGCTCTTCGCTGTGCGCCGTGTGCGTCATCGCTTCAAACACATCCTCCGGCATCAGCGGACACTCATTGAATGCAATCCCCGTCGCCTCTTCAATCGCATTCAGGATCGCCGGCGCCGGCCCATCCATCGGCAGTTCGCCAATGCCCTTGGCGCCATACGCTCCATGCTCAAACGGCGACTCCACAAAGAAGACCTTGATCGGCGGTATGTCAGCCGAAGTCGCCATGATGTAGTTCGTCATCTGGTTGTTCGCCATAGCGCCGTCTTTCCAGATCACCTTCTCGTAGATCGCATACCCGATGCCCTGCGCCACGCCGCCTTCGATCTGTCCCCTGGCCAGCACCGGATGCAGCACTCGCCCAACCTCCTGCACCGCAACGAAGTTCTTCACTTCGCTGAAGTATGTGGTCGTGTCCACTGCCGCCTCCGCCACGTAAACCGCCCACGCGTACGCGGGATACGCGTCGCCGCGATACGTCTGGTCATCCCAGAAGATATTCGGTGGCGGCTCATACTGGCTCAGCACCTTCAGCGCGCCATGTTTTTGCAGATGCGCCGCGCACGCTGCCAGAAACTCCTCGCGCGTATAACCTTCGCGCAGCAGTCCGCCCTCGGTCAGCGTCTTGATCATCCCCAGCGCGGCAGAATGTACCAGCTTGCCCACCACCATCGCCGTGCGCGAAGCCACCGTCGGTCCGCTGTTCGGCACCTTGCTGGTGTCCGGCTGCTGCACGATCACGTCGTCATACTCCACGCTCAACGCCTCTGCCGCAACCTGGCTCAGAATCGTATTCGTCCCCTGGCCAAACTCCGTGCTCGAGACCAGCACCTGCACCTTGCCCTCCGCCGTCGCCTCCAGCCCAACGATAGACGCCAGGTACCGCTCGCCCGACCCCGTAAAGCCCGCGCCGTGGAAGAAGCATGCAAAGCCCATGCCCCGCTTCACCGTGTTCGCCGGATTCTCCTTCGCAAACTGCTCGCGCTTTGCGTGGTAGTCCGCTTCCGTCAGTGCCTGGTCCAGGATCGCGTTCATGTCGATCTTGTCCTGCACCACCTGGCCGGTCGCGGTCGTCTGCCCGGTCTTGATGAAGTTGCGCCGCCGCATCTCCTCCGGCGAGATGCCCACCACCTTCGCAATGTGGTCCATATGCCGTTCCAGTGCAAAGATGCTCTGCGGCGCGCCGAATCCGCGAAACGCCCCGTGCGGTGGACAATTCGTCGCCATCGCCTTAGCCTTCACCCGGATCGTCGGCCAGTAATACGGCCCCGGCGCGTGGATCGTTCCCCGCGAAAGCACCACCGCGCTCAACGTTGCATATGCGCCGCCATCAATGGCAAACTCAATCTCCCCGCCCAGCAGCCTGCCGTCTTTGTCCACCGCCGTCCTGTGCCGGGTCCGCGAAGGATGCCGCTTCGTCGTCGCCGCCAGGTCTTCCATGCGGTCATACATCATCTTGATCGGCCGCTTCGCCTTCCGCGCCAGCAGCGCGGCATGCGCGCTCAGGACCGACGGATAATCTTCCTTGCCCCCAAACGCTCCGCCCGTCTCCACCTGCACAATCCGGACCTTGTCCTCTGCCAGATGAAACAGAGACATCATCGCCTTGTGCACGTAGTATGGGCACTGCATCGATCCCCACACCGTCACGCCGTCCGCCTCGCTATACTCCGCGATCACGCCGTTATTTTCAATGTAGAGCTGTTCCTGCGCCCCGGTCCGGTATTCGCCTTCCACAATGTAGGCAGCGTCTGCCCACACCGCGTCCACGTCGCCCTTCTCCATCAGGTAGCTCTTGAAGGTGTTGTCCGTCCCCCAGATCACCGGGTCCATGCGCTCGCTGTCTTCAATCGTGAAGACGCCGGGCCGCTTCTCGTACTCGATCTCGACCGCATCCACCGCCGCCCGCAGCCGTTGCTTGTCAGGGTGCGCCAGCAGCACCACCGGCTCTTCCGGATGCCGGATCTCCTTGTCCACCAGGCACACATGGTCGTTCAGGATGTGTGCAACATAGTTTTCAAATGGAATATCCGCTGCCGTCACCACCACAAACTCATCCCACGGAATATGGCTGGGAAAGGTGATGCTCTTCACCCTTCCATGCGCAATCCTGGTGCGGACAGTCGCCCCATGCCACATCCCCGGCATTTCGATATCGTCGATATAGCGCGATTTACCCAGGACTTTGTCCGGCCCTTCCTTGCGGAGGACTGAACTGCCGACGACTCGTTCCCTGAATTCCGGTGCCATATGGGTAGCCCAATCCATCATTTGAGGATTCGACTAGGATATAACAAACACCCTTTCCGCTCATCCCACATGGGAAGATAGATGGGGTGAGTAGAAACTTTTTCATCGCTGCGCCGTCTCCCTTATAGGCCCCGTGCGCAACTTGAGCTTTTGGCGCATCCCCACTGTGTCCCGGCACTTGGGCCTTGCTGGATAGAAAAGGATCACTCATGCTGTCACGCTCTTCTGTGCAATGCCTGCTCCTGGGCGTCCTGCTTATCGCCACGTCCTCCGCCTCTTTCGCCGCCCAGGCAGCCGCTCCAGCCGCCGCGCATGCCGCCGGCACCGTTCAGACCATCACCGGCAGCGACCTCACGCTCAAGACTGATGCTGGCCAGCTCTACACCGTGCACGTCAAAGACGGCGCCCGCCTGTTGCAGGTCCCTCCCAGCAGCAAGGATCTCTCCGCCGCCCAGTCCTTCGCGCTCTCTGACGTTGCTGCCGGTGACCGCATCTTGGTCAACGGCCCCGCCGGTGACACGCCCACCGCTCTCACCGCCGTCCGCGTCATCCTCATGAAGGAGCAGGCCATTGCCAGCCTGCACGCCGCCGAACAGGCAGACTGGCAGCGCCACGGCAGCGGCGGTCTGGTGAAATTCGTCGACGCCCAGAACCACGCCATCCAGATCACCAGCGCCGGCAAGCCTGTCACCATCCTGCTGCAGCGCACCACCATCCTGCGCCGCTACGCGCCAGATTCCGTCGCCTTCGAGAGCGCCCAGCCCGGCACCCTCGCCCAAATCCGTACCGGCGACCAGCTCCGCGTTCGCGGCAGCCGCAGCGAAGACGGCACAACCATCACGGCAGACGAGATCGTCAGCGGCTCCTTCCTCAATGTCGCTGGCCCCATCACCGCGGTCAATCCTGACCTCGGCACCCTCACCGTCAAAGACCTCACCACCAAGCGCGCCATCCTTGTGCACACCACGCCTGCCACCAGCCTACGCAAGCTGGATGCCCGCGCTTCGGCCATCTTTGCCGCACGTGCCGGTGGCGTCTCCGGTGCCGCGCATACCGGCGCAGCCGCAGCCACACCTGCCGCTGGAGCATCGGCAGGCGCTCCGCGTCCGCATCCCAACTTCGATATCGCGCAGCTCATCCAGCGCATGCCCGCCATCACCCTCGCCGATCTCCACACCGGCGATGCCGTCATGCTCGTAGCTTCCTCACCAGACGAAGCCGCTACCAGCGTCACCGCCATCACTGTTCTCAGCGGCGTAGAGCAAGTTCTCTCCGCCACCCCCAAGGGCGGCCAGGTCATGCAGCTCTCGCCCTTTAGCATGAGCGCCGGTGGCGGCGACATGCCGGATATGGGCGGCGGCAGCCCTCAATAGTAACGCCCGCCCCAGGCGCGTCATTTACCCAGCAAGCCTTTGCACCACTTACTCAGGAGCAGCAATGCACTTTCGCAATAACCTCAGATCCTCGGCCGCAGTCGCACTCATCGTCCTTACAGGCCTCTCTGCCCACGCGCAGACAGCCCCTGTAGCCCCTGCCGCGCCTGTAGCTACCGCCGGAGCTCCCGCGCCCGGCGCCTCTGCCACCACCGGCGCACTCCGTGGCCGCGCGGTCGACTCCACCAACGCCGTCATTCCCGGCGTTACCGTCACGCTCTCGTCCACCAGCGGACAGTCCTTCACCACCACCTCCACCGGAGACGGCGCCTACCTCATCCCCAACGTCACCCCCGGCACGTACACCGTCACCACCCAGGTCACCGGATTCTCGCCCTACACCCGTAGCAATGTCGTGATCACTGCCGCCACTGCCACCCGCGTCACCCTGCACTTGCAGCCTGCGGTCACTGCCACCGTCACCGTCACGGCAGACAACACCCAGCAGCTCAGCGTTGCATCCGATGCCAACGCCAGCACCCTCACCCTCACGGGCAAAGACCTTGACGCGCTCTCTGACGATCCTGACGAACTCTCTGACGAGCTCAACGCTCTCGCCGGTCCCGCTGCCGGCCCCAACGGCGGCCAGATCTACATCGATGGCTTCACCGGCGGCACGCTTCCGCCCAAGTCCTCCATCCGCGAGATCCGCATCAATCAGAACCCCTTCTCCGCGCAGTATGACAAGGTCGGCTTCGGTCGCATCGAGGTCTTCACCAAGCCCGGTACCGACAAGCTTCACGGCCAGATCACCCTACAGGGCGGCGACAACAACTTCAACACCGCCGCACTCGTTGGTGGCGTCTACCAGCCGCCGTACCATTCCTTCTTCTTTCAGGAGAGCCTCACCGGCCCACTCTCCAAAAAGGCGTCCTACAGCGTCGCTTCCAACTACCGCGTCATCCAGGACAATAACGTAGTCAACACCTACATCCTCGGCGCGGCCAATGCACCCACGCCGTTCTTCCAATCCGTATCCTTCCCGCAGAATCGCGCTGAAGTCTCTCCGCGCCTCGATCTACAGATCACGCCCACCAACACCCTCACCGCCCGCTATCAGTTTGAGCACAACTCCACCACCAACGGCGGCATCGGCGGCAACTCGCTTGCCACCGCTGGATACAACAGCACTGAAACTGACAACGAAATCCAGCTCAGCGACTCGCAGATCTTCGGCTCCCACGTCATCAGCGAGACCCGCTTCGAATACGAGCACGACGCCAGCTCCACCATCGCGCAGAATCCTCTGCTCACCACCTCGATTCAGGGCGCATTCAGCAACTACGGCGCCGGCACCGGCGTGCAGTCAGATACCTCCAACCACTGGGAGCTGCAGAGCTACACCTCCGTCGCACTCTCCAATCACTTCATCCGCTTCGGCGGCCGCATGCGCATCAATCAGGACGACAACAACTCCACCGCAGGCCACGCCGGAACCTTCACCTACGGTCAGGTCACGGTAAATTCCACCGGTGCAGCGCTTCTACCCTCCGTCGGTTGCGTCAGCCAAACCACTGTCAGTGGCATCTGCAACTACGCCATCATCCAGCAGTACGGCACCTCTGCATACGCCTATGGCTACGGCCCCACGCAGTTCAATGCCACCTACGGTAACCCTGTTCTTTCTGCCTCTCTTGCTGACGTTGGTCTCTACGTGGAAGATGACTGGAAGATTCGTCCCACCTTCACGCTCAGTGCTGGTCTACGCTACGAAACGCAAAACCGCATTGGCGACCATCATGACTTCGCGCCGCGTCTCTCCGCGGCATGGGGCCTGCTCCCACGCAACGGCGCTCCGCTTTTCGTTCTTCGCGGCGGCTTCGGCATCTTCTATGACCGCTTCGGTCTCGGCTCGTGGGAGAACATCCAGCGCTACAACGGCTCCGCCACGGCAGAGCAGCAGCTCACCGTCGCCAATCCAGCTGCCGCCTGCCAGGACGTGAACACCTGCCTCGCCGCCTATCCTGGAACCGCAACTCAGGTGCAGTACAGCCAGGCGCCCAATCTGCGCACGCCTTACACCATCCAGTCCAGCGCCTCGCTCGAACATCAGATGACCAAGAGCTGGACCATGACCGCTACCTATCTCAACTCGCGCGGCAAGCACCAGTTCTTCTCACAGAATCTGAAGGCCACAGGCGCCAGCACGGGTAATAACTACCAGTACGTCTCCGAAGGCGTCTTCAAGCAAAACCAGCTCATCCTCCAGTCCCGCTACAGCGGTCCCTGGGGCACCTCACTCTTCGGTTTCTACGTGCTCGGCCATGCCAACGGCGATACCTCCGGCTCCGGCACCTTCCCATCGCAGCCCGGCAATATCCTGGCTGACTACGGTCGTACCGGCTTTGATACGCGTCAGCGCCTCTTCTTCGGAGGCAGCGCCCAGCTCCCCTGGTACATCACCCTCAGCCCCTTCATGATCGTCAACAGCGGCCAGCCCTTCAACATCACCGTCGGCCAGGACATCAACGGCGACAATATCTACAACGACCGGCCTGCCTTCTGCTCGGCCGCCACGACGGCGGCCAACACCGTCAATAGCAAGTACGGCTGCTTCGACAAGGGCACGACCCTCAGCCAGTCCCGCATTCCCAACAATTACGCACAGGGTCCGGCGCAGTTCACCTTCAACCTCCGCGCCACCAAGACCTTCGGCTTCGGTCCTCTAACGGCCAAGGGTGCCGCAGCGGCGCAGAGCAAGAAGAGTCAGCAGGCTGGCCCCAACGGCCCGCCTCCCGGTGGTGGTCCCGGCGGCGGTGGCCACGGTGGTCATGGCGGTGGCGGCATGGGCTTCGGTGGTGGCGGTGCCAGCACCGGCCACAAGTACAACCTCACCATCGGCGCGCAGGGCATGAACATCTTCAACGTGGTCAATTACTCCACGCCCATCGGCGTTCTCAGCTCGCCGCAGTTTGGCCAGCAGACCCGCCTCGCCGGCAACATCTTCTCCAGCAATACGGCCGTCCGCCGCGTCATGCTGCAGGCCTCCTTCACCTTCTAGAAGATGAGAACCACGGATCGCACGGAGAGACACGGATAAAAGTAATAAGTAGTCATAAATTGAAAGACCGGTTCAATGAGCACTGTCATTGAGCCGGTCTTCATCTTTAAAACGTCTGTTTTAAATCCGTGAATATCCGTGCGATCCGTGGTTCATGTTTTTAAGCGATGACCACCGTCTTTGCGTTCATAAACTCCCGCATGCCCTCTGCGCTCAGCTCGCGGCCATACCCCGAGTTCTTCACGCCGCCAAACGGCAGCCGCGCGTCTGAAGCCACCATGCCGTTCAAAAATACCGATCCCACCTCCAGCTCCGCCACAAAGCGCTGCTGTTCCGCCGGATCGCGTGTCCACGCCGAAGCGCCCAGCCCAAAGGGCGTATCGTTCGCCAGATCGATTGCGTCGTCAATGCCGTTCACGCGATACAGCAGCGCCACCGGGCCAAAGAACTCCTCGCGCCCGATCGCCGCGCCTCGCGGCACGTCTGCGATCACCGTCGGCTGAAAGAAATTTCCTTTGCCCTTGATGCGTTCGCCGCCGCACAGAATCTTGCCTCCGGCCAGCGCCGCTGCCTTCACCTGGCCCTGTAGCTCTTCCAGGATCGCCGGCGTCGCCAGCGGTCCCAGCTCGTTCTCCGGCAGCATCGGGTCGCCGGTCTTCAGCGCGCGCATCCCCGCCACAAAACCCTTTTCAAATGCGTCATACACGCTGTCATCCACCAGGAACCGCTTGCCTGCAATGCAGCTCTGGCCAGTGTTCACGCTGCGCGCCTTTACCGCTGAGGTGATCGCAATCGCCAGGTCAGCTGTCGGCATCACGATAAATGGGTCGCTTCCGCCCAGCTCCATCACCGTCTTCTTCAGCAGCCAGCCCGCCTGCGCCGCCACGGATTTTCCCGCTCGCTCGCTCCCCGTCACCGTCACCGCCGCCACGCGCTTGTCGGCGATCACCGCCTCCACCTGCTGCGCTCCGATCAGCAGCGTCTGAAAACTTCCCCGCGGAAATCCCGCCCGCCGGATCAGCGCTTCAATCGCCAGCGCGCACTGCGGCACATTCGACGCATGCTTCAGCAGGCCCACATTGCCCGCCATCAGCGTCGGCGCGGCAAACCGTATCACCTGCCAGAACGGATAATTCCACGGCATGATGGCCAGCACCACGCCCAGCGGGTCGTAGCGCACATAGCTCCGTGTCGCCTCGGTTCGGATCACCTCCGGCGCCAGTATCTTGCCTGCACTCTCCGCGTAGTAGCGGCACCCCGCGGCGCACTTCAGCGCTTCGGCCCGCGCCCCCGCCAGCGGCTTGCCCATCTCGAGGGTCATCAGCGTGGCCAGCTCGTCGGCCTCCTGCTCAATCAGCACCGCCAGCTTGCGCATCCACAGTGCGCGATCATTCAGTGTCGTTTCGCGATAGCTCTTCGCCGCCGCCGCTGCCACCGCGATCTTCTGCTGTAGCGCATCATCGCTGAGCGGCTCAAAACTTCTAAGCAGCTCGCCGTTTACCGGATTGATGGATTGAATCGCCATATCTAAGCAGCTTACTGCGCCCCGCAGATGTATGCCAGCCTCCGCGCTGCGTTCCCCACCCGTCTTTCGCTGACTCGCTACTGTGCTTACTCGCTTGCCAGCTGTGCCAGCGTTGCCGCCAGCACGCGTGCGCCCCGCGTGATCGCCTCTGGTGCAGAATACTCGTCTGGCCGGTGGCTTACCCCGCCGCGGCAGGGAATAAAGATCATCGTCACCGGAGCGATCCGCGCCATGAACAGCGAGTCGTGGTACGCCCTGCTCACCATCTTCTTATACGTGATGCCTTCCGCCTTGCAGATGCTCTCCACCAGTCCCACAATGTGGGCTGAAGACTGCGCCGGCTCATCCGCATTTACCTTCGTCTCCGTAATCGTTACGCCGCGCCGCTTGCGCACATCCTCTACCTCCGCCCGCACCCGTTGCATCACGCCCTCGCGCCGCGCCGGGTCCGTATCGCGGATGTCCACCTGCAGCAGTACCCGCGAAGGCACGCTGTTCACCGCCCCCGGATGCACGTCGCACGTGCCCACCGTCGCCACCGTGTTGATGCTGCCCGTAGCCAGCGCATTCTTCTCAATGCTCAGAATGATCTCTGCAGCCGCGCACAGTGCATCCTTGCGGTCGGGCATCAGCAGCGCGCCCGCATGCCCGCCAAATCCCTCGATCAGAAACCCGTACCCCGCCGGAGCAGCAATGTCGGTCACAATGCCCAGCTCGATGCCTTCGCGCTCCAGCAGCGGCCCCTGTTCAATGTGCAGCTCCACAAACGCGCTGTAATAGTGCTCCGGCAGCTTTACGCTCGCCAGTGTGCCATCGAATCCGGCTGCCTGCCGCAGCTCCGCCATCGTCGCTTCGTCTTTGTCTCGCAGCGTATCGGCCTTCTCCGGGTCGATCGTTCCCGCCAGCAGCCTGCTGCCGATGCAGCCAATCCCAAACCGCGTCGGCTCTTCTGACGTGAACATCAGCAGCTCAATGGAGCGCGCGTGCTTCAGTCCACTCGCCTTAATCGCCCGCAGAGCCTCCAGCCCGCCCAGCACGCCCACCGTGCCGTCATACATCCCGGCAAACGGAATCGCGTCCGTGTGCGACCCTGTGCCCACAACCGGCAGCTCCGGCTCTGTGCCTTCCAGCCGGATGAACGTATTGCCCACGGCGTCTTCGCGCACTCGTAGCCCGGCATCCGTGGCAGTCTTCTTCAGCCACGCCCGCGCCTTCCTGTCGTTCTCACTGAAGACCACGCGCGTCACCGCCACATCCTCCGGCTTCGCTGGGTCTTGTTCGCAATCCGTAATCCGGCTCAGCGTCTTCAACTCGCCCAGCAGCCGCGCCTCATCTATCGCAATGCTCTTGATCGTCTCAACCGCCATCTGTCACTCCATCTACTCGTCGTCGGGGAATTACGCCAGCGGATGCCGGTTCCAATCCTTGTAAATCAAATACCGCGCCGGTGTCTTGCCCACCGCGCAGAACCACTGCGGACAGTACGGCGCCATCCAGATAAAATCGCCCTTCTCCACCGGATACCACTTGTCGCCCAGCCGGTACACGCCGCCGCCATCCAGCATCAGCAGCCCGTGCTCCATCACGTGGATCTCCACCTGGCTCAGCCCCGCGCCCGGCTGATACTCCATCGTGTTCACCGCAAAATCAATCGCCGGATTATCCGGCAGCAGCGCCCGCACCTGCAGCCACTCGTCGCCGTTCAGCGCCACCGGCGCCACGTTCTGTTCCTTGCCGATCACGATCTCCGCCAGCGCAGCTCCGCCCAGCGTCTTGTATACCTTCTCGATCACCGCCACGCGGCTCGCCTTCGCCGCTGTCACGATGTGCGGCATCCCGGCGGGCAGGTAAGCATAGCCGCCCGGCGTCAGCGTCGTCTTATTGCCGTCTTCCAGGTGGATCGTGCCTTCGATCACGTACAGGAATCGCTGCGTAAACGCGGGCACCGTGCCCAGCGTGCCGCCCTCTTCCATCTCCGCCGTGTACTGCGTGAACCCCGCCCCCACCGCCGGCGCTACGTGCACAATTGCTGTTGCGTTCTTCATCCCAGGCAGCGGCGACCGCACAAAACTGTCCGGCGTCAGCAGCAGATGGTCATGCTCGTGCACACTGCGTGTCTCTCCAAAATTCTGCACGTCGATTTCCTCCAGGGTGCTGCTCTCTATTTCTACTCTTCTAAGGAACATCTATTTTGTCACACCGTACCTGCGAGCAGAAAACCGGAATCTGTTCCGGCATCCCCATTCAGCAGAATCTTTTTGCCCGCTGCCGAATCTGTTGGGAAGGCCGCAAAATAAACCGCGCTCCCTAAACGATAAGATTTGACAAACAATAACTATTATTATCTACTAAACCAGTGAACCCCGTTGAACTACAGGCTTTTCGTGATCTCTGCATGCGCAATGATTTGGCTGTTACCCACCAGAGGCAGGTGATTTACGAGGTCCTTTGTTCCATGAGCGGGCATCCCAGCCCCGAAGAGATTTATCTCCGGGTGCGCAAGAAGATTCCGGCAATTTCTCTGGCAACGGTCTACAAGAACATTAATATTTTTCTGGCCAGCGAGATGTTCCGCGAAGTCAGCCTGCATCACGGATCGCTGCGCGTCGAGATTAACCCGCAGCCCCACCACCATCTGGTCTGCCGCCAGTGCCGCCGGATCGAAGACATCAGTCACGAAGCCCTGGGCGCACTGCCCATGCCCCGGCAACTGGGCCACGGATTTGAAGTCGAACGCTATACAGTCGACGTGCTTGGATTGTGCGCTGACTGCCAGAAAAAACATTCGCAGCCGGCCAAACACTAACCTTCCCCGGCCTTCACTGCGGCAACCGCAACGTTCAATACATAACCATAAGGAGAACCATGCTCGGAATTGGTGAAAAATTTCCCTCGTTTGAAGTCACCGCAGTCGTCAGCCGCGAAAAGGGCAAGGAATTTCAGCAGATCACCAGTGAGTCGTTCGCCGGCAAGTGGAAGGTCTATTTCTTCTGGCCCAAGGACTTCACCTTTGTCTGCCCCACTGAGATCGCCGGCTTCGGCAAGCTCAACAGCGAGTTCGCTGATCGCGATGCCCAGCTTCTCGGCGCCAGCATCGACTCTGAGTTTGTCCACCTGGCATGGCGCAATAACCACGCCGACCTCAAGGATCTGCCGTTCCCCATGCTCGCAGACATCAAGCGCGACCTGGTCGAGCAGCTCGGCATCCTCGGCTCCGATGGCGTAGCCCAGCGCGCCACCTACATCGTCGATCAGGATGGCGTCATTCGCTTCGTCTACGTCACCGATGGCTCCGTGGGTCGCAATCCGCAAGAGGTTCTGCGCGTGCTCGACGCCTTGCAGAGCGACGAACTCTGCCCCTGCAACTGGCAAAAGGGCGAAGAGACCATCCACGTCTAAACCCGTGCAATCGCCATACCGGGGAGCGTCCGCGCAAAACGGACGCTCCTTCCTACATGCAACAAAAAGATTGAAAGGACACGATGACGCTCGACGAACTGATGGATGGCTTGCCCGACTACGCCAAGGATTTGAAGTTGAATTACTCCAGCCTGGTGCGCAATAACCAGGAACTGACCCCGCAGCGACTCTGGGGCACTGTAGTTGCCAGCGCAATCGCAACCCGCAATGATGCCTTGACCAAAGCTGCCGTCGAAGCCGCCGCCGCCGTGCTCACGCCCGTCGCGCTGGAGGCCGCAAAAGGCGCTGCCGCCATCATGGGCATGAACAACATCTACTACCGCTTCCAGCACCTGAGCAGCAACGCGAACTATGCGACGCTGCCCGCGCGCCTGCGCATGAACGTCCTGCGCACTCACGGCAGCGACCCGGTAGATTTTGAGCTCTGGGCTCTCGCCGTCTCCGCCGTCAATGGCTGTGGTAAGTGCGTGGATGCGCACGAAAAAGTTGTGCGCGAAAAGGGAATCAGCGAGACCACGATCCTCGATATCGTGCGCGTCGCCTCCGTCATCCACGCCATCGGCGTCACGCTCGACGCCGAACGCGCTATCAAAGCCTAGCCGCGTTTACGCGCGATATACAGACCGGTGTACTGGGATGAAACGTTCCCGGCACACCGGTTTTGTTTTTAACTCTGTGCTTCCGCCAGCATGTGCAGAAACTCCACTCCCGCCGCCAGCGCCTTCTCCACATCGCCCGGTAGGACGCTCTCATCCGGATGATGGCTCAGCCCGCCCGGCGACCTTAGAAACAGCATCGCCGTCGGCATCCGCGGCGCCACCATCATCGCGTCATGGCCCGCGCCGCTCACCATCACCCGCGCCGGAACGCCCGCCGCCATCACGCTCATCTCCAGCATCGTCGTCAGCCGAGCATCCATCGGCACCGCCGCCTGCTCCGATTGTTTCTCCCACTCCGCGCGCACGCCGCGTCCGCTGGTCACGCTCTGCGCCGCTGCAACCATTGCCTCGATGGCCTCGTTGCGGATTGCATCCTTCGCATGCCGCACATCCAGCGTCACCCGCGCTGCGCCAGCCACCACATTCACCGCGCCCGGCTCGGCCGTCACTCGTCCAGTTGTAGCCACTAGCCCCTGCACCCCGCGCGCGTAAGCCTCCACCGCCAGCATCCACTCCGCCGCAGCCAGCAGCGCATCCTTGCGCAGATGCATCGGCGTCGTCCCCGCATGGTTCGCTTCGCCCACAAAGGTGAATTCGCCCCGCGTCTGCCCCGCGATGCTCTCCACCACGCCCAGCGGCTGTTCTTCCGCCTCCAGCACCGGCCCCTGCTCAATGTGAATCTCGAAATATCCCAGCGGCGTCTCCTGCAACTCCGCCTCGCCAATCCGGCTGGTGTTCAGTCCGAAGGTGGTGATCGCCTCGCCGACCGAGCAGCCATGCTCGTCCGTCCGCGCCAGCAGCGCATCATCCAGCTCGCCCACCAGCGCGCGGCTCCCCAGGAACGGCACGCCGAACCGCGCACCCTCCTCCTCTGAGAATCCAATCACCTCAATCGCAAACGGCAGCCGCTGCCCGCCCAGCTCTTCCACCAGCGCAATGCCCATCATCACGCCCAGCACGCCGTCAAATGCGCCCGCATTCGGCACCGTATCCAGGTGCGATGCAATCAGCAACCGCGGCGCATCCGCCTTCGCCGCCGCCCACACCCCGCGGATGTTGCCCGCGTGGTCCACGCTCACGCTCATGCCCGCGGCTTCCATCCATCCGCGCACCTGCTGGTGGCACTCGCGCATCGCCTCGCACAGAAACATTCGCGTCGTCTCGCCCGGCGTCTCCGTACACAGCGCCAGCTCGCGGCATCGCGCAATCACCCGCTCCGCCCGCGCCGTCTCCGTACTGTGTGCAACGATCTCAGCCATTCCTCAACTCTCAAACTCAATCAACAAAGCGGATGCCCCAGGTCTCGCATCTGAGACCTGGGTACGATGCTGATTCCCACATCCGCCGCTCCAGGACAACCACCCAAAGCGGGTGCCCCATTCATCACGGCTTCATCGTGATGAGTGGGACATCGTCGCAACGCGACGACGCTCCTGCCCATCCGCATGGTGTACCACGCAATGCGGTATGAATCCTTCGTTAAGGGCACGCCTTCAGCCGTGCCGTAAAACGTCTATTCAGGAAGCGGGCTTTAGCCCCTGAGGGCAATGCCTGTCCTGTCTACTTCCGCTTCACCACCGCAATGATCGTTCCGTGCGGCTCATCCGTCGGCACAAAGATCTCGTTCACATTCTCCTGCCCAAACTTCTTCAGATCCACCAGCAGGCAATGCTTGTTCGGCAGCGTGAACTCGATCTCGTCCACCGCCAGCGCCGCTGCAATCATGTCCGCACCCATCTGATACAGCGTCTGCTGCACGCTTAGCGAATCATGTTCCGCAAAGCACTTCAGCAGCGTCTCGCGGATCGTCTCCCGCACTGCATTGAAGTCCAGCGCATCGCGGTTGTACGTCCACTCCGCCTTCACCACCGTGCCAAACAGCCGGTCCGTCGTCTCCGGCAGCGTCGTCAGGTCGTCCTTGATGTAGCCCACAAATCCTGACTTCGCCGTCTTCAGCACCTGCAGGCCATCCAGCCCGCTCACAATCTTCCACGGTCCCTGCTTCGCGCGGCTCACCACCGCCGTCTGCACCTCGGCGCTGCCATGCATAAACGTCGTCGGATGCGGCTTGCCGTCCACCGCCACCCGCTTCCACAGCGCTTGCTGAATGGTCACTTCGGCAGAGCTCACCTGCGGATTGCGGCCCAGCAGAAAATCGATCAGCTCCTTGGCATACTCTTCCATCGAGGTCGCACTCGAAGCCTTGGCCCGCGAATACACCGTGTTCTTCATGGTGTCCGTCGGTAGAATCTGGCTGTTGTCGCCCTCGGTATGCGCGGTCAGGAAATCTCCTTGCAGCAGCACCTGCACGTTCCACTCATACAACTCGTGGACACCGTCTTTGCCCCGAGTCACCTTCATCAGCCGCACGCGCGACTTGCCGTACCGGTTCGCCCCAAGTTCTACAGTCACTTCAGCCATCGCTATCCTCTTTCGTCGTCTGAGATGTGTTTGTGATCTTAAAAACTTAA
Source organism: Acidobacteriaceae bacterium (assembly GCA_031296355.1). The sequence continues at coordinate 22,172 of JARLFX010000127.1, forward strand.
CAGTGATGATGGTGATAAAGCCAGAAAACAGTGATTAAAGCAGTGGGGGTGAGGAATTTTTCGTAGTGGGGATGAGGAATCTTTCGTTAAGGGCACGGCTTCAGCCGTGCCGCAGAGTTCATGTGAGGGTATGGGGCTTTAGCCCCTGAGGGCCGTCATCCGTCCGTTATGTTCCTCGGTAGGTCGAGTACCCATTCGCCGTCAGCAGCAGCGGGATATGGTAATGCTTCTGCCCCTTCTCCACCGTGAACGCGATCTCCACGATCGGGTACAGCCCCTTCAGCTTTTCCTTCTTGTAGTAGCTTGCGGTGTCAAACGATATCCGGTACACGCCCGCCGCTGCCGGCTGCTCTTTCGGCAGCAGCACTGCGCGCCCGTCGGCGTCTGTCTTTCCTGTGGCCAGCTCTTCCCAGAAGTCGCCGTCCATCCGTTCCAGTGAAACGTTCACGCCCGCTCCGGGCCGTCCTTTTGCCGTGTCCAGTATGTGCGTCGAAATTCCCATCGTTCTAATGTACCCCGCCGTCCGTTAGATTAACCGAAAATGCTACTTCCGTGTCCGTCATCATCTTCCATCCGAACCCGTGTACCGCGCCGCCGTCCACGTCCGTGATCCGCAGGCCCTCGTCCGTCAGCTTGCCCGTTTGCCAGCGTTCGCCCTTCGCGCCCCAAGCCAGCAGCGCATGGAAACCCACAAACAGCAGCAGTCCCTGCTCCGTCAGCGGCCTCACCTCTACCACCGGGCGAAAGGGAATCTGCGTGCACGTCTCCGGCCGCGTCACGTCGATCATGTAGGCATATCCACCCGCCACCGCGCACATCGCATCGGGATTCGGACAGGCGAATACCCCGCTCGGCGCATCCTCTCCCGCAAACCCCCGCGCGCACGTCGCCAGAAATGCCGGAGCGTTTGCCGGCTTCACCATCAGCAGCAGCGCGCCCCGCGCCATCGCGTCTTCCTCACCCGGCACATACACGGGATACACATACTGCCGAGCCGGCGCAATCATCGGCGGCCCCTTCAGCACCTCGACCATCCAGTTCTTCGCGAACTCGGGTTGTGCCGTCATTACTTCACCGCATCCAGCGCCTGCCCGATATCCGCGATCAAATCCTCCACCGCCTCGCACCCTGCGCTCAGCCGCACAAACCCCGGCGCAATCACGTCGCCGCCCCACCGAGCCCGCCGTTCGCCGGTCGTCACTACGCTGCCAAAGCTGGTCGCCTCGGTAATCAGCTGCGCACTCGCCAGAAATTTATTCGCCGTCTCCGCATCGCGCAGCGTAAAGCTCAGCACCGCGCCAAAATACCGCTGCTGCTTCACCGCCAGCGCGTGGTCCGGATGCGTCTTCAGCCCCGGATACAGCACCTCCGTCACGTCCTTCCGCGTCTGCAGAAACTCCGCGATCTTCATCGCATTGGCCGAGCTGCGTTCCAGCCGCAGCGGCAGCGTCGCCAGCGAGCGCAGCGCCAGCCACGCCTCCATCGGTCCCAGGATGCTTCCGCTCAGCCGCCGCCACGCCTGCAATTTGTCCGCCAGCGCCGTGTCTTTCACCGCAACGTGTCCATACAAAATGTCGCTGTGTCCGCTCATCGACTTCGCGTCCGAAGCCACCGAGAAATCCGCTCCCAGCAGCAGCGGCTTCTGGCTCAGCGCCGTCTGCGTCGAATTGTCCACCGCCACCAGCGCGCCCGCCTTGTGCGCCTGCTCGCACAGCGCCGCGATGTCGCAGATCTCCATCGTCGGATTGCTCGGCGTCTCCAGCCACAGCAGCTTCGCACCCTCCAGCAGCGCTCCCTGCGCATTATTCGCCGTTGGCGCCATGCGTAGCTCCACCCCCATCTCGGTGAAGTACTTCTGCATCAGTTGCCGCGCCACGTAGTACGCATTCGAAGGCAGCACCGCCACATCGCCCGGCCGCAGCACCGCGCCCATCACTGCCGCGATCGCCGCCATGCCGGAAGGGAAGACCAGCGTCTTCACATCTTCGCGCCCTGCGCCCTCCAACCCGCTGATGGCATGTTCCAGTTCCGTCCACGTCGGATTGTGTGCCCGAGCGTACGTATACGCCACGCCTGAAGCATCTCCTATTGCATGAAACGGCGCCGCAAATACCGGCCCAGAATGCATCGCCGTCCCCTGTTTCGCCTCGGTCAGTGTTGCCTGCAGCAATCGTGTCGCGTCATCCATCGTCATTCTCCGTTGTCGATTCACCCCCACTACTTGTCATCCTGAGCGTAGCGAAGGACCTGCTTTTGTACTTGCTTCTGCACGCTTAGCGCGCGTCTCGCCGTCCACGCTGGGCGAAATGTTCCCAACCCTGCGCTTCCAGCTTCCGCGTCTTCCCATCGACTATTATTTTCACCCCGCGGCCCTTCACCACCGTCCCGATCCGCGTCACCTTCACCCCCGCAATCGTCCGTGGCATCGGCTTGCGCCCCGTAAACAGCAGTTCATAATCCTCGCCGCCATGCAGCGCCAGCTCCAGCGCATCCGCTCTGCCCGCCGCCAGCGGATGAACGGGCAGGGAAGCCGCCTCGATCACCGCCCCGCAGCCCGACTCCGCGCACAAGTGCGCCAGGTCCGTCGAAACCCCATCGCTCACGTCAATGCAGGCTGTCGCCAGCCCCCGCCGCCGCAGCGTCTCCCCCACCACCAGCCTCGGCTGCGGATACAGATGCGGATGCTGGCTAAAATCCGGGTGCCCCAGGTCTCGCTTCTGAGACCTGGGTGCGATGCTCGCATTCTCCTCAGCGCTCCGGGCCAGCCACGCGAAGCCGTCCGCCGTGCGCGCAGCACACAACTCCGCCGCCGACCCGCCCAGTCCGCCCGTCACATAAATGTGGTCGCCCACCCGCGCCCCGCTCCGCAGCAGCGCCTTACCCGCCGGAGCCGTTCCGGTCAGCACGATATCCGCAATCACCCCGCCTCCCGACTCCGCCGTGTCGCCGCCGGCCAGCCGCACATCGCTCGCCTTTGCCAGCGCCAGCAGCCCGTCCATAAACTCCTGTAGCCACGCCGATCCCGCCAGCTCTCTCGGCAGGGCGAGCGACAGAAACGCCGCCAGCGGCTTCGCACCCATTGCCGCCAGGTCGCTCAAACCCCGCGCCAGCGTCCGGTGCCCCACCGCCCGCGCCGGATGCCAGTCCCGCCGGAAGTGCCTGCCCTCCAGCGACAGGTCCGTCGTCACCAGCAGTTCATGCCCGCGCGGCACCCGCAGCACCGCGCAATCGTCCCCAATTCCCACCCGGATACCGCGCGCCGCGCCGCCACGTCCTGCCGCCCGCCGAATCCCTGCGATCATCTCCAGTTCGCCCGGCCGTCTCGCCTTCATACTCAGCAGGATACGGGATTTTCCCAGCAGTCATGCAGTTTGGCTTATTTTCCGCATATTTCTGGCCTATTCGGGTTGCGCCAGGCAACCCCGGACGGTAAAATAGACCTATCCCCAAGAACCTCCGGCAATGCCTGTTCGCAAATGCGATTTGGCAAAGCTCATTCGGAGAGGTTCAAATCCAGGGAACGGATGTGCCTACTTGAAGAAGCGCTTTTACATCGTCTTCGTGTCCCGTGATGAAGACGGTTCGCTTCGCAAGCTGCCCATCCCCATGCACTACGCCTACGTCTTCGTAGCCGCCGCCGTCATCGGCATGTTCACCGTCTCCGGCCTCGCTGGTTCCTATTCGCGCATGCTGCTCAAGACCGCGCACTTTAATCAGGTTCGCCAGGAGCGCGACGCCTCCCGCAAAGACTATGCCCAGTTGGAGCAGGTCGCCCGCGAGAAGGACGTCCAGGCCGCCTCGCTCGGCGCCCTCGCCAGCGAGATCTCATCGCTCTACGGCCTGCGCAAGAGCACGCTGTCCACGGTTGTAGCTCCGACTTCAAAGAAGGCCTCCAGGGCTGCTGAAGTCACCTCGGCAGCGGTCGCCGCCGACCCAACCACCGGCACCCTCTCTGACGAGAGCTACCACAAGTCGCTGGACGAGTTCATTGCCCTGCGTACCTCGGCGCTCAACGGAGCAACCACCCGCAGCATCGCCACTGGCCTCCCCGCTGACCTCAGCAGTGTGGGCCGCGTCAGCATGGCCGGCTCCTTTGCAGACATCGCCGGTGCACCATCGCTCTGGCCTGTGCAGGGCCCCATCACCAGCTCATTCGGTGAGCGCGAAGATCCGTTCAACGGTGAAGGCGCCTTCCACAAGGGCGTCGATATCTCCGCCGCCTACGGCACTCCGATCCGCGCTGCGGCAGACGGTGTCGTTCAGAGCGCTGCCATGGAGAATGGCTATGGCCGCGAAGTCCTGCTCGACAACGGCCACGGCATCAAGACGCTCTATGCGCACATGTCGGGATTCACCGTGACCAATGGGCAATCCGTCGTCCGCGGCCAGGTCATCGGCTACGTAGGCCGCAGCGGCCGTTCCACCGGTTCGCATGTCCATTACGAGGTCCAGATCCACGGCACCCCAGTCAATCCGCACAAGTACCTGCGCATCACCACCGCCGAACTAGCCGCCAACCCCACCGGCTTCTAGCACAGCGTGCACCTCCTCTGATTTGTCATCCTGAGCGGAGCGAAGAATCTCAAAAGCCCATGCTCCCAGAACTCTGGGATATCGTCGCGAAGCGGCAACAGCTTTCGTCTTACTCTGGAAAAATTTAGAGAGTGTCATCCTGAGCCGCAGGCGAAGGATCCCGAAGGGCTCCGCCTCATTGAGGCATTCGCAAGCTTCTGCCGTACAGTCCTCTATTCTTCTAACGGTGAATTTTAAATTCCACTGCCACCGTCACATAGACGACTACAGGCTTACCGTCGACCACTGCGGGTTTGAAACGGTATTTCTTCACCGCAGCCACTGCCTTATCGCCTAACCCCATTCCCGGATCCTTGAGCAGTTCAATTCTTTGCGGTTTACCATCTACGCCTACAATCACACGAATGATCGCCGTACCGTTCAACAACGCTCTGCGTGCCTCGTCGGTGTAGTCGGCCTCAACCGAGTGAATCAAAATGGGTGCAGTAGCGCGGTGTGCGGCGTCAGGGATAGGGCGCGAAGGTGTCATCGCGCCAGACGGCGGAGTTTTATCGGTTCCGTTGTCGGTAGAGGGAAGGCTCTGAGCCGTCGCAAACACTGCTGTACTCAATGCCAGAATAAGCAAACGCTTCATCGTGCCTTACCTCGAACTCACTGCGTTACCGGCTGCGTCGCATCCGGCGACCCCGCAACCTTCTTCATCAACTCCAGCGGAACTGTCCCGGTCAGCACGGTGCGGTTGTGCTCCTGCTCCACCTTCAGGCTGTCGATCATCTGCCCCATCGCCGCTTCGCCCGGATCGGAAGCTGGCTGTGCCTTCTGGATCGTCTTTACCAGGTTCAGCAGCGCGGTCAGCGCAGCGGCACTGTCTGCTGCGGCTGCATCATTTGGCGCAAGTTCTTCCACCCGCAGGTGCAGCGACTGCAGATACCGTATGGAAGCCACAAACGTCGTATCTTCTGAGATCGGTAGTGTCAGCCCCAGCATCTGCAGCTTGCCATTCTCGCTGAAGGGCAGCCCTACTTTGCCGATGCCCCATGCCACACTCAGCAGTGGTACCCGGCTGTAGTGCGCGGCCAGCAGGGAAGAGCCTGCAAACGGCGATGCCGCCGAGCGGTAGTGGTCCAGTATGGAATGGATCTGTTCCGTTGTCGGCGTGTTCGATGCAGCCACCATGCTGTATCCCAGCATGGCTACCCGTAGCGTACGCCCCTCCACCGGTACAGAGAAGATCTCGTGTCCTGCGTACACCTCTCGCGCCGTCGCCACGGTATTCAGATACGCCGTCAGCCGCTTCCCGTCGATTCGCCCCTCGAACACCTCAGAGAAGGCGAGCGGCCCATTCGGCCCATTCGGGTTCGGCATACGATGGATGGCGAACGCCGCCTGGTCCAGGTCGCGCTCAAACACAAAACCCGTTGCGTCGATGAACCGCTGAAACTCCGGGCTATGCTGCACCACGGTGCGGTCAAAGTGCGTCGCTGTGCGGATTGGTTTCAGGTTGAAGTAGACGATGGCGTCCGACTCCGGCAGCAGCCGCGCACACTCCGGCGGAGCATGTTTGCGCAGTACCACTGCAATCACCAGCGCGGCCAGCACCGCCGCCACACCCATCAGCGAATATCGTGTCCGTCTACGCATCGTCTCGAACCATCATCATGATGATGGTATCAACAGAACCCCCGCGCTACTGCGAATTTCTGTGAATGATGCTCTCCGCTGGTACACCGTGCAGGAGGGTTAGAATTCTCACAAGCCCTTGAACTCTTCCATCCAGCCCGCGCGCCTGCCCCGCACTCTCTACGTCTTCACCGTGCTCAACGCCGCGCTCACGTTGCTCTTTGCGCTCATCCTGCGCCTCACCCGTGCCCATCACTACGGCCCGCACGCCAACGGAGTTGCCATTGCCCACCGCAACTTTGCTGACCTGCTCGACTTTACCGCGCAGTTCCGTTTCTTCCATAGCGCCGCCTTCTTCCATCAGCCAACGGTCTTCATGCACCCCGCGTCGCTCGCCGTCGCCTACCACCTCGTCTTCCTCTTTGGATCAAGAGCTGTTGCCGCCTATGCTGCTGCGCTTCTGCTAACGGTCGCCGCCGCGGTCATCCTCTTCACCCGCGCACTCATCCGCCGCGGCATTGCCCCTTTTCGCGCCGCCATCTTCACCGCTCTCACCCTGATTTTCGCGTGGCCTACATGGTTCTGCCTCAAGCAGGGCAACTTTGAATTCCTTCTCTTCGCTCTGCTTGCTCTCGGGCTCTGCGCCTTTCTGCATCGCCGCCACTATCCAGCAGCCGCCTGCTTCGCCATCGCCGGCGTCATGAAGTTCTATCCATTCCTCTTCCTTGGTCTGCTGCTCGCCGCGCGCCGCTACCGTGCCTTCTTCTTCGGATTGACGATTGCTGCCGCCACACTTCTGCTCTCCCTCTGGCTCGTCTGTCCCGATATCGCGCTCTCCTGGCATGGCATGTTCACCGGTCTGGGCGCCTTCCGCAACGACTACATCCTGCACTACCAAACCGCGGAAGGGGGCCTCGACCACTCCCTCTTCAGCCTGGTCAAACTCCTGCTCGCCGCTCTCGGGCATTTTGGCCTGCTGCACGATGCGGCGCGTATGAACCACCTCACCCTCGTCTACGTGCTGGTTGTTGCCTGCGCCGGCATCGCTCTCTGGATCATCCGTATCCGCCATCTCTTCCTCGCCAACCAGGTTCTGGCGCTTACGATTGTCGCCATTCTGTTGCCGCCGGTCTCGTTTGAATACACGCTGATGCACCTCTACCTGCCCTGGGCGATGCTCGTTTTCCTTGCGATTCAAGGCGGGGAATCATCGCGCCGCGCACTCTTCTGCGCCTTCATTCTTCTGGCTCTTCTGGTCTCGCCCATGACGGAGCTTTGGCTGCTCGGCTGGGGCCTCGCCGGCGAACTCAAAGCCCTGCTTCTTCTGCTTCTCTTCGCTCTCGCCCTCAGATATCCGTTCCCTGGACGCCAGTTCGCATCATCTGCCGCAGAAGACGCCTGATCTGTCGTTTCTAATCCCTATTCCCTAACCCCTCCCCCCTGTTCTCCTGACTTGGCCCCACCCGAACCCATGTGCTAAAGTTGCATCTGCGTCTCATTCCTGCGGGTGCGGAATTGCGTCTCTCTCCGCCCCTGCGAATCAGGTGCAAAACGTCGCTGTTTGGGCTGGCGTAGCTCAGCTGGTAGAGCATCTGATTTGTAATCAGAGGGTCGGGGGTTCAAGTCCCTTCGCCAGCTCCAGAACCTTCAGCGCAAGAGTTTTGTTTTGGTTGTACTGCCCGTTTTCCGCACGCAGTCCTCCTTGCTTCACCCCTTACGATTTTGTCCCGCTTGTTGTGCGAGCCAGGGCCTGAACGGGGCAGCAATGGGTCGCGTGCCGCGGTCAGCATGTGCACAGGTGGCCGAGTGGTTAATGGCAGCAGACTGTAAATCTGCCACTCTTTGAGTTACGGAGGTTCGAATCCTCCCCTGTGCACCATTTTTTGTGGTGGTGTTTACGTGAGCAAGCCGGCGGATAGTTTCAGTGATGTTCCGGCAGCCAGCCAGCGGCGATTGATCATCTCTCTCGCCCTGATCGCCTTCATAGGCCTGCTGGCCTGGTTTACGATGGATGCCAGCGCTGTTTTGCATGTGAAGGGTCTTTCGGGACGGTATGTTGCTGTACCAGTTCGTTGTATCCCGATTGTGTTTCTTGCTTTGTTCGCGTTTCGCATTTGCATGGCAAACATGCGCGCAAAGCTGGAAAAGAAGTAAGCTTGCTGCGCTGTAGTTATGGGTTGTTTCGCTGTAGTTGCGTGGCTTTAGCCCGCACGGTTTTGTAAGTAAACTGGTGGAGCGGTAGTTTTGGGCTTTAGCCCAAAATAGAGCACTCCATCAAAAGTAAGCTGATGTAGCTCAGTGGTAGAGCACTCCCTTGGTAAGGGAGAGGTCATGGGTTCAAGCCCCATCATCAGCTCCAGATTTTCGCAATAGGGCGCGCAGCACGCTGCGGATTCAGGCTGACTCGCTGACTCGCTGACCTGCTGACTCGCTGCAAATGGCGGGAGTAACTCAGTGGTAGAGTCACAGCCTTCCAAGCTGTTGGTCGCGGGTTCGATTCCCGTCTCCCGCTCCAAAACGATCTAAAGGGTTATGGTTTCGCTCCCATGTACGAGAAGGTTCTTATCACGGTTGAAGACCAGCAGTCCTTCGGCGAAGTTCATGCCGCCATCGCGCATGCCTTCTCTTCCGGCGCAGTGCAGGGCTTCCTCAAATCCATCTACCGTGCCGGTCTCCGCATCCGCAACTTCGAAGGCATCCTGCGCCAGGGCATCCTCGGTGCCCCCGTTGCCGCCGCCTACAACCAGCTCGGCAATGCCGACCAGGGCCAGATTCGTGAGTTCTACCTCGCCAGCGTGGAGACTGTCTCCTCCGATCTGCGAGCAAAATATCTCAAGCTCTACGCTCCTTACTAAGGCGAATTTTTTCAACTTCATCTAACCGCCGGTACCCCGGCAACTCGAAACAGGAGAAAAGCAATGGCGAAGGAAAAGTTTGACCGGTCGAAGCCGCACGCGAACGTGGGAACGATTGGGCACATTGATCACGGCAAGACGACGTTGACGGCGGCGATCACGAAGGTGTTGGCCAAGCACAACCCGAACAA
>JARLFX010000128.1 GCA_031296355.1 Acidobacteriaceae bacterium
CACACGACCATAGTACGCGCCCAGCAATGGTTCACGTGTATCCATAATAATAATACAGACGTGGGGGCTGATGGGCGAGATATTAGTGCTGAATATACATCGAGATATGAATCGGGAAGATGTAATGGTGCGTTAAGGGGCGGGCGATTTACTTCTGCTTCTTAGCAGCCTCGAGCTTGTTGATGTCACTGAACATCTTGGCGCAGAGCTCCTGGATCGTCATGGTGAACTTCCATCCCCAGTCCTTATTGGCCTCCTCGCTGAGGGACCCGGGCCAGGAGTCAGCAATCGCCTGTCTGAAGTCGGGCTTGTAGTCGCAGACAAAGTCAGGGATCACCCTATCGCATTAGCAGAGGTGACTTACTTCTTGATCTCATCGGCGAACATCTTGGGAGTCAGGCTCATTCCCGCGAGGTTGTAGACTCTGCGGGTGAGAGTGTTGCTGTCAGCCTCCAGGAACTGGATGGTGGCGCGCAGGGCATCGTCCATGTGGATCAGAGGCAGAGGGGTCTCCGCCTTCAGGAAGCAGTTGTAGTGCTTCTCTCTCAGCGCCTTGAAGAAGATCTCGGTCGAATAATCAGTGGTGCCGTGGTACTCGTACTCCTCAGAGGAGATGATGCCGGGGTATCTCAGCGATCTGAAGTCCACGCCGAACTTGTTGAAATAGTAGCGGCCCAGGAGCTCGCTGTAGACCTTGGTCACGCCGTACATGGAGCGGGGCAGCAGCACGGGGTCCTCAGGCACGTCGAACTTCGGGCAGTTGTCGCCGAAGGCGGCGATGGACGAGGGCGAGTAGACCCTAGCGTGTCGTCAGGTTCGGAGCTTACTGGCAGTTGTACTTGCGGGCGAGGTTCAGCGTGTTCTCGAGGCCGACGTTGTTCACCACTCTGCAGAGGTCGGGGTTGCCTTCTCCGACGGCTATGGGCTGTCAACGACTCCATGATACCGGAGAGGATGGCGGCCAGGTGGATGATGTAGTTAATCTTGTGGTCGCGCACAATCTTCTCGTAGCGGCCCATCTTGGTCACATCCAGAACGTAGTACTTGCCGGCGTACTTCTTGCTAGTCTTCTTCATGTCGCTGGCAAAGATGTTGTCGGGGCCACACCTGAAAATGAGCGGGAAAATCTTACTTCTTGTAGAGCAGGGGGATCAGGGCGGTTCCGATCTGGCCACTTGCGCCCGTGACAAGGATTCTCTTGCCCTACGGAGTGGCTGCAATGGGAGTTACCACGAGCGAGCCGAATAGACGCTTGCCAAGATTTCTAATCATGATATGATTTATATCGGGACCTGGATTCATAGAGGGCGCGCGTCACATTTAAGATTTATCGGGCTGGCCGGTGAGTTGTTTGGACTGGATTTACACAAATTATTATATGGAATCATTAGGATATTGCCTCACATCATGTGCACTTAGGCTTATATCATATTCACCACTCACGAACGCCGTGCTGGGGTTTTGGGGTTTTGGG
>JARLFX010000129.1 GCA_031296355.1 Acidobacteriaceae bacterium
GTAGCAGCCGTAACCGAATCAGACGTCACCACGTTCATGTCGAACTTCACGCCATTCTGGAAGTCCAGCGTGTAGCGCGAGCTCTTCAGCCGGTTGCGTACGCTGTCATAGTCCGCCACCTGAGCCGCTTCGCCCAGCACCGACTTCATCATCGTCTGCGTGCCGCCCTGGTCCAGCACGCTCCAGATGGGGCGGCTCTGCACCAGGTTCATGTCGTTCATCATGTCGTTGTTGCTCAGGAAGCTCGGCGTCAGCCCGTCGCGCGTATCCAGCGTTGCCTTGATCGCGTCCTTGTCGCCGAAGATCATCGTGGTCTGGTTCAAAAACACCACGCTCAGCCCCGTCGAACCCATCGGGTACACGCTGTTATTGCGCAGCACCGTCGCCTTGGTCTTGTTCTTGGTGAAGTTCGCCATGATCTTCGCAGTCTGGAACTGTCCCTGCGCGATACCCACAATGCGCGTACCCGTTCCGCCCTGTGCGCGGAAGGCCGCAAAAGCCAGCACGTCGGCGTCCGCGCCCACGTTCAGGCCGCTCTGGTTCAGCGAAGTCTCCAGCCGCTTCAGTTCGGGTGGCAGCACGCGTTCTTTCAGCGCCATCGCCGTCGGCGAGTTCTGCATCGCACGGTAATCCACCACGATCAGTTGCTGCACGTCCTTGGGCACCGCGGACTTGGCATCGCTGCTCAGCTCTGCCGCCTGTGCCGAACCACAAATCATCGCAGCCGCTACCATCGCCGCGCTGCTTACCTTCATCCAGTTAAGCTTCATCGTCAAATCCACTCCCCGCCCGCTTTGGGCAACTTCTCTATTCTTTCCCGACTCTGGGTGTATGGCAAGAATTTTACCTTCCCCTCACCGCATTCGAGCTGATTTCATGCGTTTTGTTACACCGGCCATGCCAGCGGATTCGCCAGCCGCTGCTCCAGCACCTTCTCTGCGGCGTCGAACCCTCTTATTTGACGTGCCCATTCCGAATCCGGCTCATAGGCATCCGAAGGAATTAATCCAATTAATTCTCCATTCAGCGGCTCCGCCCCATGCCTGGCCGCTAATTCCTTCACCCGCGCAAACACCGTCCGCAGCGGAGTCGTCCGGAAATCCGTAATATTCATGCTTACCTGGGCCCGCCCATTGGCCAGAACGCCCATGGCCTTCACCCCCTGCATGCCCCCGCCGCTGGCGCGAATCTCTCGCGCCACCGCCCGCGCCACAGACACATCCGGCTTGTCCAGATAGATGTTGTAGGCCACCAGGAACCGCCGCGCTCCCACCGCGCTGGCTCCCGCCGTCGGATGCAGCTCCGGCCCGCCCACATCCGGCCTCCGCGTCGCATCCTTCACAGCCGCCGTCCGCAGCCCCTCAAACTGCCCGCGCCGCACGTCCTCCAGCAGCGCCCGGTCCGGTCGCGCCGCAGCCGCCTCGTAGAAATACACCGGCACGCCATACCGCTTCCAGATCAGCGCCCCTGCCTGCCGCGCCAACAGCGCGCACTGCTCCAGCTTCATCCCCTTCACCGGAACGAACGGCACCACGTCCGCCGCCCCAATCCGTGGATGCACCCCGGTCTGCCGCGTCAGGTCGATCAGCTCCGCCGCCTTGCCCACGCCGCGCACGGCTGACTCCAGGATCGCCTCCGGCGCACCCGCCACGGTCACAACCGACCGGTTATGGTCCGGGTCAAGCGAGAAATCCAACAGGCGCACCCCCGGCACGTTCATCGCCTGCACGATCTGGCGAATCTTGCCTTCGTCCATGCCTTCAGAAAAATTGGGGACGCACTCTACAATCTGTTCTTCACTGCTCATCATTGCTGTTACCAACTTCTTTCAATACAAACCAAGCCTTGTCATCCTAAGCTATTTTCTTATTTGCCATCTGAACTGCTTTTATTTGTCATCCCGATCCGTTTTATTTGTCATCCTGAGCGCAGCGAAGGACCTGCTTCTATGTCTGCGATCAACGGGAGCCGTCCTTGCGAGCATAGCGAGCGTACCGCCGTCCGCGCAGGACCGCAGCACTATTTCCACCACGTATACCCCAGCGAGAACTGCACGCTGGCATTCACGCCCGGATTCTTGTCCCCTAAGCTTGCGCTCGAAATGTGAATACCGTTCGCGCTGAAATCAACGGACCGCTTCGGCCGCAGAAAATAATGGAACCCCACCCCGCCCTGCGGCGTGAAGTTGAACACGCTGGCCTCCGTGTTTGGCCCATCCTGCGAGAGCCCCAGCGTCGGCGAACCGAACGCCGGATACTTGTGGTTCGTCCACAAGATGCCGCCTGCGCCCTGCACCCACGGCATAAACCGCTTACCCCGCGTGTAATTCCACCGCAGGATGATCGGCGTAAGCGACGTGCCCGTATACGTTCCGCCCGTCGTGAAATACGGCGAGCAGTACAGCCCCAGCGCTACAAACGTGTAACCCGGCTGCGGCGTCGCCGCGCAGTTCGCCCGCTGAAACTTCGGCGTATACGACTGCCAGTACGGAAAGAACTCACCCGCATACTCAAACTGCCCGCGGAAGTATCCATGCCCCAGCACCGGCGTCATCACCTTGCCCAGGTGCACGCCCGCCATCAGGAATTTGAAGCTGTCGCGGCTCTGCGTCAACCCCACGCCCCCCTGCGCCAGCACGCCCACTTCCCAGGGCTGCCGCTTAGCAATCTGCTGCACCGGCGATGCAAGTGTATTGCCAGTCGTAATTGCTATATCCGCCTTCTGCGGCAAGGTCTGTGCCGAAGAAGAACTCTGCCCCATCGCCACCTGCGCCAGCCCAATCAGCGCCACTGCACTCAACATTCCCGCAATCAATCTCTTCATTCGCTTTTATCCGTGCCTATCCATGAAATCCGTGGTTCGCTCTTGTCTTTGTTCCTACGTTCGAAAGCCGCCAGCGAGTGGCGGCCTTCGTCGCTCCCATTGCATCCGGAAACTTATGCCGAGACCTGCTCTTCATCCATGTCGAAGTTGGAGTACACATTCTGCGTGTCATCCAGGTCTTCGATCGTGTCCAGCAGCCGCTGCATCGCATTGGCCTGGTTGCCTTCCAGCTTGGTGTAGGTCGTGGCAATCATCGTCACTTCGGAGTGTGCCGGCGTAATGCCCGCGGCCTTCACCGCAGCCAGCACCGTCTCCAGCTCCTTTGGAGCCGTCACAATCTCCCAGCTGTCGCCTTCGTCGCTCAGGTCGTCCGCGCCTGCTTCCAGCACCACTTCCGTCAGCTTGTCTTCGTCCACCGCAGACTTCTCCACGATGATCAGGCCCTTCTTCGAGAACATGTAGCCGACCGACCCGGTCTCACCCAGGTTGCCGCCGTTCTTGGTGAACGCGTGCCGGATATCGCTCACCGCGCGATTGCGGTTGTCCGTCAGCACTTCGATGATCACCGCCACGCCGCCCGGGCCATAGCCCTCGTACGTGACCTCTTCGTAGTTCACGCCCTCCAGCTCGCCCGTACCGCGCTGAATCGCCCGCTTGATGTTGTCCTGCGGCATGTTCTCGGCCTTCGCCGCGGCAACTGCCCCGCGCAGCCGCGGATTTCCGTCCGGGTCACCGCCGCCCTGTTTGGCCGCGATCTGGATTTCCTTGATCAGGCGTGTGAATATCTTGCCGCGCTTTGCGTCCAGCGCGCCCTTTTTATGCTTAATTGTCGCCCATTTTGAGTGGCCGGACATGCTCGTTACCCCTGCAGCGTATAGTCTGAAAAGCCTTGCGAATCGCAGCGTTCGCTAACATTCGCACCGTTGCTCACTATACCAGAGCAGGCGGCACCGCCGCTCCCTCGCCTTCCACCCTCCAACCGGGGCCACCTCCGGCGCATCTCACTTAACAACAGAAACGCCAATTGGCTGGCGCAGTTCAGCCCTTACCCATGCTGTCTATTTCACTCTGGAGTCCACTGAATCATGGCTATCTTGATGCAGGCTTTTTACTGGGATTGTCCCCGCCACGAAGGCAAAGATCACGAGTGGTGGAACTTCGTCGCCAGCAAAGTTCCCGAGCTCTCCGCCTCCGGCATCAATGCCCTCTGGCTCCCCCCCATCTCCAAGGGCTTCAACGACATCACCATGGGCTACGACCCCTACGACTACTGGGACCTCGGCGACTACAACCAGCGCGGCGGCACCAAGACCTGGTTCGGCAACCGTGCCGAGCTCGAAGCCCTCATCAAAACCGCCCGCGAACATAACATCGGCTGCTATGCGGACATGGTGCTCAACCACAACTCAGGCGCCGATGAAGAAGAGGTCAACCCGCTCGACGGCCAGAAGCGCTGGACCAAATTCAATCCCCAATCCGGCAAGTTCCCACGCAACTGGAACTGCTTTTACCCCAGTCGCTACGAAGAAATCATAGTAGAAGGTGAAAACTATGCCGGCTATCCCAATCTCTGCCACCGTAATCCCGTCGTCTACGCCGCAATGTACGACTGGGCGCGCTTCGTCATCGAAGATCTCGGCTTCACTGGCTTTCGCTTCGACTTCGTCAAAGGCTTCGCCAGTTGGATGATCTCCCAGCTCGCCAAATATCGTTACGTCCAGAACGGCCAGGACATCCGCCCCTACGTCGTAGGCGAGTTCTGGGGCGGCGATCAGGACATCGAGACCTGGATCGAGCGGGTAAACTCCGTCACCGACAACCAGATCGCGGCCTTTGACTTCCCCCTGCGCTACAAGCTCAAAGACGTCTGCGATACCCCCAACTACGACCTCCGCAACCTCACGCAAGGGGGCACCGTCGTCATGCGCCGCCCCGCCCACGCCGTCACCTTCGTTGACAACCACGACATGGGCGACAACGCGATCGTCTACGACAAGATGATCGCCTACTCCTTCATCATGGTGCACGAGGGCTACCCCTGCATCTTCTGGTACGACTACTTCAACAACCAGCTCGCCCGTCCACGCACGCCCAACGGCATCGACGCTCTCATCCACGCTCACCAGCTCTACGCAGGCGGCGACTCTCAAATCCTCTGGGCCGACCAGAATCTCTACATCATGCAGCGCCTGGGCTACAAAGACGACAACATCGACCAACCCGGCCTCGTCTACGTCCTCAACAGCCGCAGCGACGAATGGCAGGGCGCCACCGTCCAGACGCAGTGGAAAAACACGAAATTCAAGCCCATCGCCTGGGACGGCCACGACGAAAAGCAGCCCGAGGAGCGCACCACTAACGCCGAAGGCCAAGCAGAATTCCCCGCCCCGCCCCGCGGCTATTGCGTCTACGTTCCAGTGTTTGAATAACGCGCCATCAACCGGATCTTGGTTGCGCCGCAACAAGGATGAGCACGAGGCTGCCCTTAGGCATATTTTTGTTCTCCCCTGGGCAAATGCCTTGTATGATTCACCCACGATGGAGCCCCGATACAAGCCCTATGCCCTCGCTTTAGTGTCCGGCGTAATCTACGCAGCATTTAATTTGATCATGTTTCGCAGCGGCAACAGCAATGGCGGTTCTTATCTTCCTGCCGCTGGCTTCATCGTCATGTCGAATGCATTCCTGATTTTTGTTCCCTTTAGCATTGGCTGGTTTTCCATTCCAGCTCAAAGCGCAGAAGCAGGCTGGATTACCTGGGTATTTCTTCCCTGGCTTCCTGTGGCCTTGAGCGATGTACTCCTGCTTCTCATGGGCCGCGAAGGCCTAATTTGTATTGTGTTTGCCATTCCCATCACCTTCTTCTTCGCTAGTGTGGGCGGTGTTGCCGCCGGACTCTATCACCGCCGTATCCGCAAGCGTCTAGCGTCCACCCTGTGCATTGCGATCCTCCCATTCGTGATCGCATTTGCTGAGAGCTTCCACACCGCACCGCGTCAAATCCGCCCGGTCGAGACCAGTCTCGTCATCCATGCCCCCGTCTCCACGATTTGGCAGAATATCGCAAGCGTACGCGCCATTGCGCCGGCGGAACTGCGTCCCACATGGGCCCACAAAATAGGCTTTCCCCTCCCCATCGCAGCTACGCTCGACCGCGAAAGTATCGGCGGTGTGCGTAAAGCCAGCTTTGAAGGTGGTGTGCTCTTTACCGAAACCATTACAGATTGGCAGCCCGATCACACCATCGCATTTTCCATCAGGGCAGATACTCCGTCGATTCCATCCACCACTCTCGACGAGCACGTCACCATTGGCGGTGAATACTTCGACGTTCTCGATGGTCGCTATACGATAGAGCCACAGCAGGATGGCTCAATACGCTTACGGCTGGTGAGTCAGGAGCGTCTCTCGACAGATTTCAACTGGTATGCCGGCCTATGGTCTGACGCTGTCATGCGCAGCCTCCAGCAAAGCATCCTTGAAGTAATCCAGCACCGTTGTGAATCCGCCCGCGATTAAGCCATGATCTGCCGGTAAATCTCCGTCAAAAACGGCGCCGCAAGGTCCGCGATAAATACTACTGCCGCCAGCCCCAGCAGCGTCAGCCCGATCGCCCCCACGCCGCGCAGCACGCTGCGCTGAAACTGCATCCAGATCGCATGAAACACCCAGCTCGCCAGCGTAAAAATGCCGATGATCGAGCCGATGGCGAACGCCGCAGCCAGCACCACCACCAGGATGTTGATAAAAGCAGTCGCCATACGTTCGGTCCGCTCTACAGCTTAGAACTTTTTCCCGTTTCCGCGCGAATTTTCCTTCTTCCGCCACAGCGCAGCCACCACAATCCCGATCACCGCCGCGCCCACCATCACCAGCAGCGCCTGCAGTCCATACGCACTCAGCCAGCTCACCATGCTGTCGCCCTGCGTAGTTGTGGTCGCCGTGCTCTCCTGCTGTAGCAATAATCCCAATGTGATAGACGTCACGGTCGCTACCTCTAGGGCTCAGTCTAGCTGGAATGCTATCCTGAGCCCATGAAATTCGGCGTCATAGTGTTTCCCGGATCAAACTGCGACCACGATACCTACAACGTCATCGCCACCATCGCCCGCAAACCCGTCACCTTTCTCTGGCACGCCTCCACCGACCTTGAGGGCTGCGACGCCATCCTCGTTCCCGGCGGTTTTGCCTACGGCGATTACCTCCGCACCGGAGCCATCGCCAGCTTTGCCCCCATCATGCAATCGGTCAAGAAATTCGCCGCCAACGACGGCCTCGTCCTCGGCATCTGCAACGGCTTCCAGATCCTCTGCGAATCCGGCCTTCTGCCCGGCGCGCTCATGCGCAACGCCAGCCAGAAGTACATCTGCAAGCAGGTCCACCTGCGCACCGAGACCACCAACTCCCCCTTCACCCACACCCTCGAATCCGGCCAGATTCTCAAGATGCCTATCGGCCACGCCGAAGGCAACTACACCTGCGACGCCGCCACCCTGGCCGAACTGGAGCGCCGCGACCGCATCGCCTTCCGCTACGCCACCCCCGAGGGCGCAATCACCCCGGAAGCAAACCCCAACGGCGCGCTCTCCAACATCGCCGGCATCCTCTCCGAAGGCCGCAACGTCCTTGGCATGATGCCCCACCCCGACCGCTCCAGCGAAGCCCTCCTCGGCTCCGCTGACGGCCTCCCCATCTTCCAGGGCATGATCACCACCCTCAACATCCGCTAAACCCTGCACACACTGGGTGCCCCGGGTCTCGTTTTTGAGACCCGGGTTTTCATTGCTGTACGGTATATCTCGCAGCCCCACAGTGCTAACCTACCCATGTGATTGATATTCATCACCATCTTCTCTGGGGTCTTGACGACGGATCAGACTCTCTGGAAACTACCCTCGCCATGGCGCAGATGGCCAGTGAGGAAGGCATCACGCACGTCGTCGCCACCTCGCACGCCAGCAGCCATTGGACCTTTCAGCCAGATGCCGTCGCCGCCAAGGCCGCGGAGCTGCGCACCCTGCTCGCCGCCAGCGGCATACAGCTCACCATCGGCACCGGCTGCGACTTTCATATCAACTACGACAACCTCGCAGATATCCGCCTCACCCCGCGCAAATACAGCATCAACGCTGGCGACTATCTCCTCATCGAGCTGCCGGACTACGCTCTCCCCATCAACCTGCCAGACACGCTCTACGAGCTGCAACTCCTCGGCCTTATCCCCATCCTCACGCATCCTGAGCGCAACCCCACCCTGCTGGCCGACCCCAACCGCATGATCGAGTGGCTGCGTCGCGGCATGCTCGTCCAGGTCACCTCCGCCTCCATCCTCGGCCGCTTCGGCAAGAAAGCCGAGCAGATGTCGCACCGTCTGCTGGCCGATGACTGGGTTCACTTCATCGCCACCGACGCACACAACGTCACCTCGCGCCCGCCCCAGATACGCGAGTCCTACGAGTTGATCGCGCGCAAATACGGCAAAGCCAACGCGAAGCGCCTCTGCATTGACAATCCCCTGGCCGCCTTTGAAAGCCGCCCCCTCGGCGAACAGCCCGAACCCCGCCATGTCTTCGACGCCTACGAAGACAACCGTAGCTGGTTCCAGAAAATGTTCCGCCGCTAGCGCCCTGTCCCTGGAATTACTGCCAACTACCGCCAATTGCGGCCAACTACTGCCAAATTTTTGTCATTCTGAGCGCAGCGAAGAATCTCAACCAGCCCATAGCGCCACAAATCCTCGTATCAGCCACAGAATCGGGTGCCCCAGGTCTCGCTTCTGAGACCTGGGTTTTCACAGCCGCACGATCTCTCCCCTGAATAAAGCCAATCCCCCGAAGCCTGATTGCTGTTGCCTCTGTGGTTGGGGTTGTCTCTCGTGGCTAACGTTGTCTCTGTGGTTGCTGTTGTCTCTAAGGTAGGTGCGGGCTTCAGCCCGCACACTTTGAGCCCGCCACGGAACCGGGCTTTAGCCCCTGAGGTATTCGCGCACCGCGCGTCTATACATCGCCGAAAAACCTACCCCAGCCCCAGCCCGCCATCCACCGCCAGCAACTGCCCCGTCACAAAATGCGGCCCAGTCGCAAAGAACAGCACCGCCGCCGCCACATCCGCAGGCGTCCCGTTCCGCAGCATCGGCGTCTTCGCGGCAAAGTGCTCATACCCCTCATCCACCTCGCCATTCACCACCATGCCCGGAGCCACGCAGTTCACGCTGATCTCCGGCGCCCACGCCTTCGCCATCGTCTCACTCAGCATATGCAGCGCGGCCTTTGACGTGCAGTAGTGCCCATGGGTCGCCCACGGATGAATCCCGCCCAGCGAACCGATGTTGATGATGCGCCCGTGCGCCTTCTTCAGATGCGGAAACGCCGCCTGCGCTACCAGCAGCGGCCCGCGCGTATTCGTCGCAAAAATATTGTCCCACTGCTCCGGCGTAATCTCTTCCAGCTTCGCCGTCTCGAACGCACCCGCGTTATTCACCAGCAGGTCCAGCCCGCCAAACGCCTGCGTCACCATCTCTACCGCCTCGCGAATCTGCTGGGGACTATGCAGGTCGCAATGCGCAGCGAGTCCGGCAACGCCCAGGTGCGCGATATCGCGCGTCGTCGCCGCCGCCTCGTCGTCTGAACTCCGATATGTAATGGCGACATCCGCGCCCGCCCGCGCCAGCGTAAGCGCGATCTCGCGCCCGATGCGCTTGGCTGCACCGGTGACTAACGCCTTCTTACCTGCAAGTGGTTTACTCTCGCTCAAACGATTCACGCCGCCCGCGCTCTTCTAATCCCTGTTCCCTACTCGCTAATCCCTGCCCTACTGCGGCTTCTGTTCCGTAGTCGCCGGTGCCGGAGTCGTAGCCGCAGGCGCCGTGGTCTTCTGCGGCTCGGTCGTCGCCGGAGTAGCCGGAGTAATCGGCAGCACGCCCGGCGTCGGCGGCTTCGGCTTCTCCGTCGGACGCACCGGCTCCTGTACTCCGCCCTTGCCCTTCTCCTTATCGTTTGTCTCGCGATAGGTGGAGTACTGTTCCGTCGGACGCTTCATCTCCACGATGATCTGCTTATTGTCCGTAGGAACTTCGTAGTCCTGGCCAAACGTGGCATAGCCATTGGCGATAACCTGCACCCGCAGATGGCTGCCCACCGGAATGATGTCGATCACGGCCTTGCCTTCGCCGTCCGTCTTCACTTCCATGTTGCCGTCGTCTTTGCCATCCTTCACAGGGTGAAAGACCACCGCGGCGTTCACCAGCGGCTTACCATCGTGGGCACGCTGTACCAGCACTTCAATCCGCGCCGTCTCCGGCGGAACCTTGTACTTCCGCCCGCGCTTCTGCGGTGCATCGCTCTGTGCCACTGCCATTCCGGCAAGCAGGAGTACACCCGCCACACCGGCCATCATCCGACTAAAAACTCGCTTCGACATGTCAATGATTGTACTTCGCCGCCGCCTGCACTGGCCCATGCAGAAGCGCAGGAATTTACCTGCGCTCTGCACCCCCTGCAACCCTACTGCTGCGTCTTCGGGTCAGGATGTCCGGAGTAGCTCATCTGCGGTCGCGGATCCAGCGCCGGGGGCGGCGGAATCGCCGGAATCATCGGCATGGCTGCAATTGCCGGGATAGCCGGGATTGCAGGAATCGCAGGCACTGCGGGAATCGCCGGCACCTCCACCTCGCTGTGCCCATCCTTGCCATGCTTCATCTTCGGCGGCATCGGTGGCGTCGGAGGAACGGACGGTACCCCAAAGTTCCCCTGCAGACTCTGCAGATCCTCCGGCTTCAGATTCCCGTCAATCTGCACAAACGTCAGCTCCCTCGCCTCAACCGTGATGATCATCATGCCCTGGATGGTGCCGTTCACCATATGCATCCAGATGTCCGTATCCTCGTCCTTGCCGTTCTTGCCCGATTCATGCGAGCTGACGATTCTGGACCACTCGGGCCCCTTGAACTGGTTCCGTATCTGCTCCACGCTCTTGCGGTCATACGCCCAGTCCTTGTCGTACTCAAACGTGTGCACATAGATCCCGTTCAGCTTGGAGACAAGGTTCTTCGCATTGCCGTTCCCTTTGCCCTTGTCCTTCATAAAGCCCGAGGCCATCGCCATCATGTTCTTATCCAGCACCACATTGGTGACCTCCTTCGCCCCCTTCGCATACTGCTCCAGGTTCGGAATCGGCACCTCCTGCGCCACCGCGCTCGCCGCTGGCAACACGCACATCAGCGCCGCCGCCATCCCCATCGTCTTGCAAGCCCTCGTCAACCGCTGCCATGTCTTCATCGCTTCGCTCCCCCTGGTAAAAAATTTCCTGCAACCATTGGCCCGTTTACTGCCCGTTGATCTTCTCGCTCACGCGTTGCAACTGGTTACTCGTAATCTGTAGCGCCACCATCACCTGTTCCGTCGCCTGTTCCGCGGCGGCGCGTTGCGCCCGGCGCTCCTCCAGCTTCTGCTGCATCACCGCACCGCCGCCTGCAACCGCCAGCAACGTCGCTGCAACCGCCCACTTCTGCGCGCTCGCCTGCCAGAACCGCACCTTTGGCTTCGGCATCGCGATCACCGCCGGCCGCTTCTCCGCAGCCTCCTGCTCCGCAATGCGTTGCATCAGGCGGTCGGCAAACCCCACCGGCGCCTCGCCCGCCCGCAATCCTTCGCGTACCTGCTCTTCGAAATCGTCCCTCTGCTTCGTCACGTCTTCACCCTCACTCACGGATGTACTCCTTCAAAACCACCGCGGCCTTCCGCCGCAGCAACTGCATCGCCCGCTGCAGATGACTCTTCACCGTTGCCACCGGCATGTTCATCAGCGTGGCAATCTCGTCCGGGTCCATGTCTTCCTGGAACCGCAGCGTCACCACGGCGCGTTGCGTATCCGGCAGCGACTCCACCAGGCTCTCTACCCGGTTCGCCAGCCCCAGTTGCTGCCAGCTCTCCACCGTCGCGCCGTCCGTGTGCGCCTCTTCCACAAACTCGTCGCCCTGCAGCTCCGGCCTTGCTGACCGCTTCCTCACCTGGTCGATCGCGCGATGCACCGTCACCCGGCGCAGCCAGTATTTCAGATGGTCTCCGTCCGCAATCTCCGCGCTCTTGCGATGCAGCTCCATGAAAACATCCTGCGCCACCTCTTCTGCCAGCCCCGGATCGGTGACTACGCGTCGCGCCAGGCTGAATACCATCGCCTGGTGCTGCACCACGATCTCCTGGAAGCCGCCCGCGCTCAGTTCCACCGAATTCCTTCGCCTCTACCCATCAATACGCACACCCTACCGCTTTTGAATGCAAAATCTTTACCTTCACTTCAATTCCCCTTTTTTTCTGCCCTTCCACAGCTTTTATTTTGTCATTCCGCAGCGTAGCGGCGGAATTTGCTTCTCGCCTTACCTCTTCCCACCATACCTGAGTGAAATTCACTCATATTTCACCTGCCCTTCTTGACAACCCAGGCATCCTTCCCCTATCTTTAGCAATCGAAGGCTATGAGTGCTAATGCCCACGGATTGCGGCGAGCACCAGCCCTCACTCCCGTAGAATCCGGGATTTTTTCAACATTCGGCGGGCCATCCAGCCTGCCGCAAACCACGCTGTAAGGAGCATTGAGAGACATGGCAAAAACATCATTCACTCCCCTGCATGACCGCGTTCTCGTCCGTCGTATTGAAGAGGGCGAATCCATTCGCGGCGGCATCATCATCCCCGATTCCGCCAAGGAAAAGCCCCAGGAAGGCGAAGTCATCTCCGTCGGCAAGGGTAAGTCCAACGACGAAGGCAAGACCTTCCCCCTTGATGTCAAGGCAGGCGACCACATCCTCTTCGGCAAGTACTCCGGCACCGAGATCAAGCTCGACGGCGACGATTACCTCATCATGCGCGAAGAAGAAGTCCTCGGCATCCTCAAGAAGTAGTGGGTAGGTGTGGGCTTTAGCCCACACAATCAAATCCACCACCGAACCGGGCTTTAGCCCCTGAGGTATTTCACCTCACACACGATCAACGCTGCCCAATCTAAGGGCGCGAAGGAGAAAGCATCATGGCAAAACAGATTCTGCATGGAGAAGATTCCCGTCAGGCGATTCTGCGTGGCGTCAACACGCTCGCCAACGCCGTCAAGGTCACGCTGGGTCCCAAAGGCCGCAATGTGGTCATCGAGAAGAAGTTCGGCTCCCCAACCATCACCAAAGACGGCGTCACTGTCGCCAAAGAAATTGAGCTCCCTGACACGCTCGAGAACATGGGCGCGCAGATGGTCCGTGAAGTCGCATCCAAGACCAGCGACGTAGCTGGCGACGGTACCACCACCGCCACCGTCCTCGCCCAGGCCATCTATCGTGAAGGCGTCAAGACCGTTGCCGCCGGCGCAAACCCGATGGCCCTCAAGCGCGGTATCGACAAGGCTGTCGAAGTCATCGTCGGCAAGGTTGACGAGCACGGCGTTCGCACAGGCGGCGCCCTCGACAAGTTCTCCAAGCCCGTCTCCGGCGACATGATCGCCCAGGTCGGCACCATCTCCGCCAACTCT
Source organism: Acidobacteriaceae bacterium (assembly GCA_031296355.1). Next base: position 13,336 of record JARLFX010000129.1, read on the forward strand.
GACGCGCAGATCGGCACCATCATCGCCGCTGCCATGCAGAAGGTTGGCAAGGATGGCGTCATCACCGTCGAAGAGTCCCGCACCATGGAGACCCAGCTCGAAGTCGTCGAAGGCATGCAGTTTGACCGCGGCTACCTCTCGCCCTACTTCGTGACCGATGCCGAGCGCATGGAAGCCGCCCTCGAAGATCCCTACATCCTCATCTA
>JARLFX010000130.1 GCA_031296355.1 Acidobacteriaceae bacterium
AAAAGCCTATGCTTTTTCTCACTGCAACTCCGCTGTTAACGCTCTTCCTGGTTATCGGACTGGGATACTTACTGGGACAGGTTAGCGTCTTCAGCTTTCGACTGGGAGTTGCGGGAGTTTTGTTTGCCGGGCTTGTGATCGGCGCATTTTGCCCAAATCTGGCTGTTCCCAGCATCATGGGCACGTTCGGGCTGGTGCTGTTCGTCTATTCGATGGGCCTGCAATCGGGGCCGGACTTCTTCAGCAATCTGCGCACCCGAGGGGCCAGGTATGCCGGGCTGGCGCTGGTTGTGCTGCTGAGTGGCCTGGGGATGGCGCTGGTTTGGAGCAGGGTGCTGCATCTGACGCGCGAGCAGGCGGCGGGCCTGTTTACGGGCGCGGCCACCAACACCCCGGCTCTCGGCGTGATTCTGCAGATTGCGCATAACAGTCTTCCGGCCGAGACCTACAGCATCGCCTATCCTTTCGGCGTGATTGGCGTGCTGCTGTGCTTTCATTTCAGCAAGATCATCAGCCATCAGACGGTCGTCTCGTTTATGCCCAACGTGACGATCTTCGAACGCAACTTCCGCATCAGCAATCCCGCAGTTCACGGCAAGACGGTGGGGGAGTTGCATACCGAACACGGGGAGATGGGCTTCCGCGTGAGCCGCATTCAGCATGACGGCAAGCAGAGTCCGGCCTCGCTGGATGCGCGGCTCAGCCTGGACGATCAAATTGTCGCCATCGGCAGCGATGAGTCACTGAAGCAGGCTGAAGCTCTGCTGGGCGCGGTTGCGCCGACGCGCCTGGAGATCGACCGCAGAGACGTAGACTATCGCCGCATTATCGTCTCAAGCAAGCGCGTGGTGGGCAATTCCATTGGTCAACTGCTGCACGAGATGCCGGTTGCCTGCAGCATCACCCGCCTGCGCCGCGGCGACGAGGATATTGTTCCGACGCTCGATATGTGCATCAACTATGGCGACCGTCTGCGCGTGGTGGCGAACCGGGAGGCGCTGCGCGTGGTCTCGCGCTATTTGGGCGACTCGATCCGCGGGACGGCGGAGATGAACTTTGCCTGCGTGGGTTTCGGACTGGTGCTGGGCGCGCTGGTGGGCATGATTCCTATTCCGATTCCCGGCTTCGGCGCCTTGCAACTGGGCTTTGGCGGGGGGCCGCTGGTGGTGGCGCTCATCCTGGGTCGATTGGGGAGGACGGGCCCATTCACCTGGGCGATTCCGGCCAGCGCCAACTTTACGCTGCGCCAGTTGGGGCTGCTGCTGTTTATGGCTGTGGTTGGGATCAACTCCGGATCTGGTTTTGTGCAGACCTTTGCCAAGAACGGGCCGATGTTCCTGCTGGCTGGTGCGTGCATCACGCTTTCGGTCACGATTCCCGCGTTGCTGATTGGCTATAAGCTGCTGCGCATACCGTTTGCGGAACTGCTGGGCGTTGTGTCGGGCATTCACACCGAATCGGCCGCCGTGGGCTTTGCCTCGCGCATGACATCGTCAGAGCGTCCCGAGGTTGGGTACGCCAGCGTCTATCCCGTCGCCTTAATCCTCAAGGTGATTTTCGTGCAGATTATTTTCAGGGTTGTGCCCTTCTAG
>JARLFX010000131.1 GCA_031296355.1 Acidobacteriaceae bacterium
AAATAAGAAACCGACCCGCTTGGCCGTGCGATGGAGCGCCGGTGAACCCGTCCTAAGACGACGGAACTCTGCCGCGGCTCTTTAGGCGTTCCTGACTGGAGGACAGCACACCGAGCTGAATACGCGAGACAAAATCCCTGGTTCAATGAATGTTGGTTCAACCAGCGTAGACCATTGCACCTGCTTTGCAGGCCGGTTCTGTCTTGGATGCTAAACGCGGCTGGTCAGATTCGCAAGTTGGGGCCTGGCAGGGGAGAAAGGGCACATCGCAAAATCAGAAATTACCGGCCTGAACGCCGTGTGACCAATCGCGTGCGCGATCGAAGAATGCTCGTTCCCGCCAGACGCTCTTTGACCAGTTGTCGCCAATTCGCTCGAATTGCCGGCGCGCTACGGTTGTGTCTTTGAACTTGTAGGCCATGTAGGCCAGCTCATTGTGCCGGACCGAGTCTCCGCCATACTGGACGCAGAGCGCTTTGTAGCCGGACTGGATTCTCTCCCAGTTCAACTCGTGCACGGGAAAGTTTCCATTGCTGCGGCTGATCAGAACCGTTGCGATCTCAAAGTAGAGTGTATCGCCTGCATCGCCGCCGAGCCGGTCTGCTGAGGTCTTGGCGAAGGCGGATGCATCGCCCGGCTTGCCATCCCATTTCGGAAGGAGATAGTTGGCGTATTGCTTGTAGAGGTAGTAGTAATCGGGCTCAAACTGGATGCCGCGCTCGAAGGTGTCCTGCATCTGCCGCGCATCCCAGCTTTGCGCCAAGCCTACCGTCATCATCTCGGAGTACCACTGCGGGCACATGGTATGGAGCTTCTCCGCGTCGAGCAGGACTTGCTGCGAGCGCATGATGCGCTCGCCAAACAACTGCCAACCGGTTGCGGTTACGGTATTGGCAAAGCCATTGCCGCGGGCGACCCAGGCCCAGCGGTGCAGGCTGGTGGCCAAAGCTACTCGGGCCGTGATGGATTCGGGGCGCTGCCTGATCCAGGCTTCGAGCCGCGCAATATGTTCCATGCTGTCTTTGTCGGTCAGCTGCGGCGCATCCAGGGCGGCATAGAACTTGTGGAGGACCCACTCGCCGCCGGGGAGGCGGGTTTTGTCGCGCCGGTATTGGTCGGCCATGCGGTCAAGATCGTCGAACCTGCCCGCGATCAGATCGGCTTCGATGGTGCGCTTCCACTGGCCAAAATGCGCGACGGGATCATCTGCCCGCGTAAGGCCCGCGGTGGGGGCAGCAGTTTGCGCCAGCGCAGGCTGGGCGAACGGCGCAGAGAGGATGGGGATAAGAAGGAGAGAATAAAGACGGCGAAACGGAGACATGGATCGCTCCTCTGTTGCTGATCAGCTTAGTTCTGCAGCGACATGGAGGTCAAGGCAGCCTAGCCGGCTTTGCGCTCTTCGAGGACGGAGTCCAGCAGGCCGGCGAGTGAATCCGCGCGGCTGCGCAGGGTGGTTTGGGACTGGTTGACCTGGTCCATGCTGCCAGCAAGCTCGGTGTAGCGCTCGCGCATGGCATAGAGCTCGTCGGCGATATTCAGCGCGGCAAGGACGGCGACGCGCAGAGAATCGACCGTGGAGCCCTGGGCGGAGACGGCGCGCATCTTGGTATCGACCAGAGAGGCGAGCTTCTCAATGTGTTGTGGGTCGGTGCCGCGGAGATGGTAGACCTGGTCGTAGATATCCACGCTTACGGCCTGTGCGTTGCTCTCGTCGCTTTCGCTCATACGTCTCCTCGTGCAGTGACTATTCGAGCTCGTCCAACTGGCGCAGCATCTTTTCGACGCGCTGGCGGACGGTGTCGCGTTCTCTGCGCAGCGTAAGGATCTCGTCTTCGACCACGCCTGCACGCGATTCCTGTGATTGCAACTGTGCGCGCAGTGTGGCTACTTCTGCTTCAGCGGCCTGCCGTGCCTGGTGCTCAGCCTCGCGGGCTTCGCGCTCGGCTTTGATCAGTTCGACCGTGCGCAGAACTTTTTGCTCCAGCGCCTGGAACTCGTCGGCGCTGATGCTTTGCCCTTGAACCGCGGCTGTGGGTGCGGTGGTGCTCATGCGGTGAATCTCCTTCACTGTGAAGTATAGCGTTTTCGCCAGTGGATTCCGCGCTGGAAATCATGTGGAGGGGGATATCTTTCTGTACCTCAGTGCTACAGCTAGCCGCGGAGCGTTCCGCCCAACTGCGTAAGCGCGGCGATGATGCCGGCTGACCACTGGCTGAGCTCTTCGTCGCGCAAGGTGCCTTCGGTGGATTGGAAGACCGTGCGCAGTAGGAGCGAATAATGCCCGGCGGGGACGGCGTTGCCTTTTGCATCGCGGAAGATCTCTATCGGGGTAAGGCGCGTGAGTTTCGCAATGCCCAGCGCCGCAATGGCGGCAGTGATGGTGCTCCAGGAAACGCTGTCGGCAAAGACGAAGGAGAAATCGCGCGCCACAGCAGGGAAGCGGGAGATATCGCGCGCGACGGGCTGGCGCAGCTCATGGCCAAAGAGCGTGGCCAGATGGATTTCGCCTACGCAGATGGTCTGCTTCAGCTTGCGGCGTTGGGCTTCCGTAGGATGCAGCTCACCGAACCAGCCGACGGCTTTGCCGTCGAGAAGAATGCGTGCTGCGCGGCCGGGGTTGAGCCAGGCAGGCACCTGTGCATCGAAACTCACCGTGCCGTGGAAGCGGGCCAGCAGATCTTCTACCGCTCCCTTCATCTCGTAGAACGGCGCGTTCTTTGCGGCGTAGAGCGGCGAAGCTTCTGCCACGCCGGTTGCGCCGAAGGCCAGCGCGGGCTCTTCCGTTACCTGCGCAGGACTGCCGTGGAAGATGGTTCCCATCTCAAACAGCCGCACGTCGCTCACATCGCGGTTCAGGTTGTGCGCCAGCATGGTGAGCATGCCCGGCAGGAGCGAGGGGCGCAGCATGCCTGCCTCTTCGCTGAGGGGATTGCCCATGGCGACGGCAGAGCCTGGCTGCGGCGCAAACAGCGCAGCATCGGCGGCGGCGCAGAAGGTGCTGGAGATGGCCTCGCTGAAGCCGAGCGCGAGCATGTGCGTGCGGATGGTGGCTTCTTTTGCAGCGTTGGGCAGCTCCACTACGCCGCCGCTGAAGCTGGGCAGCGTGTTCGCGAATTTGTTGTAGCCATAGACGCGGGCGATCTCTTCGATCAGGTCGATCTCGCGCTCCAGGTCGAGCCGCCAGCTCGGCAGGGTGACGCTGTAGCTGCCTTCGCCCTCGCGCGCCAGCTTGCAACCCAGCGCGGTCAGGTACTGCTCCACGATCTTCGCGGTCAGTCCTTCGCCGCCCTGCTGCTCAGAGAGCGTGGTGCCGAGGTGGCGCTTCACTTCCTTTACCGAGAGCGCAATGGGCGCGCGGAGTGCGGTGATCGCCGCTGCTGCGGGCTCGATGATGTCGACCAGCGGGCCCACGATGACGCCGCCGCACGCCGCCAGGATCAGCTTTGTGACCAGCGCATTGGCAACCGGTGCGGCGTTGAAGTCCGCGCCGCGCTCAAAGCGGTGCGATGCATCGGTATGCAGCAGGTGGCGGCGTGAGCTGCGGCGGATGCTTGCCGGATCGAACCAGGCTGCTTCGACGAGAATGTTCTTTGTCTCCGGCGTAATCATGGAGTCCCAGCCACCCATCACACCGGCCAGCGCGAGTGCCTTCTTTTCGTCGGCGACGACGAGGTCGTCGGCTTCCAGCGTGCGCTCGGTGCCGTCCAGCAGGCGAAGCTTTTCGCCTTTGCGCGCGCAACGAACGATGATGCCGCCTTCGAGCTTGTCGAGGTCAAAGGCGTGGGTCGGCTGGCCCATGCCCTGCAGGACGAAGTTTGACGCGTCGACTGCATTGGAGATGAGCTTCTGTTCCAGCGCGCCAAAGTAATCCGCCACGCGCCCGGTCGTCGGGGCGATGGTGACGCCGCGAATGACGCGCGCGGTGAAGCGTCCGCAGAGCGCCGGGGCTTCAATTTTTACGGGATAGCCCTCTCCCTGTGTCGCTGCGGGGAGTGTGGTATCGAGCGGAAGCAGCGGCAGGTTGTAGATGGTCGCCGCCTCGCGCGCCACGCCATAGTGGTTCATCGCGTCGACGCGGTTGGTGGTGATGTCCATTTCGTACACGTGGCCATTGCCTGCGGGGAAGACGCCCTCGACGGCGATGCCGCGCAGGGTAAGGTCTTCGGCGAGTTGGGCGTCGTCAACGGGGATGCCATGTACGTAGTCGCGGAGCCAGGTGGTCAGGGTCTTCATGCGAATTGCTCCAGAAAGCGCATGTCGGCGGAGTAGAAATTGCCGACATTGCTGACGCCGTACTGCATCATTGCAATGCGCTCCACGCCCATGCCAAATGCGAATCCGCTCAGCTTTGTTGTGTCGTAATCCACGAATTTAAAGACCGCAGGGTCTACCATGCCGCAGCCCAGCAGCTCAATCCAGCCGGAGTGCTTGCACTTCTTGCAGCCCTTACCGCCACAGAAGATGCAGCTAATCTGCATGTCGGCACTGGGCTCAGTGAATGGGAAGAACGAAGGAAAGAAACGCGTCTTCACACTGGAACCGAAGAGAGCCTTCATGGCGTGGTCCAATGTGCCCTTCAGGTCGCTGAAGGTGATGTTGGTATCTACGCACAGGCCTTCGACCTGCTGGAAGCGAGCGAGATGGGTGGCATCCTCGGCTTCGTTCCGGTAGACGTTGCCGGGAATCACAATGCGCAGCGGCGGTTTCTCGCGCTCCATGGTGCGAATCTGCACCGGCGAAGTGTGGGTGCGCATCAAGAGACGTTCGCGCAGCGGCTTGGCCTCCTGGTTTGCGATGACCAGCGTGTCCTGGGTGTCGCGCGCCGGATGATTTGGCGGGAAGTTCAGCGATTCGAAGTTGTAATAGTCCGTCTCGACCTCTGGGCCGCTGGCGACGGAGTAGCCCATGGCCTTGAAGATGGAGACGATCTGATGTGAAGTCCTGACCAGCGGATGTTCTATGCCAACCGCGCGGCGTGTGCCTGGTAGCGAGATGTCGAGCGCATCGCCCACTGTGGCACTGAGGCCTGCGGGTGCGGCCAGCGCCTGTTCAATCTGCTGCTTCAGCTGGTTGAAGCGCATGCCCAGGGGCTTGCGGGCTTCGGGGGGCGCGGTCTTCAGCCAGGCATCGCTGACCAACTTTAGTCGGCCCTGTTTGCGGCCCAGCCAGTGGAGGCGGAAGTTCTCCTGCGCCTCGGCAGTGTTCAGTTGGGCCGCGGCGGCGCGTACTTCATCGCCCAGCGCGGCAAAGGCCTTCTCCAGCGAATCTTCGCTGTAGCCTGCAAGTAGCGGAATCTGTTCGTTATTCATGCTGTCACTATCAAGGATAAATGAATGGCAGCCCGGGATGGGGCGCAAAGCTGAAATGCAGTGCCGGAACAGCCGCAGACGGCGGAATACTTAGTGGCTGATGACCGCACTCTTTACCCTGACCCTGCGCAGCAAGAAGACAAGCGCGATGGAACCGAGGGCGATCAGCAGCAAGATCTGAAATGTGTCTATAAATGCCAGTAATGCTGACTGCTGCTGCAGCATGCGGTACAGCGTCGCCAAAGCCGGGCCCATGCCGTGGCCGAAAGAGGGCTGCTGAATTGCCAAATACCCCTTCAGACCATGCATCCAATGCTGCAGGATGGGGCTGGACGGCGTCAGGTGCTGCCCAAGGATGTTCTGGTGGACCTGGCTCTTGCGCGCCAGCAGCGTCGTGACCAGGGCAATACCCACGCTGCCGCCCACATTGCGCATCAGGTTCAGCGTGCCGGTGGCGGTGCCAATCTGGTCGCGGCGCAGCGGCGCGGTTCCAGCCACGTTCACAGGGACAAAGAGCAGCCCCATGGCGCATCCGGCGAGGATTTGCGGCCAGAAGATGGTCCACGGTGTAATGTCCAGGTTGATTCCCGAGAGCCGGTACGCGGCAAAGGCGAAGATCAGGAAGCCGGAGATAAGAATGGGGCGCAGTTCGATCTTCAGCATCAGTCGCGAGACCACAATCATGGAAATCGCCGCGCCAATGCCGATCGGAGCCGTCGCAAGGCCCGCAGACACGGCGGAATACCCCATCAACTGTTGCAGAAATTGCGGGGTCAGCAGGCAAACGCTATAGATCAGCAGGCTGGAGAAGAAGATCAGCACCATGCCGACAGCATAATTGCGTTCGCGAAACAGGCTCAGATCGACCATGGGCTTTTCGGCTTTGATTTCGCGATAGATGAAGACGATGAATCCCGTCACCGCCAGCACGGCCATCGTACGGATAAAGCCGGAGCCGAACCAATCATCCTCCTGCCCCTTGTCGAGGAAGACTTCCTGACATCCCAGCCAGAGGGAGAGGGCCACAAAGCCGATCATGTCCAACGGACCGGGGTCTGAATTTTTGACCCAGGGCGGGTCTTCCACCGTCTTCTGAATGGCCCACATGGCAAACAGTCCAACCGGGATATTGATATAGAAGATCCATCGCCAGGAGTAGCTGTCCGTCAGCCACCCGCCCAGCATCGGGCCGATCACGGGCGCCACTACGACTCCGAGGCCGAAGACTGCCTGGGCCGTACCCTGTTTGGTCTTCGGAAAGCTTTCCATCAGGATGGCCTGCGAGATGGGCGCCATCGCGCCGCCGCCGATCCCCTGCAGGACGCGCATCACCAGCAGCATGGGCAGGCTGACTGAAAGCCCGCACATCAGTGACGACACCGTGAACAGGAAGATGCAGAAGAGCAGAAAGCGCTTGCGTTGGAAGCGGTTGCCCAGCCACGCCGTAAGCGGCAAGATCACTGCGTTGGATATCAGGTAGGCCGTGAGCACCCAGGTGGCTTGTGAGTAGGAGGCAGACATGCTGCCGGCAATATGGTTCAGCGCAACGTTGGCGATAGAGGTGTCAAGCACCTCCATAAAGGTGGGCAAAATCACAGCCATGGCGATGAACCAGGGGTTCACTGCTGGTAGCCACTCCTCGTGATCCACGGCGATGGTGCTGCCTGCGGACGTCATTGTGCCGCCTTCCTATCGTGGTGCAGCCGGAGCGGGATGCAGGCAGAGAAAATCGCTGACTGCTTTTTGCACCCGTGTCCGGTTTGCGTGTGAACTCAACTTCAGGTCTGGGTTCAACATCGCGCTCAATACAAAATCTCCCAGCACCAGTGAAGCGAACTGGCGCGCAGCGTCGTGGTAGCGTGGGCCGCCAATGCGGCAGGACTGCAGATATTCGGCAAGGAGGTCGTATCCGCGGCCCACGCAGTCGCTCCATAACCGCCGTGCCAGATCGGGGAAGCGATGAGCTTCTGCGACGATGATGCGATAGAGCGCAAGAAACTCCGGGTCGCTGAACATCTTCAGCACGGCGTGCCCAATCTCAGTGAGCGCCTGCTGCGGCGGCGTGCCGGATTGAATGTAGTAGGTGTGCCGCGAAAAGAGCTGTTCGGTATGGGCGCTCATCACACCGGCGAAGAGGTCTGCTTTGTTGGGGAAGAGCGCGTAGAGCGTCTGCTTGGAGGTCTGCGCGCGGCGAGCGATCTCATTGGTGCTGGCCCGCTCAAAGCCGCGCTCCAGAAAGACGGCGGTGGTGGCTTTCAGGATGCGTCCGCGCTCGGTCTCGTCCAGCGGCGGACGGCCGCGCGGGGTAGAAACGGTCTTGCGAGGTGAGGCTTTACTTTGTTTCGCGATGGCCACGGAATTACTGTACCTACTGGTACAGATATACATCTACTGGTCCGGCGCTTGCAAGCAGGGCTTAATCCCAGTGCTTCATCTCCGGCCAATATTCCTGCAGATTCCACCTGAATCCGCGGCAGTGGTAGATGGGCACCCACTCATCGCGTTGCGAGAGTGGATCGTCAGTATGGCCAATGATGGAATAGCTGGCGCACTTCGTCTGCATGTTATGTTCGCGCCCCTCGCCCAGCACAATCATGCTCTCGCCGGTGTACTCGCGCGGGCCCCATATCCAGTAGTTCTGGTGTCCGCTAATGGACATGGGAAGGCCATACCTGGGGCCAAAGAAGTCGATTGCTCCAGCATCACCGTAGTTGTTCGCAAAGATGGCTGTCTTCTTCTGCTCTTCCGGTGGGAGCGTCTTGTAATACGCGGCTACGCGTTGCGCAATGCCTTCCCAGCCGAACATATCTGCATAGATCTGCGGCAGCACGCTCGGCTGGTTGTGCTCGAACTTCTGTTGCTCAATGCCCATCTTGTGTTCGTACGCCAGGAAGTGCGGAACGCTTAGCAGAGGCAGGATCATGGGTGCGTAGATGCTGCTAATGGCGATAATCCCCAGTGCCAGCGTTGGTTTCGCCCATATCCAAAGTTTGCGCTGGGTCGCGTTTTCCAGCCCTACCGCTCCTGCGGCGAGCAGCATGGGATATACCGGCGTCGGATAATACGTTTTGCCGTGCAGCAGGATCATCTCCGTCAAGAAGATCACGCCAGCCCACGCAACCGCGCGAAAGGTGCGGCCCTTTTGCGTGAACGCGAAGAGGATTGCGAAGACCACCAGGATCGCAGCTGCAAAGCCCAGCATCTCGGCCTGCGCCTTCAGATAAAGCAGGGGGGGCAGAACAACGTCGCGTCCACTCAGCTTGATGTTGTGCATCAGTTGCAGGAAGGGGAACTGACGCCGCCACTGCCATAACAGATTGGGCAGCGTGATCACGACGGCAATTGCCAATCCAAGCCAGAACCAGCGCCGACGCAGCGAATTTCTGAGCGGCGTCAGCAGGATGCCGGCCATCAGTCCTGCGAGCCAGAAGATGACACCATATTTATTCAGAATGGTGATGCCGGCCAGCGCGCCAACCCACAGCCAGAGCTGTTGCCGTCCGGTCTGGGCAATGCGCACCACGAGAAATGCGAGGGCCGTCCACAGCAATGGATCGAACGCATTCATGGTGTACAGGTGAGAGAACCCCAGCAGCACAGGGGCGAGAAGCGCAGAGAGCGATGCAAGAAAGATGGCCCAGCGGCGGCCGCCCAGTTCTCGCGCCAGCAGCCCCGTGACTACGATGGTGCCCACCCCGGCGAGCATTGGCACGGCGCGCAGCGCCCATAGCGACGTGCCCACTGTATGCCGCAGCAGCCACGCTATCCAGCAGATCAGCGGCGGTTGATCGACGTATCCCCAGGCTGGATGCTCGCCGCACGCCAGGTAGTAAAGCTCGTCGCGGAAGTATCCATAGTTGGGCCCGGCGAAGAGGTACAGGACGAAGCGTGCCAGCGCCAGATACGCGATGATGGCGGTGGCGGAGAGAAAAGGCGATGGCTTACGATCTGCGGTTGCGGGATATGGGGAGGTAGCCATGATGTTAGCGATTCTACCGAAGCGGATTTACGGGTAGCTCACAAAAGCAAAAGGCACAGCGTAATCGCTGTGCCTTTGCGTCCATCCAGTCAGGTAGTAGTTATGCAGTGGCCTTCTTGGCTGCTTCCAGCGCGGTCTTGGCCTGGGCGGCGAGCGCGGCAAAGCCAGCGGCGTCGCTTACAGCGATCTCAGCCAGAACCTTGCGATCCAGCCCGATGCCGGCCTTCTTCAAGCCATTGATGAAGAGCGAGTAGCTGAGGCCGTTGATGCGGGAAGCTGCGCCGATACGCACGATCCAGAGGGAGCGGAACTGACGCTTCTTCTGCTTGCGGCCGGTGTAGGCGAACTTCAGTCCGCGCTCAACTGCTTCCTGCGCAGCCTGATAGAGCTTTGATTTGGTGAGGAAGTAACCAGATGCGCGCTTAAGAATCTTTTTGCGGCGGTCATTCCGTTTGGTACTCCGTTTTACACGGGGCATGGTGATCTCCTTTTGCGTCTTCGGTTGCGTGGCTGGAGGCAGGAGCGCGTTGCGGCGCTTATAACCTCTTCACTCACATGGCATATCTGCATCTCGGCGGGATCTTTTCAGCATCCCGGGGGCCTCAAAACGCTTCAACCGGCCCTTTGTCTTGCGACGGCTCGATACAGACAGTACACGCCT
>JARLFX010000132.1 GCA_031296355.1 Acidobacteriaceae bacterium
GACTTGCGCCCTGGATTGCAGATCGACGATAAGAGAGTTGCACATCACTAGGCATCATCAACTGTTGCTCTTGGAGTTATTACCCAGTTCAGCCTGAATTTGGGCCAGCTCGGTGGGTAGTTGCTGGAGTGCTATCTCAGCCTTGCTATACATAGCAGTGAGAATGGTCTTTTGATTGGCAATGTAATTTGTTTCGAAGTCAGATATCTCTTTTATAAGGCTCGTGTTCGTAGCAGCAATGCTATTCAGGTCCACAGTAAACGCGCCTGTTCCAGGATTCGTAAAGTCATCTAACCTCGCCGACATAGAAGCAGCCAATCCGTCAAGTGAAGTACCTTGGAAAAGACCCTGGACATCGGCTGCATTATTGGCAAGTGCAGCGTTTAGCGTGGTGGAATCTATCGTCAGAGTGCCGTCAGTATTTTGCGTAATACCGAGCGATGTGAGATTTGAAATGGTAGTAGTTCCAGATGATGGGGTGTTGAAATAGTTGAGCGACTGCATCAGCGAGTTCTGCAGTACCCGAATTGTGGGATCAGCGCCAAGCACCCCCTGGGAAGATGTGCTTCCACTATAGGAAAATTGCGCATTGACCAGGCCAATTGTCGTATTGTAATCAGTGACAAATTGATTAATCGACGCCGAAATCTGAGTAGCGTCTGCGGTGACTGCAAGACTAACAGGGCTCGCAGCAAGCGTAGTACCCAACAAGTGCAGTGTCACTCCGTTGATTGCACCGGTCACAGTATTAGACGCACTGCTGATTGGCACTCCATCCACCGTCAGCGATGCATTTCCCCCTACCGCCGCCTGCGAATAACCAAAGCTTGGCTCGCTGATGGTAAACGGCGTGCTGCCATCACTGCTCGCAATGACCAGACGCGATCCATCAGTATCGCTTACTACACTGGCCGCCAAACCGAGATTCTGGCCACTAATGTCTGCTGCTACTTCATCCAGCGTTTCACCTGCAGTGGTTGAAATGGTTGTGGTGGTGTCCCCCATAGTCAGCGTAATTTCGTTCTCTCCCAGCGTCTCGCCACTCCCCACCACTGGTGATGACCATGATGTGCCGGTACTCGGCGCACATGTGATATTGAAATCGGATGCATTCCCTGAAGCATCGCTAATGATGGCAAGCCTTGAGCCCGTTGAATCGCTGACGACCGTAGCAGTAACACCCAGTTTTTGACTGTTGATACTGCTTGCTACCTGATTTAACGTGTTAATGCCACTGCCAACTGTGATTGTCGTTGAGATGCCCGCCTTCGTGGTAATCATGAACGACGATGCTGGCAATGTGGCTGTGGCGCTGCTTGCAAGATCGGAATACCAGGAAGCCGTAGTCGCGAGATTGGTGACCACGACAGAATGATTACCGGCAGTAGTGCCAGCTGCAGCCGTCGCAGTAACAGTGCTCGAGTTAGACGACGTCACAATGCGTGCAGCAAGTGGGCCGGAGAGACTATTGAGTGAATCGAGGTCGGTCGAGAGTGCCGTGGTTGCGGCTTGGATCGCGGTCAACGCCGTGGTCTGACTCGCAAGTGTCGTCTGCTCAGCCTGCCATACCCGCTCCGTTGCACGATCTGCGTAGAGCGCAGCAGTCACTGCCGAGCTCACATCAATTGCAGAGGTACTTACGCCGGCTGC
>JARLFX010000133.1 GCA_031296355.1 Acidobacteriaceae bacterium
ATCTCGCGCGTCGTATCGCGGAACGTATAGTGATCGTCCGTCAGCGACGATAGCGGCACCAGCCCTTCCACGAATAACTCATCCAGTTCCACAAAGAATCCGAACTTCGTCACCGACAGAATCATCGCGTCGAAATCCTCGCCCACGCGGTCCTGCATGAACTTGATCTTCTTCCACTCGATCAGCTCGCGTTCCGCCTCTTCCGCACGACGCTCCGCCTGGCTGCTCTCTGTCGCAATCGCCGCCAGCTCCGTCTCTGGAATCGGGCTGTCCGCGCGCAACTCTTGCTTCTTCTTCGGCGTCTCGTGTCCCCACGGATGCGGCGCGTCGCTGAACAGCGCCCCGCCCTTCGGACTTGCTCCCTCGTGCAGCAGCGCCTTCACAATGCGGTGAATAATGAGGTCAGGATACCGCCGGATGGGCGACGTGAAGTGCGTATAGCTCGGCGCTGCCAGCGCAAAATGGCCTTCGTTCTGCTCGCTGTATCGCGCCTGCTTCAGCGAACGCAGCATCATGAATGCGATAATCCGCTCTTCCGGCTTGCCCGCGATCTTCGCTGTCAGCTTCTGATACATCCGCGGCGTTACCGGAATCGCGCCCACAATTTCCTGCTGTTGCGGCTTGCGTCCCGTGCCCTGCGCATACCGGCGGTCGCCGCGCAGCGTCAGCTTCTTCACCGGCAGCGAACTCAGCCCCAGCGTGTAGCCGAACCCCGCCGCCATGTCCTCAAACTCCACAATGCGTTTCGGCTCCGGCTGCTCGTGAATGCGGAAGATGCTGGCCACGCCCTGGTGCTCAATCCACGTCGACACGCACTCGTTCGCCGCCAGCATAAACTCTTCGATCAGCCGGTTCGCCCACTTCCGCTCCGAGCGCACAATGCTCATCATGTTGCCTTCAGGATCGAAGTTGATGATCGGCTCCGGCAGATCGAAATCAATGGACCCGCGCCGCCTGCGCTTGTGGTTCAGCAGCAGCGAGAGCTTCTCCATTCGCTCAAACTCCTCCACCAGCGGCGCAAACTGCTCGCACGTCGCGGCGTCCTTATCCAGAATCGCCTGCACCTGCGTATACGTCATGCGCTGTGCCGAGCGGATGATGCCTTCGCACACCTCATAGCTCAGCACTTCGCCCTTCGCGTCGATCTCCATCAGGCAGCTCAGCACCAGCCGGTCTTCATGCGGGCGCAGGCTGCAGATATCCGTTGAAAGCTCCTGCGGCAGCATGGGAATCGCACGGTCAGGGAAGTAGACAGAGTTCCCACGCAGCCGCGCCTCCAGGTCAAGATCCGTTCCCGGCTTCACATAGTTCGATACATCGGCAATGTGCACCTGTAGTTGCTGATTGCCGTTGGGCAGGTCGCGCACCATCACCGCATCGTCAAAGTCTCGCGCCGTCTCGCCGTCGATGGTCACAATCGGCAGGCCGCGGAAATCCCGCCGCGCCGCAATCTCTTCCGGTGTTAGCGTCGCCACCGTGTGGGTTGAAGCCTCGCGCGCCTCCGCCAGCACGTTCTCCGGGAACAGATGCGGTAGATGGTGCTTGCGGATGATGATCTCCACATCCACGCCAAACGCGTTCTGATCGCCCAGTATCTCGATCACGCGGCCCCGCGCTGGCTGCGTCACCGTCGGCCAATGCGTAATCTCCACGTCAACGGCCAGGCCTTCCAGCGAATCGCCGTGGACCTCCTGCGCCAGCGCCTCTTCGCCCAGCACACGATGCGGCGTCGCCGTATTCGCGGGCACAATCTCCATGCCGTCCGGAATCAAAATAGGCTGCGCTATGCGCTCGTCCAGCGGCGTCACGTAGTTGCCGCGGCGCAACAGCATGCCGCTGCGGCCTTCGCGGTCGTGGCTGGCGTAGTGGAACACGCCCACCATGGTCGGATTCTTCCGCGTCATCACCCGCGCAATGCGACCCGAGAGCCGGCCATCGCGATTAGGCGGTCCTACTTCCACCAGAACCTCGTCGCCCTGCATGGCGCCGTTCAGCTCATTCGGTGGAATAAAAATGTCCTGGTCAGATTGCCCGTGCTGGCCTTTGGTGGGTCGCACAAATCCATAGCCGTCGCGGTGCAGGTCCAGCCGCCCAGCGGTCAGATTCTCGCGGCTCGGATCCCGCGGCTGAATGTTGCCGGCTCCGGAGCGCGCCCGCTTGTCGGTCGAATTTTCCGCTGCGCCAATCGTCCACACGTCGCGGTCCAGCTTGGTCAGTGCGCCGCGCGCTGTCAGCCGGGCCAGTTGCTCCAGCAGCAGTCTGCGTTCGCGCCCTCCGCCCAGGCCAAATTCGGTGATCAGCTGCTTATATCCGGCACGGTGGCCCGGCGCGCGCTCAATGCGGCGCAGCAGGTCCTTGTCAGATCGCTCGTGTGACGTAGTGTGGCGTTTGGGTGCGGGCACATCTCAATCGTAAGCTAATAGCGCGCCCAGCGGGTCTATGCATGGAATTGTGTGTCTGGGAACGAAGTTTTCAACCGCTGCACAGCTTTCCACAGTTCCGCACCGCCGTCAGGCAATCTAACATAAAAACAGCATCACCTTTGAGTCCTGCGCAGCAGGAGTCAGCAGAGTAAGATGGATGGAAGTTCGCTGCCGACAGGCATATTGCCGAAAGGAATTTAAGTCTCATGTGGAAACCCAATACCCCGCCAACAGGAACGCCCTCGCCGGAGCCAGTACGTCCGGTTACACCTACACCCGGCGTCTCCACCTATGAAGCAGCACCAGTTCGCCCCGCCGCTCCTACGCCCACTGCTCCGGCAGGCGACCAGGCTACGATCGGCAAGTCACTCATTGTCAAGGGCGAAGTCAGTGGTTCTGAGTCTCTCTACATTGACGGCAAAGTAGAAGGCGCCATCAGCCTGCCCGGCAATCGCGTCACTGTCGGTCGCAACGGCCAGGTAGCTGCCAGCATCGCCGCCCGCGAAGTTGTGGTGCTCGGCAAGGTGAAGGGCAATGTCTCCGCAAGCGATCGCGTCGATATCCGTAGCGAAGGCTCGCTCACTGGCGACGTCATTGCCCAGCGCATCAGCATTGAAGACGGCGCATTCTTCAAGGGCGGCATTGATATCCGCAAGCCCGGCAAAGAAGGCGAGCCGGCGCTCCCGCTTCACGTGGAAGAAGCAGCTCACTAAATTTCAACCAGCTACTGAACGGCTCCGGCGATTGCTGGAGCCGTTTCTTTTTGTACGTAGAGTTATGCTGCTTGTGCTGCGGAGCGTTTGCGGAACCGCGCCAGCACCGTCTGCGGCAGTTGCGATCCCATTGCGATCAGCAGCCCTGCGCTGATTGCGACCCATACCAGCGTGCCCAGCGTCAGCGATACGGTATCTGCAATCATGCCGCTACGCTGTGGCAGATAGTGCATCATGGCGCGCAGCGCAACCAGAGCCACCACACCAGTCAGCAGCGTGCGCGTCAGTTCTTTCCATGCGATACCGCTCAGTCTTGCCAGCTTGCAGTGATGCAGCAGCACAGCCATTGCCATGGTCTGCACGAAGATTCCAATGTTTGAAGCCCAGACCAGTCCGATGGTGCCGTGGGTGCGATACAGTAGTTTGTAGACCGGATACGAGGCAATGGTGATGATGGTGCCCGCTATCATGGGCGTAAGCGTGTTGCCCGCTGCGTAGAAGGCTCGTGCATAGATGGATTGTGCTGACCAGAAGCACAGCGAGATGGCAAACATGGAGAAGTAGAGCGCAATAGCATCCGCATTGCTCTGCCGCAGCGCACCATGGTGCAGCATCAGGTCGATCGCCGGTTTCGCCAGCCCAATCATCCATGCTGACCCCAGCAGTGAAACGGCAGCAATGCGCGTGACTGAGCCGTTCACCAGCCGCGCAAACTCCACGCGCTTGCCCTGCCCGATAAGCGATGCAAAAAACGGCATGGAAGCTGCCCCCGCGGCCATGCCCAGGATCGCCATGGGCGCGGTGAAGAATTTCTTCGCATAGTTCAGTTGCGCAATCTGTCCGTCGCCCGCTGACGCAATGCGGTTGATGATCCAGGTATCGAAGGTCACCAGCGAAACGCCTAGGATCAGCGGTAGCGAGAGCTGTACCCACTCCTTCACGCCAGGATGGTTCCATGCCAGCGAGAGCCGCAGCCGGAAACCGGTGCGGTAGACCCCGATGGCATTGATGAGAAATGGGCCCAGTATCACGCCGATAAGCGCGCCCACCGAAAGCCCGGAGATTCCCAGACGATGCGCCAGCGTCACGCCGCCGAAGATGATGCCTAGGTTGTAGATCAGCGGCCCAATCGCCTGGTAGGCGAACTGCTTGCGCACGATCAGCACTGAGCCCAGTACTCCGCCGGCAAAGAAGAAGAGCTGCACCGGCAGCAGAATGCGCGTCATGTGTGTGGTCAAGTCGATCTTTTCTGGCGTGAACTTATCGAACCACCACGCCACAAAGTAGCGCGCAAAGACTTCGCCCAGCACAATGCCAGCGCCCAGTACCACCAGCATCATGGAAAGAATGGCTGAGAGCGCGTCTTCGCCTTCCTTCTCCTTGCCCTGTTCGCGGTAGCGCCCCAGAATGCTGACGAACGCGATCGAGGCCACGCCGCCGACCAGAAAATAATTGATCATGTCTGGGAGTTGGAAAGCGGCCGTATAGGAGTCCACATCGCCGCCCGCGCCGAAACGCCATGCGGTATAGGTGTCGCGCAGCAGCCCGATTACCCGCGACAAGATGGTGGACGCCATCAGCAGCAGCGTGGCGGAGAGTGCCGTGTGTTGGTGCGAAAGTCGCAACCAGCCCGGCCGTTTTGCGGACGTATCCGTTACGGCGGCAGCAGAATCAGGTTCCAGCGGTGCGGGCGAAGGGGAGAGGTCAGCGGACATGGGCAGTGCGATGATTTTATCCTGCGGAAAGCCATGCCCAGTGCAATTCAGGGGTAAGCAGTCGGTTTCCTGCCTTGCAAAACCGTTACTTGTCGTGTTTCTTTTGCAATGCTTCCAGCGCTGCGCGGTCCGATCCGGCCGTCCACGAGCGCCAGTTTTCACGCGCCTTGGTGGGCGTTGCGCCGCGGCTGGCGGCAGAGAGCGCCATGCATGCAGTCAGAAAATCCACATACTGCCTCTGGCTGCAGCGCCGACAGCGCACGGGATAATGCAATTTCAGCAGCGCAATGAAATCAGTCATGCCGCGAAAGCCCGAGCGGATGAACTTTCGCCCCGGACAATACTGGCAGCCGCCGCGAACGCCTTTCGGCTTTTCCTGCATGGCCGGCGGGCCACGCTTTTCCGTTGCAAGGGGTGCAAATTCCTGCCATGTCGGTTCGGACGGTCCTTCGCCTGTTGTGGAATGACTCGACTTGGTTGAATCGGAAATAATGGCGCTCCTGTTGCAACGGTTGCGTGTTTGCGCCTTAGAACAGCCCGCGCTCGGGCCCTGGTGCAGGCTGCGGCTTCAATCGCGGACGAAACCGTGAAGCCGTCAACTGGGTAACAGGGGCTGGTGCCGAGAGCATGTTCAGAATCTCATTCAGTTCCTTGCGCAATTTCTGCACACGAATATCGGTTTGCAGGCTGCTTACGCCTCGCGGTTCAAACGGCAGCTCGGGCGATTTCTGCTTCTGCTGTTCCTTGAAGACCTGGCGCGCCCCGGGAATGGTGTATCCCTCGTCGTAGAGCAGCCGCTTGATATGCAACGCGCTCTCTACATCCCGGCGGCGGTACAGGCGTTGCCCGGTGCCGCCCTTATTGGGCTTCAGTTGCGGAAATTCGCTCTCCCAGAAGCGCAGCACATAGGCCGGTACATCGCACAGCCGCGCTACTTCGCCAATGCGAAAGTAGAGCTTGTCCGGAATCTGTGCCGGCGGCTTCGGTGGCGCTGCATTCCGTTTGCGGGTTGGCTGCTGCGATGGCATCTTCCTGCCATGCAGTATACGGCCAACGCAGCGTGGAAGAACGGCCTTTTTGCGCGGATTCTCAGCCCTGTCGTTCAGGCGGAAGGACAGGTTCGCGATGCGGCACTTTGTATGCTGCGGCGCGCTCATACTGCACCGGCCAAGGAATGGCATGGCCAAGCGCACGCGCAGCATGCAGTGGCCAGTAAGGATCGCGCAGCAGCTCCCGTGCCAGCAGTACCAGGTCTGCCTGGCCGCTGCGCACAATGGCATCAGCCTGCTCCGGCTCTGTGATCAGCCCCACGGCCGCCGTCGGCACCTGTGCCTCGCGGCGGATACGCTCTGCGAACGGCACCTGGAAGCCCGGCCCCACCGGTATCTTCGCGCTATGCAGGTTGCCGCCAGTCGAAACATCCACCAGATCTACGCCCTCCGCGTGTAGCAATTTTGCCAATTTGACCGATTGGTCCGGATCCCACGACTGTCCAGAGCCTTCCGCGGCCCAATCCGTGGCGGAAATACGGACGAACAGCGGTAAATTTTGCGGCCATACCGCGCGCACGGCCCGGGTTACTTCCAGCAGCAGCCTGCTCCGGTTCTCAAAGCTGCCGCCATACTCGTCAGTGCGCTGATTGCTGAGTGGCGAGAGGAACTGGTGCAGCAGATAGCCGTGCGCTGCATGGATCTCCGCGACGTCAAAACCAGCCGTCAGCGCCCGTTGCGCAGCCGTGGCAAATGCCGTAACCAACCGTGGAATATCCCATAGATTGACCATGTGCGGCACCGCATAATTCTCCGCGTAGGGCACCGGCGAAGGCGCCACCACATTGGTCCATCCGCCGTCCGCCTCGCTCACCACATGCGCTGAAGCCCACGGCACGGCCATGCTGGATTTGCGCCCTGCATGCGCCAGTTGGATGCCTGCATAGGCTCCATGCTGGTGCAGAAAGCTGGTAATACGCTGCAGTGGCGCAATCTGCCCGTCGTTCCATAGGCCCAGGTCCTGCGGC
Organism: Acidobacteriaceae bacterium; assembly: GCA_031296355.1. The sequence goes on from JARLFX010000133.1 coordinate 6,869, forward strand.
GTGATGCGCCCCTCCGGCAAGACCGCAGCCGCCTCCGTAATCACCAGTCCTGCGCCGCCGATGGCCCGGCTCCCGAGGTGGACCAGGTGCCATTCGTTCGCCAGTCCATCAACCGAGCTGTACTGGCACATGGGCGAGACCGCAATGCGGTTTGGCAGGGTGATGCCGCGAAGCGTAAGGGGAGAAAAGAGGTGGTTTATTGAATCGGCCATACATAGTAAAGATGCGCTAAACGGCCATACGATGCCAAATGAGACGCCCTTTTCCTGCATCTTCCACGGCTGCATCTCCTTGCTACTCGTGGCCTACTGCGTTAGCTTCGATAAGGAATGCAAGCTGACCAGATTATCTGTCACCGCTGTTCTGCCGTCTTTCCAGACGAAAGCCTGTACTGCCCCCAGTGCGGCGCGCCGCAGCTGGTATTGACTGAGGCAGACGCGGAACGCATCACTGCTGACCGGGCGCTGGCCCCTGCATCGGCCACCGCAATGCCGCGCCTCTCCGGTTCACAACGCATTCGCTGGCGGCCCTTGTTGCGCATTATTGCAGTTCTGGCACTGGTGGCGGCACTGGTACTGGCGCTCGGCAGTGCGCTGCCGGGTCTGGGACTGCTGGGCCTGTTCATCATCTTCGCTTCACCCATGTTTACGCTGAACTTTTACCAGCGCCGGGTGTCGGGAGCGCCCATGAGTGCGAGCATCGGTGCACGCATCGGCATTGCTCTTGGAGTCCTGATGGCCTTTGTCCTGGCCACGGTGGATGCTGCCCGGGAGCTCATCTCCCGCTACCTGCTTCACAACGGCGCAGCCATGGATCAGGCGATAAGCGCGGCGGTGCAGAAGATGACGGAGCAGATGGCTTCCAATCCGTCTGCCGCGGCAAATGCTCCGGAATTCCGGCAGATGCTCCATTTCTTTACGACGCCGGACGGGCACGCCGCCCTGGGGTTGATGAGTGGAGCCATGATGGCAGCCGGCATCCTGGTTTACAGCGCATTTTCCGCCATGGTGCTGGGCTGGCTGCGCCCCATGCCACAGCGCCGCAATGGGTTGTAGAGGAGCGCCGGTTTCTTCCACAGAGCAGAAGATTTGCTCCACAGCCGCGACAGAACGTATCATCACCACAATCGATATGAGTGACAACAGCAAACCTGTCTTGCGTGAAAAGGCTCGCCTGATGTCGGCCTCCGAGATTGAGCGGACGCTGGTTCGTCTGGCGCATGAAATTACGGAAAAGAGTAACGGCAGCAGCAATCTGGCGTTGGTCGGCATCAAGCGTCGCGGTGTACCGCTGGCTAATCGCATTGCCGCCCACATTGCGCAGATTGAAAAGCGCCCCGTCGATACCGGCGTGCTCGATATCAGTTTCTACCGCGACGATCTCTCGACCTACGATGTGCGTCCTGTCGTGCATAAGGGTGCAATCGGTTTTGACGTGAACGGTCGCGATATTCTGCTAATGGACGATGTGCTTTACACTGGCCGCACCATTCGCGCCGCCATGGATGCACTCTTCGATCATGGCCGTCCGCGTAGCGTGCAGTTGCTGGTTCTGATCGATCGCGGACACCGCGAACTGCCCATCGAAGCGACCTACGTGGGCCGCACCGTGCAGACGACGGATAAAGAGATCATCGAAGTGAAATTCCAGGAGATCGACGGCTCCGAGCAGGTTCTTCTCGTCGAACGGGACTAGCAGTAGAAGCAAACTGGGATAAACGCAACACACTCCAGGCCGGTGCATGGCAGGCAAGAAAACAGCATCTCGAGTCTCGCGGCAAGCGCCCGCATCACAACCACGCACTCCCGTTTCCGTTAGTTCCTATGCAGCAGGTTCGCTTCTTTCCATTACCCATCTCTCACTGGATGAGATGGGCAGCATTCTGACTGCTGCTACAGCATTGGAAGTTGCCTCGCCCAAAGAGCGCGCCACGCTGCTCGAAGGCCGCAAGGTTGCGCTGCTCTTCTACGAATCCAGCACCCGCACCCGCACTTCATTCGAACTCGCGGCAAAATCGCTTGGAGTGATTACTACGCTGGTCAGCGACAAGTCTTCCAGTATCGAAAAGGGCGAATCGCTCAAGGACACCGGCATTACCCTGCGCGCGCTTGGCGCGGAGTGCATCATCCTGCGGCATCTCAGCTCCGGTGCACCCTGGCTGCTGGCCCAGTCCACCGGCCTGCCCGTACTGAATGCAGGTGACGGCATGCACGAGCACCCTTCGCAGGCACTGCTAGATCTGCGCACCATGCTTGCACGCCTGAGGCTTTCGCCTGTTGCGCGGACTACTGCCGGCATCTCCAAAGCCACGTTGCGCGGTATTACCGTGGTGATTACCGGAGACATTCTGCACAGTCGCGTCGCCCGTTCCAATGCGCTGTTGCTGCCGCGGCTGGGCGCGCGCGTCATCTACTGCGGCCCGCCGGAGCTGCTGCCGGAGCATGCGGTCAGCATCGGCCCGGGCGTCACCATTGAGCGTGATTTTGATAAGGCGCTCGCGCAGGCCGACGTGGTGATGATGCTCCGCATTCAAAAGGAACGGCTTGCCGGCCTGCAACTCAATCTCGCTGACTACATTGACAACTACCAGCTCACCGTCGAGCGTCTCTCGATCTATGCACCCAACGCCTTCATCCTGCATCCCGGCCCCATTAATCGTGGGCTTGAGATCAGCAGCGAAGCCGCCGACGGCCCGCAGTCGATGATTGCAGAGCAGGTGCGTCACGGCGTGGCCATCCGCATGGCGCTGCTGGTGCGCGCGCTGCAGGGAGGCACGGTATGAGCGTGAAGCCGATGATCATTCGCGGCGGCCGCGTGGTCGACCCTGCTACCGGAACCGATGCGCCTCGCGACCTGCTATTGCGGGATGGTGTGGTTGCGGCAGTCGAGAGGCCCGGCCAGCTTGGCAAAGTGCAGGGCGCAACGGTGGTGGATGCAGCGGGCCTCGTCGTGGCGCCCGGCCTGGTGGATATCCACGTACACCTGCGCGAACCGGGGCAAAGCTACAAAGAGACCATCGCCACGGGAACGGCGGCAGCAGCAGCCGGTGGATTCACCAGCGTCTGCTGCATGCCCAATACCATTCCGGTGAACGATACGCCAGAGATCACACGCTGGATGCTTGCGCCTGAGCGTAAGGCGGTCGTCAATGTCTTTCCCATCGGCGCGGCCACGGTGGGAAGCATGGGCGAGGAGCTCACCAGCTACGACAAGCTGCGCGATGCCGGTGCGGTCGGCGTCTCCGACGATGGCAAGCCTATTCTTGGCGACGACATCATGCACCAGACCCTAATCGCTGCGGCGAAAACGGGCTTGCCCGTGATTCAGCACGCAGAAGATACGCGGCTGACCGGCGGCTGCTCCATGAATGCAGGGCCGGTCGCATTCCGCCTGGGGCTGCGCGGCATGACGGTGGAAGCCGAAGCTGCCATCGTCGAGCGCGACATTCGGTTGATCCGAGAAATCGTCAAACGTGACCGCCATGTGCGTCCGCACCTGCATGTGGCGCACCTCTCCACTTCGCGCGCGCTGGAGGCGGTGAAGCAGGCGCGCAAAGAAGGCCTGCATGTGACCTGCGAAGTTGCGCCGCATCACTTCACACTCACCGACGAAGCTATCGGCGACTACGACACCCACAAGAAGATGAATCCGCCGTTGCGTGCAGAGATCGACCGCGAAGCCATGATTACGGGTCTGCTCGATGGCTCTATCGATGCCATTGCAACGGATCACGCGCCCCACGCCGCGCACGAGAAGCAGGTGGAGTTTGATCGCGCGGCCAACGGCATTACCGGGTTGGAGACGGCGCTCGGCCTTACCCTGCGCCTGCTGCATCGCAAACACGGCATGAAGCTTGACCGCATCATCCACCTGCTGGCGCTCGGGCCCGCGCAGGTGCTCAACTTGCATGGCCGCGGAGCCCTTGCCGCTGGAGCAGCTGCCGATGTGGTGTTGTTTGACCCCGGGACGGACTGGACCTTCCACGCCAGTGAGTCGCGTTCGCGTTCGAAGAACACGCCGTTCGACGGCTGGAGCCTTCCCGGCCGGATAGCGCTTACCATTCGCAATGGGCAGATTGTGTACCGCCGCTAAAAGTTGCCTGACCAGCAAAAAAAATAGACCGTAAATCCCCGTCTCACTTCCACGCTTTTGCGCATCGTACTGAGTTGGACGCCCGGTTTGGGCACATACTCAGATCGCGAAAGAGGGAACGACAATGAACCAGACACTTCGGTACTCCTGTAACCTGCTATGCATCGCCGCCATGTCGCTCAGTCTGGCCGGTTGCAAATCAAAAGAGCAGCAGGCAATTGATCAGGCGACGCAGCAGGCGATTACTACTGGTCAGGCGCAGCAAGTCGTAACAACAGATAAGAACGGCAATACGACCACTACCGTCGTGCAGCCGCCAGCGGCTCCAGGACAGAAGCCACTCATCACCACCACGACCACCACCACCCAGGGCGGCACTCCTGCGCCTAACGCTACTGATCCGGCCGCTGCCAACAGCGCAAACGCGCCGGTGTCAGGCACACCAGGAACTTCAGTGGTCACGCCCATCTCTGTGCATGTTCCCGCAGGTACGCGGCTGTCGATTCGCATTGATCAGCACATCAGTGTGAAAGACACCCCCGCCGGCTCGCGCTTCACGGGCGAGATCGTGGAACCGGTTATGGACGAGAGCAACCATCTTGCTATCGCCAAGGGTTCGGCGGTTGAAGGCCGGGTGGTTGCATCGCACAAGCGCGGCCACTTCAAGGGCGCATCCATCCTTCAGCTGGAGCTGACGGCGGTCAATATCAATGGCACCAGCTACCCGCTGGATACCAATAACCTGACCCGCACCAAGAAGGGCAAGGGCAAACGCTCTGCCGCGATGATTGGTGGCGGCGCAGGTGCAGGCATGCTCATCGGCGGTCTGGCTACCGGCGGTGTTGGTCTACTGGTTGGCGGCCTGGTTGGCGGCGGTGCAGGAACGGCAGCAGCTGGCCTTACTGGAAATGGCGACATCAATATTCCCGCCGAATCCATCGTTACCTTCCGGCTTGCCGATCCGCTCATTATTTCCTGAGCGGAATTGCAAGCCAACGCCGCGACACGTTACCTGTGTCGCGGCCTTTTTGTTTTAAATTGTGACTGAGCCAGCTTCAGGGCGGCTTCTGCGATCTCAGCATCATCGCCACAGCCCTTCAGCCATTGCACTTCGAGCTCACGCCGGAACCAGGTCAATTGCCGCTTTGCATAGTTGCGGTGCCCCTGTTGCGCGCTCACGATGGCCTCGTCGCGCGACATTTCGCTGCGCAGCACTGCCATCGCCTGCGCATAGCCCAGCGATTGTAGCGGACGGCACTCGTAGCCGTAGCGCTCCACCAGCATCTGCGTCTCCTCTACCAGACCATCGTCAAACATCGCCGCTGCGCGCAGGTTGATGCGCTCATACAGCCGCGCCCGTGGTGGTTCCAGTCCGATGCGCAGAATACGGTAACCGATGAGCGGATCGCGCCCATCCTTCCACGCATCGGTCATGGTGCGCCGCGTCAGCAGCGGCACCTCCAGAGCACGGATGATCTTCGGCAGATCGTTGGCATGCATCTGGGCTGCGGCGATGGGGTCGAGCTTCGCGAGTAGACGATGCAGTGTGCCCGCGCCGTGGCGTTCTTCCTTGGCGCGAAGGCGCGCACGCAGGGTGTCAGACCGCGCGGGTCCGGCAAAGAGCCCATCCAGCAGCGCGCGCAGGTACAGGCCCGTACCACCAGTCACGATGGGTACCCGCCCGCGCCCGCTGATGCCGCTTAGCGCTTCACGCGCTTCACGGCCATAGTCGCCGGCGGTATACGGCTCATCCGGATTGCGAACATCGATCAGGTGGTGTGGCACGCGCTGGCGTTCGTTGCGCGAAGGCTTCGCGGTGCCGATCTCCATCTCGCGAAATACCGCGACCGAATCGCAGCTCACGATCTCGCCGGAGAGTTTTTCTGCGAGCTGCAGCGAAAGCGCGGTCTTGCCGCTGGCCGTCGGACCGAGCAGTACGACCAGCAGCGGCTCCAGCGCTTGTATGGGCTTTGGCTTTACTCCAGCCGCGGGCGCTACCATAGCCGCCACCATCCCGCGGGAAACGCGGTGTGCAGCCCGGCGCGCGCAATGGCGAAGATCACGACCAGCAGCGCAAGCCAGAGCAGGCCACGTATCTGGATGCGGCGGTGCCGATGCGTCGACGGAAGTGGATCGCGGTGCGCCATAGCAGCAGCTTACTCGAGCGGCTCGTTGACCATGTAGCGAATCAGCAGCGTCAGGTTCGGATCCTTCATTCCCCTGGGCAACGTGCCGAACGATGTGCCGGTAATGGAGCCCCACGCCGCGCGGTTCAGGGCATTGTCATGGGTGGAATCGACCAACTGCATGCCAATAACTTTTCCGTCTGGCGCAATGGTGAAGCGAATCACCGTCTCACCCTGCTTCAGCAAGGGTGGCTGGGCTTCTTCCGGAATCAGCGGCAGCCAGGTCTGTTTTACGTCGTGCAGCAGACGCTTCAGGTAGGCGTTCAACTGGTTCTCATCCACGCCCGTGGTATCGCTCAGTACCTCAACCGGGGCCTGCAGCCCGGAGTGGTGCGGCACGCCGGTATCGCCATAGCGGCCAGCGCCGAATCCGGGGCGCGTCGGCAGAGCGTTCTCGGCCAGGCGTTGCAGGTTATCTCCCACTGACCGCGATGGCTGGTTGAAACTGGGCTTCGATGGCTGTGGCCTCGGAGCATCCAGAATCGATTGGTTCGGCTGCGGGTGCATGGGTGGTGGCTGCTGGGGCTGCGGGGAGGGGGGGAGTTGTGCCTGCTGCGCCGGTTGCGGTGTGGGCGCGGGGGGAGGCTCCTGCTCCTGCAAATGCTGTAGCGTCTTCTTGTCCAGCGGCTTTACCGTCTGCTCGACGCGGTCCCTGTCAGAGAGTGCCTTGGGCGGCGTTTTGGGCTTGAGCTGCTTCAGCGCGTCCGGTGGCAGATCAAGGTATGTCAGGTCGCGGGTCTTCAGCACATCCGCCGGATTGATCATGTGCGGCTGGTGCCAGAGTACGCTGGGGCCGTAGAAGACGAACCATGCCAGCAGCAGGTACACGATGGTCGAGAGGTAGAAGGCCTCGCGGCGGCGTGCGCGTGCGCGCTCGTCGTCCATATCGTCCAGCAGTTGCCAGAGTTCGTGCGTCGCCAGGTCGCTGTAACGCGAGCCCGCTGCGTAAAGCGGCGGTGGCTGCGGCGGCCTGGGCTGCAGATTCTGGGGATTGTCGGGATCTTCGACTGGCATCGCTATGGGGTACGGACGTGCGGACGCAGGTAAAGTTGCCTGCGCACCGCAGTAATCTCTCCTACATATTCTCGCATCTTCCTTTAGACGGCGTTGGGCGAGTTCCGCTGTTCTTCCCGGCAACGTAGAATCAAAGAGATGGAAAAAATCTTCCAGGCCGCAGTGATCACCGTCAGCGACGGTTGCGCCCAGGGCCAGCGTCAGGATGTTTCCGGGCCTGCCGTGGCGCATGAGTTGCAGGAGGCCGGCTTCGCCGTTACCGCCGGCGCCGTGGTGCCAGACGATACCGCCGCCATTGCAGCCGCGTTGCGCGCGCATGCTGCCATGGTGGATCTGGTGGTTACCACCGGGGGGACGGGGCTAGCAGCGCGCGATGTGACGCCGGAGGCGACCCGGCAGGTATGTGAACGCATCCTCGAAGGGCTGGCTGAGCGCATGCGCTTCGAAGGGGCGAAGGAAACGCCACTGGCGGCCCTTAGCCGCGGCATTTGCGGCAATCTGGGCCGGACGCTCATTGTGAACCTTCCGGGCAGCCCACGGGGCGCTGTGACCTCGCTACGGGCGGTGCTGGACGTGCTGCCACACGCTCTGGACATCCTGGCGGGGAGAACCGAACACGAGCGCGCCCCCGGACCGGACAAGGGCAGGTAGAATCAGTGACTGTCGTGACAATTGGACCCATAGCTGCCCTGCATAAACTCTCCGCTCTCATCTTCCTGGTGCTCAAGCCGCTTGGCATATGGGGACTCGGCGGACTGTCGCTGATTGACTCCGCGCTCTTTCCCATCCCGGTTTCGATGGATGCTGTGCTCATCGGCTACGTGGTGAGTGCGCCTAGTAAATTCATCCTGTACTGCCTGATGGCTGCAGTTGCGTCTGCTCTGGGTAGCCTGGTGCCGTACTACGTAGGCCGCGCCGGAGGAGAACTTTTCCTGCTCAAGCGCATCAACCGCGAGCGCTACGAGCGCATGCGCGACCGCTTCGAGAGCCAGGAATTTCTCGCCATCATGATCCCGACCATGCTGCCGCCGCCCACCCCGGTGAAGCTGTTTGAGTTCGCGGCGGGCGTGTTTGAGATGCGTCCGCTGCCGTATGTTCTGGCGGTCTTTACGGGAAAATTCATTCAGTTCATGGTGTGCGCCCTGCTCACAATCTTCTTTGGTCCGGCGCTTTTTCACACATTTCTGTATGAATTTCATCGGCACGCGGCGATTGCGCTGCTCGTTCTCGGCCTCGTTGTGCTTGCTCTGGTCATCTACATCGTTCGCAAGGCATTCGACCGGCGCAGCCGCCTGCGTTTTCCTGTGGAGATCGCGGCAGATGAAGAAGAAGCGGCCAGCGAGGAAGAGACCACACCGTAGGGGTACCCCTCCCCCACCTGAAAAGCTAAATATCTTGTTTGCAGGCACTTAGCCTGACAATTATCCCCTTGACACAGAAAAGGATTTATCCGATACTGAACAGGTAGAGGATAACAGCCATGAACCTGATAGACGTTTCCCGCGAACTTGCTACCGATGAGCAGTGCCTAGCCTTCCTTGAGAAGCAGCGTTGGCCGGATGGAATCGTGCGTTGCCCTACCTGCGGCAATGACAAGATCAGCCACATCACACGCAAATCAGCAACCAAGAACAAACGCGCTCAGGTCTACCAGTGCTTAGAGCCGACCTGCAAGCAGCAGTTCTCCGCGACCAATGGCAGCATCTTCCATGACTCTCACCTTCCCCTGCATAAGTGGTTTATGGCGATTGCCCTCATCGTGGATGCGAAGAAGGGAATGTCAGCCAAGCAGCTACAGAAGCATCTCGGCATCGGCTCCTACAAGACTGCATGGTATGTCTGCCATCGCATCCGTAAGGCTATGGTGGACTCCAATCCTATGCCCATGACTGGCACGGTCGAAGTGGATGAGACGTACATTGGCGGTACTTCTATCCGCCGTTTCCAGAAGACTCCAAAACCTAAACCGCCAAAAGAGATGGTGCTGGCAATGCGTGAGCGCAGCACAAAGACCACTACAGGCCGGGTGCGTTTCTTCCATGTTCCCGATGGCAAGCGCGTCACACTACAGCCACTCATTGACGCACACATTGACCCGTATGCGAAGCGCATCATCACTGACTGCTCATCGGTCTATGACTTTGCAATAAGCGCATGGCACAAGAACAATCACCGCAAGGTGAATCACTCTCAGGAATGGGTTGTTCCGGGTAGCCGCATCCACACGAATACAGTGGAGTCCAGTTTCTCACTCTTGAAGCGCGGCCTGATAGGGAGCTTCCATCGCGTCTCGATAAAGCACCTGCACCGCTATCTAACCGAGTTTGAGTATCGCTTCAACGCACGGCGTGACGCTGCCATCTTCGAGAACACGGTAAGCGAGATGCTACAGACCAAGCCGATGCCAATGAAGCAGCTTATCGCAGGGGTTTAGTCTCTATTATTTTGCCGACCTTCGGCTGACCCGTCTTGGCATCTGACCGCTTTATCGGTGAGGCCTTCAAGAGGTTATCAACCACAGCGACGAATTGTGCTTTATCAACCTTCATGGATTGAAGTATAAGCCTAGACATTTATTCAACTCCATCAAACATCTCCGCTAAAGTCACTCGTAGCCCTTTGGCAATAAGGTGCAAGGTATCTATTCGTGCAGAGAATTTTCCATTCTCCAACTGGCTTAGGTAGGCACGCTGTTGCTGTGACGCTTTGGCTAAATCCGCCTGCGTCATGCCTTTTAGGTGACGTATAGCGCGGATTCTTGCGCCTAAACGCTCCTGAACATCCAAGATAACCTCGGGAAATGTTCAAAGTTTTAAACAAAGACCATTTTTCCTTGATGGAAGTATTGCGTCAACAACCAAAGAGCCATAGGGTTAACTACAGGGTAACAAGCCATGACCATCGACCTCAAAACGATTGAAAGCAACTTGGCAAAGGCCAAGTTAGATGTCTTGTTCTGGGAAAAGGCTCGCGCTGTATTCAGCGATCCACGTGTAGCAGCTGTGGTTGGTAGCGCAGAGCTTGTACAGCCTCGCCCAACACTCTTAGAGCAGGTAACAGCACAAAAGCCTTACGGAGAACTCAAACGGAGAGTGTATGCGCTTCTCCCAGGATTTGAAGATGATGGATTAACCACCAGCGCCATCGTGGGAATGATGCAGAATGCCGGATATATATTCGCTTCAAAATATCCGCCAATATCGGTCAATGAAGCCCTTGTGACACTTGCTGGAGAAGGCAAGGCTCGTATTGTAGGTAAACGTGGTGTGTCTAATTTATGGACACGCGAAAAAGTTCAATCCCAGCTTGAAGAAAATGCAGCCGGGTAAAGATTGCGGCGCGCAGGGCAGCCTCCAAGCCTGCCGCTTGTTGCCGTAATGCAGGAAGAGCCAGTAAAGAGCATCCAACACTCTCTACTGGCTCCCACATATCGGAGGGTTACCCCTAATGGTAAGGGCGTGGATTTATAATCCACCGTGGCTGGCCGTCACTTGCGGGTTCGAGTCCCGCACCCTCCGCACAACTTTTCCAAGCTTAGCTCTGATGCTTGCAGAGCGCAAGCCCCCAAACACTCCCATACCCTGTCACGGCAATACCAGAGTGCGCCTCATGGTACTTCTGTGTCAAGGGGATAATTGTCCTTAGCCTATAGGATTGGGGCTAAATATTTGGAAACGGGATATTTACGGGTAAATAATTCATTCGCAATGGGTTAGGCCATGAACCGGCTGCGTCTGGAATTTACTTCCTGTATTAATTGTAGCGATTTTGGATGGAAACTACGCCAAACTTTCTGGATAAAGTTTAGTTTTTCGTGTTTTTTTATGGACAGTTTGTGGACTGCTCATGGATGACGCGCGGTGATTGCATGGATAGTGCATGGGTGCTTTATGGACGCTACGGCGTTCCGTGGGGCGGAAGGCTCGCTGCGCCTGCGGCTCCGCTCAGGCCTGCGGCAGCAAGGAGCGCGCCTGACGGCGCGGCTGGTTTTTTGCAGCAGGGCTGAAGCCCTACCCCCCGGAAGCCGGGGGCTTAATCAAAACGGGTTCGCGCAGGGCGAATGGCGATGGCATCTGTGCAGCGGAAGTCGTTTGACGGTATGGGTGACGTGGAGTGCGTCTGGATTCTTCGACTGCGCTACGCTTCGCTCAGAATGACTCAAGGTGAGTTTGTCGGTTTGGGGATTGTGTATGGGGCACGCGGATTTCCTTGTCCCGGGATTCAAGGAATGATGGGCACCGGATTGCGATGTAGCCACCCATCCGCCGCGCCGACGTTGCTCTATGAATTACGACCGTGAGAAGATCAGGTTCATCCTAACGGAGGATTTCGAATTGTCTGCGGCTCGGCTCGTACGCTCAATGACTTTCTTGCTCGGGATCATCTCGATAGCAGCCGGTTTTCTGGTGCCAGCTTACGGTTTCGCCTCTACTACGCCGTCAAATATGGCCACGGGTTATGCAATCTTCTCCCCGGACGTGATTGCAAAACTGCCTTCGCTTCGAGCGACACCGGTCGGCGCGGCCACACTAACCAAAGCGAACGCCTTCCTAGGCACCGTTCCCAAACCCATGCCCCGCTTGCATGTCAGACACCTTAATGAGTCGACGGAATTTCATGACCAGTCCAATCTTGCCCAGCAGGATTGGGAAGCAATGCTTTACCTGGGCTTGGCGTACCGCATCAGCGGAGCCAAGCAATACCTGGATGCCGATGTTCGGTATTTCGGGGTTTGGGCTGAAGTGTTTAAGCCGGGTTTTGCGGACCTGGATCCCATCGATCAGGCCCAAACCGAGCAACTGATGATGGCGTATGACCTCGTCCGCGACAGCCTGCCTGCTCCAATAGTTACGGAAATGAATACGCTCTGTAGATCGCTGGCGGAAGGATACATGCAGTGGGCTGCGAAGTCTGGTCAGGATGGCAATTTGCAAAGCCATGCGGTTGAATTAGCGATGTTGGCGGCTTACGAAACCAATGACCCGGACATAGAAAAGCGCGCGGCAAAGCTGTTCCTTAAGCAGATATCGAAAGCTGTCCAGAAGGACGGATCCGTCACCGACTGGAAGGCTCGTGACGCGCTTCTCTATGTCGATTTTAATTTGAAGCCGTTGGCGACGGGAGCTTACGCGGGTCACGTTCACGGCTTCGAGTGGTTTCATACAGGAGGAAAGAGGTCGCTCGCTCATGCTGTTGAGTGGCTCATCCCATATACGGATGGAAGGCTACAACATCGAGAGTTCATTCACACCACGCTGGGATTCGACCATCATCGCAAGGAATGGGGGGTAACGTGGAAGCCATCAAAAAGCTCGCAGGACATTCTCGGCCTGGCCGCTCTAATGGACCCTGCCTTTGAAGTCCCCTTCCAACAATGCATGCAAGTTGCAACGTATCCACCAGGCATCCTTGTGCAGGTGATGTCGGCAATACAGCCATAAGTTGCACAGTGATTGCCGCTGCGCATCGGAATAACAAATGGAACTGTGCAGCGGAAGCTTTTTGACGGCATGGGTGATGTGGGGAGCGTCGGGATTCTTCGCCTGCGGCTCAGAATGACACTGTTGAGAGTAGTGGTGGTGGGGCGTGGGCGGATGTGCATGCAGGTTCCTCCGCTGCGCATCGCAAGAGGCCGCGATGCTTCGGTCGGAATGACGGCGGTGGAGGGCGAGGGCGATGGGGAGATGGGCGGGGGCGTCGCCGCTGCGCGACGATATCCCACTCATCGCAAAGTACGCGATGAATGGGGCACCCGGCATTGATCCCAGGTCTCAGATGCGAGACCCATTCGGCTTCGCTCAGGGCAGGCTCTGGGGCACCCGGTAAACGCAGCTAAAAAGGCACTCCAGATGGAGTGCCTTTTTGCTATACGAAGAATGTTTTAGGCGGCTGCTGAATTGTTGCCGTGGCGGTGCATGGCATTGGCCAGCTTGCGGCCCAGGGCAGGCAGGCCAAACAGGGCGCCTGCGATGATGCCGGTGGAGACCAGATCGTTGCCGTAGAAGGGAATTGCCGCGGCATAGCAGGCGGTGAGGCCGGCGGCGGAGTGGGCGTAGGTCGCGGAGCCCATCCAGACCACAAAGTTGCTGATGACGAAGAAGGACGTGGCCGAGGTGAAGACGGCGGCACCTACGCGGAGTGCGCCGGCATTGCGGCCAAGCAGGCTGTGACCAAGCAGACAGACGCCGGCGTACCATGCCCACGTCACCAGGTAATCCTGCATATGGAACGCGTAGCCATAGGCGAAACGCGTGAGGTAAAAGTCGGTTGCGGCCAGGGCCACCATTGCGATTGCTGCCTGCCAGCGGCTGCGGCGCGCGCCAAAGAAAAGCAGGCTGCCGCCCACTGCCGTCAGGTTCACAGTGTGGGGAACAACGCGGCTGACGATTGCCAGCAGGAGAATGAGATACGCAATCATAAGGGCCTCTAGCTCTTTGGTCGAAGGTTCCGGGGAACTTTACCGGTTCAAACAGTATAGCGTCAGCCAATCCACAATGCAGGCTGGCAGGCTGTATCGACATCGAGGGATACAAAACGGACCGATGCGGCAGGATAAAGACAAATACTGAGATCCTTCGCTGCGCTCAGGATGACGCCGCTGGATCTATTCATGATTTCTCCGATATTTCCATGACGATACGGCTTAGCGCTGGATGCTGTCGCCCATCTGCATCTGCACGACCTGGCTGGAGGCATTCACATAGGCGGAAGCGCTCAGGGGATTTTTAAATAGTCTATTCACAAGCGGATTGTTGTAGTGAAAACGCAGATCGTGGAAGGTGACGACGGTGGCGGTTTCGCCAGTCTCGGTTACGCCGCTGCCTGATTCCTGCACCAGGGGAAAGCGGGACCAATCCAGGTAGGCGCGGCCGAGGCGAGATTGTTTGGCGGCAAGGGTTACTGGCGTCTCCGCCGGTTTGTGGAAGATGTCAGTCTGCGGATCGCTGATGACTGCGCCTGTGCGCAGGTTCACATCGGCGACGCGGTAGTAGTCCGGCGTCTCCACCACGGCTTGCCAGAGGAAGGGGTTGACCGGATAGGGGCTGAGAGCGACCTTCTGCACCGTCACCGGGCCGCCATCCTGAGAGGCTTCGTCGTTGAGCAGGAGGCGCGTGGCGCTCTGTTGCTCGACATAGCGCCAGCCCCACAGCGTGACCATGGTGAGCAGGGCGAAGATGGCCCACTTGCGTCCGCGAAAGACGCTGCTGCGCGCGCCGATCTCGCGATCGGTGAGGCCGAGAAGAGCCGGAACTACCAGCGCCAGCAGCAAGACCAGGAACAGTACCGGTTCGAAGATAAAGACGATACTGCCGGCGTACCAGCGGGGGTTGAAGGGGAAGAAGGGGCGCACGCCGTAGTTGTTGGTGTAATCGAGCAGGATGTGGCTGAGAGCGGCGATCCACGCGCAGAGCCAGAGGATGCCCCAGCGCGGCGGGAGGGCGGCTTCGCTGTTCATGGAGCGGCCGCGACGCCAGCGATCGAAGCCGAAGATGGCCAGCACGACGACGGTGGCGACAACTGGCGTGCCAATCAGCGTGTGCGTCCATCCGCGGTGATGCTGGAAGCCGGCAATCGGCCCGGCGATGGACCAGAAGACATCGAGATCGGGCGCTTCGGCGGCCAGCGTCATGGCGAGGGTGGCATAGGCGGTGGTGCGGTTGAAGCCCGCACGGCCCAGGCATGCTCCGGTCATGAAGTGGGTGACAGGTTCCATTTGTTTTCAGGATACAGGGAGTGGTGTGCTGCCGGAGGCGGCAGAACCTGTGCGAGCACTCATATAATTCTTCCATGGCAGGCGCGAAAAAAACAGCGGAAACGATGGAAGCGTTGCGGGAGCAATTGCGCCATCACGAACAGCTCTACTATGTGCTGGATGCGCCTGAGATAACAGACGCGCAGTACGACGCGCTGATGAACGAGCTGAAGCGGCTGGAGGCGGAATTGGGTGAGCCGGTGCCGGCTGATTCGCCTACGCAGCGTGTGGGCGGTAAGCCCGCGGAGGGCTTTCGCAAAGTGGAGCACTCCCGCCCGATGCTCTCGCTGGACAATGCTTACAACGAACAGGAGCTGCGTGAGTGGGACCGGCGGGTGCATGATCTGCTGGGCGCGGACGAGACGGTGGAGTATGCGTGCGAGATGAAGATGGATGGTCTCTCGCTGGCGCTGCAGTATGAGCCGCAGGGCGGCAGCGCGCATCTGGTGAGTGGTGTGACGCGTGGCGACGGCACGGTGGGCGAAGAGGTGACGACCAATGTCCGCACGATACGGTCGGTGCCGCTGAGTATCTCTGCGGCGAAGTTGAAGGCGGCGGGGCTGCCGGTGCAGTTTGAGGTGCGCGGCGAAGTGGTGATGCCGAATGCAGCGTTTGTGCGGCTGAACGAAGAGCGCGAGGCGGCGGGGCTGGCGCGCGCGGCGAATCCGCGCAATGCAGCGGCGGGTACGATACGGACGCTTGAGCCGAATATTGTGGCGCAGCGACGGCTGGATTTCTACGCGTACTTTCTGCTGCAGCAGGGCGATTCGTTGCTGCCGCTGCAGAGTGAATCGCTGGATGCGCTGGCGGCGGCGGGTTTCCGGGTGAATCCACATCGCGAGCGTGCGAAGACGGTGGACGCTGTGCTGGCGTTCATTGCCAGGGTGGAGGAGCTGCGCGAGACGCTGGGGTATGAGATTGATGGCGTGGTGGTGAAGGTGGATGCGGTCGCGCAACAGCAGCGGCTCGGCTTTACCGGGAAAGCGCCGCGCTGGGCCATCGCGTATAAATTTGCGGCGCGCGCTGCGGTGACGCAACTGCTGGGCGTGGCGTTCCAGGTGGGCCGGACGGGCAAGGTGACGCCGGTGGCGGAGCTGGCGCCGGTGTTTATCGGCGGCACTACAGTGAGCCGGGCGACGCTGCATAACGCGGATGAGATTGCGCGGCTCGGGCTGCTGATCGGCGATTATGTGCTGGTGGAGCGCGGCGGCGACGTGATCCCCAAGGTTGTGGAGGTGGTGGAGGATAAGGAACATGCGCGGGGCGATGAAGAGATTCAATTTCCTGCGCAATGCCCCATCTGCAAGAGCGAGCTGGTGCGCGAAGAGGGCGAGGTGGATTGGCGCTGCATCAACATCAGCTGCCCGGCGCGGGTGCGCGAGGAACTGCTGCACTTTGCTGCGCGGGGCGTGATGAATATTGAAGGGCTGGGCGATGCGATGGTGGATCAATTGCTCGCCGCGGGCCTGGTGAGCGACATCGCCGATCTTTACACGCTGCATGAGCGGCGCGCGCAGTTGCTGGAGCTGGAGCGCATTGGGGAGAAATCGGCTGATGCGCTGCTGAAGGAGATCGAGAATTCGAAGAAGGCGCCGCTGGCACGCGTCATCTTCGGACTGGGAATCCGGTTTGTGGGCGAGCGCACAGCGCAGCTGCTGTCGGATGCGTTCGGCTCGATGCCGGAGTTGCAGAAGGCGGAGAAAGACGAGTTGGAGCGGGTGAATGAGGTTGGGCCGCGCGTAGCGGAGGCGGTGTACGACTTCTTCCGCAATGAAAAGAATTTGCTGCTGCTGGCTAAGTTGAAAGCTGCGGGGATCGACCCCGTCGCGGAGATGAAGGCTATCTCCAACCTGCTGGGCGGGCGGACGTTTGTGCTCACCGGCACGCTGCCGGGGATGACGCGCGAAGAGGCGAAGGAGAAGATTGAGGCGGCAGGCGGGCGCGTCTCCGGCTCGGTCAGCAAGAAGACGAGCTTCGTCGTCGCGGGCGAAGACGCGGGTTCGAAACTGGATAAGGCGAAGGAACTGGGTGTGGCGGTGATTGACGAAGATGCGCTGCGCGGGATGCTTGCGGGGGAATAGCTGCTACTGCGGAGCCTTCTGCGCGAAGTAGCCCTTGCGTACATGCACGACATAGCGCGGATCGGTGGCTTGCAGGTAGATGGTGCGGAAGGCGCCGTCCATCTTGAAGTCTGAGGGCTGATAGACCAGAGAGTACTGGCTGCGCAGTTCGTCGCGAATGCTGTTGAAGCCGAGGGCGACGTCTTCAATGCGCTTGGGGAAGAAGGTCTGGCCGCCGGTGGCTTCTGACATCTCCTTCAGCACATCATCGCCTTTGTCCTTGGATGGGCCAACGTTGGTGCTGATGGCGAAGATGATGGTTTCTGCGCGCTGGCACATTTTGATGGCGTCAGACTCCAGCGCGTGGCTGTAGATGTCGTCGCCGTCAGAGACGAGGATGATGGCGCGGCGGGTGGCTTCCTGCGATTGCAGCGGCAGCAGTTGATCGCGGCAGGTCTTGTAGATGGCGTCGTAGAGCGCGGTGCCGCCGCCGGGCCGGAGCTTCTGGATGCCCTGGTTCAGCTTGTCGATGTTGCCGGTGAAGTCCTGCGATATATCGACACCGACGTCGAAGCCTTCGATGAAGGCGCGGTCCTGGTGGCCCAGGATCTCCAGCAGGAACTCGGTTGCCGCCTCCTGCTCAAAGTGGAAGCGCGTACGTACTGAGCTGCTGGTGTCGAGCACAATGCCTACGCGCAGCGGCAGGTTGGTCTGCTGCTTGAAGCTGAGCACGCGCAGCGGCGGCTTACCATCATCGAGCAGACCAAAGTTCTGCTGCTGCAGATTCTTGATGGATTGATTGGTGTGCTTGTCCGTTACCGTGAAGATCAGGTTGACTTCGCTGGTCTGGCGCTTGAAGACGTAGCTTGACGCGGTGTCAGACGAGTCAGCTTGCGGCGGCTGGGCTGTCGCTGGGGGCTGTTGTGCCGCGATTGCCTGATCCGTTGCTGCGGGTGCAGGCGTTGCAGCCGGGAGAGCAGATGACGGCGCAGCGATCTGAGCCTCTTCGGGAGCTGCCGGTGAAATCGCGGACTCTGCCGAAGGCATCGCGGAGGATACGAGTGAAGGTGCGGCGAACTGTGAGGACATCTGTGAGTGCGTCTGGGATCGCGCACAGCCACTCAACGCAAGCGCGCCGAACACGGTAAACAAGGAAATCGAATAGATTGCTTTCACGGTCTTCACTGGCTCAATTCTAGCAAGGTAGTGCGGGCTGCGGGATGGGGAGGTCAGCTTTTCAGCAACTCCAGAAAAGCGGTCAATTCCGGCGCGAGGGGGGCTTCCAACTCCAACTGTTTTCCGGTCTGGGGCTGGGCAAAGCGTAGGCGTGCAGCGTGCAGGAAATTGCGTTCCAGGGTCAGCGGTTCCACCTTGTCCGCTACGGGCGCTGCGAGCTTCTTGGCTCCGCCACTGGCTTTCAGGTCGGGCTGCATCAGGATGGAGGGGATGGTTGCTCCCCGGGCACTCCGGGATTGCGCTGTCGGCCCAATCCTGAGGGGCGCGCCGTAGAGGGTATCGCCCACTACGGGGTGGCCGATGGAGGACATGTGGACGCGGATCTGGTGGGTACGCCCAGTCTCAATGCGAACCTCGATCAGGGTGAACCAGCCGCGTGAGGTCTCCAGCCGCTCCAGCACGGTGTAGTGAGAGACGGCGCTGCGGCCACCGGCGCGGCGTGTGGTCATGCGGGTGCGGCGGATGGCGTCGCGGTGGATGGGGGCGTCTACGGTGCCTTTGGCCTTCTCCACGCGGCCATGGACCAGGGCGACGTATATCTTCTCCAGCTGGTGACGGGCAAACATTTCGGAGAGCTTGCGGTGGGTGCTGTCATTTTTTGCGACTACGATCAGGCCGCTGGTCTGCTTATCGAGACGGTGCACGATGCCGGGGCGCATCTCGCCGCCAACGGCGGAGAGCTGCTGGAAGTGGAAGAGGATCGCATTGACCAGGGTGCCGCGGTTGCGCTCGTCGTCTGTCGCGCCAGCGCCTGCATGCACCATCATGCCAGCGGGCTTGTTGACCACGGCGAGGTCGTCGTCTTCGTAGACGATCTGCAGCGGGATATCTTCTGCGATGGCGTGGAGCGGTTCGGGCCGGGGCTCACCCTCAATCTCGATGGCCTGGCCGCCGCGCACCTTCTGCTTGGCCGATGCAGGCTTGCCATCTACACGCACCTGCGCGTTGTCAATGAGCAACTGCACGCGCGCGCGGCTGATATCGGGCAGGCATTTGGAGAGATACATATCGAGCCGCATGCCGCTGGCGGCGGAGTCGGCGGTGAAGCTGCGGATGCCGTCTTCGAGGTCATCGCCCTCGATCACGGGGATCACGGTCTCTTCTTCCTGCGCGGCAGAGCGGGCTGCGATGTACTGCGGCCGCACGCTACGGCGACGTTGACCCTTGGGAAGCATGTTCTTAGATGGCATAGTGTAGGGTCTCTCGTGAATCCAGGTGCATCCACAGGATACCGCCCGCGACGATCATTGCGAGCGAGGCGGCCTGCGTGAGGTCAAGCAAGCCGCCAAAGAGCTCGATTCCGCGGTTGCCACGGTAGAACTCCAGCACAAACCGCGCAATGCCGGCAAAAAAGAGCCACGCGCCGAAGATCTCGCCGTCGCGGTGGGGGATTTTCAGGAGCAGTAGAAGGAATGCGCAGAGGAGGAGCTCGATTGCGCCCTCGTAGAGCTGCACGGGATGCAGCGGTATGTTCAGCGGCGTGCCGAACCACATCAGCGCATAGCGGCTATGGAAGGTGACGGCCCAGGGCAGGGTGGTGGGAGCGCCATAGTCCGCGCCGCCGGCAAATGCGCCGACACAGGCCAGAGTGGCGGCTAAAGCGATGGGGGCAGCGAGGGCGTCGAGGGTGCGGCGCAGGGGCAGGGGATGCCGCCACAGGCTCACTGCGCATACTGCCAGCGCCACGCAGATGCCGCCGTAGAGCACGGCTGGCGAGTGTGAGTTGACCACAAGCAGCAGAGCCGGGTACTGCACCAGTTCGCGCCAGTGCGTTACAAAGAGCACCACGCGGCCGCCTACGATGTAGCTGGCGATTGCGGTGAAGGCGAGGTTCCAGGTGGCATCGGCATCGAGCTTGAGCAGGCGCGATGTGCGCACAGCGAGCAGGAGCCCGAGCGCCAGGCCAAGCGCGATGAGGGCGCTGTGGGTGGGAATATTGAGTGCGCCGAACTGGAGGAGGCGTGGAAACATGGGTGGAGTTGGCGGGGAAGCGCCGGGGGAGGAAATAAGAAACCGACCCGCTTGGCCGTGCGATGGAGCGCCGGTGAACCCGTCCTAAGACGACGGAACTCTGCCGCGGCTCTTTAGGCGTTCCTGACTGGAGGACAGCACACCGAGCTGAATACGCGAGACAAAATCCCTGG
>JARLFX010000134.1 GCA_031296355.1 Acidobacteriaceae bacterium
GTATGGAGCCATCGGCGTGGCAGCGCCGCTGCTGCTGGCGCTGTGCCGGTTCGGGCAGGGGCTGGGACTGGGCGGCGAGTGGGGCGGCGCGGTGCTGCTGGCGGTGGAGAATGCTCCGCCGGACAAGCGCGCGTGGTACGGAATGTTTCCGCAGCTTGGCGCGCCCATTGGATTTGCGCTGTCGGGTGGTGTGTTTGTGCTGTTGTCGCGCACGCTGACGGACAAACAATTCTTTGTGTACGGATGGCGGCTGCCGTTTCTGGCGAGCGCGGTGCTGGTGGCGCTGGGGCTGTATGTGCGGCTGAAGATTGTGGAGACGCCGGTGTTTCAGCAGGCGCTGGAGCGGGGCGAGCAGAGGAAGGTGCCGCTGCTTGCCGTCTTCCGCGAACATACGCGGGCGCTGCTGGTGGGGTTTCTGGTGTGCATTGCGACGTTTGTGCTGTTTTACCTGATGATCGTGTTCGCGCTTTCATGGGGGACGAACGCGCTGCATTATTCGCGGGAGAAGTTCCTGGAGATGCAGTTGCTTTCCATATGCTTCTTCGCGGCGGGGATTCCGGTCTCTGCGATGCTGGCTGAGTATGGACGGCGGCGGCTGATGATGGGGGTAACGATTGGGATTGCGCTTTTTGGACTGGTGATGTCGCCGATGTTTTCCGCGGGGCCGCGCGGCGCGATGGCGATGCTGGCGCTAGGCATGTCGCTGATGGGGATCACATATGGGCCGCTGGGCACGCTCCTGTCAGAGATGTTTCCTACGGCAGTGCGTTACACGGGCAGTTCGCTCTCATTCAGTCTGGCGGCAATCGCGGGGGCGTCGTGCGCGCCGTATATTGCGGTGTGGCTGGCGACGCACTATGGACTGCGGTACGTGGGGTATTATCTGTCGGCTTCGGCGCTGCTGACGCTGGTGGGTGTGTTCCTGGTGAAGGAGACGAAGGACGAGAGCCTGTCGTCTCCTGAGTTCATGGCCGTTGTCGAGATGGAGTAGGCGTCAGGCTTTCAGCAGTTCTTCGACCATTTCGATATCGACCAGGCCGTGGCAGCCGTAGATGGTGGAGAGCACCTTGTCTGCGGGATAGGTGCGACGGAGCGTGGCGACGCGCTCGGTGCCGCTGCGGTAGGACGGCAGGTACATTCTGCCCATGAGGGGATGGCGGCCCCAGGCGCCGGAGAGCTTGCCGGCGCGCTCTTCCGTCACGAGAAAATCGCGGCGTAGGGTGGCGGCTACTTCGGGCTGTGGCTTGAGTTCGCCCCAGGTCAGGTACGAAGACTGATTTTTGGCGTCGTCCTGCAGCAGGGCGAGGAGGACGCCGATCTGCAGATCTTCGTCTGGAAGCTGCTCGACCTCGGTGACGCCGTGGGCGATGAGGATGGCGTTGTTGGCGATGCCTTCAAAGAGCGTGGCGGCGCGGGTGTTCATGGTGAGCACGGTGGCTTCAAAGCCGGCCTTGCCGCGGACGTAGAGGTTCTGCAGGTAGGCGAAGGTGGTGACGTGGCCGGGAACGACTTCGTGGCTGACGAGCTGCTCGAACTCCGGGTAGGAGATCTGCAGCGAGGCGTTGATCTCGTAGCTGGCTTCGTACTGGGGGGTGCCATCGGGGTTGCGGGCGCGGCCGATGTAGTTCATGGAGCCGGAGAACCACGCATCCTTGATGGCGAGAAAATCGATGTTGGCGCGCGGGATAGCGGCGAGCTCAGCGGGCAGGTATGGGACGAGGTTCTTGGCGCTGAGGTTGTCAAATTGCGCGATGACGGCTGCGCCGAGGCCGCGGACCGAGGCCATGGGAATGACGCGCTCGCGACGCCAGGTATCGACTGCGGTGAGCAGGTCGGCTGAGGTGGAGTTCTTGTATCCGGCGCGGTTGAGGAGTTCGGCGACGCGCTGGCGCTTGGCGGCGGGCTGCGAGGGCTCCGGCGGGCGGCCAGTGGCGGCTTCAACGCAGCGAGCGTAGGGAACCGCGGGACCTTTGCCGAGAACTTCCAGGGCGAGATCCAACATCACTTCCAGCGAGACTGCGAGCCCAGCAAGATACTTGCCGCGGATGCCGCCGATGGTTTTGGCTTCGGCGCGGATGCCTGCGATGGCGTCGGGGAGATCGACTTCGCGGAGATATTGGTCGACGGCTTTGGGATCGAGGTCTTTGCTGGAGACGCCGCCAGCCTGACGGGTGGATTCTGCGGCGGGGTGAGTGTAGGCGGCGGGGAGGGGTTCGTCAGAGAACCACGAATCGGCGATGAAGCGGCCCGTGCCGGAGGGGCACATGACGTCGCCGCCCCATAGAGTGTCAACGCCGAGCACTGCATCGGCAACGTACTTTCCTGCTTGATCCATTAGACCTTCTCCTTCTTCAGAGAGCCGTACCAGACGTAGAGGCAGAGACAAACAAAGAGCGCTGCCGAGATGGATTGCGAGATGGGCTCGTTCGCGTAGAACGGCGTCTTGATGAGGTCTTCGCGGTAGCGGGGGAAGAGGCGAAGCGCCGCGCCGAGTACGCCGCCGAGCGCGCCGCCCGCCATGAGTCCTGAAGCGATGATGACGCCACGCTCACGGATGCGCTTGCCGGGCTCGCCGCCCGCTCGTTCAGAACGCTTGCCGAGGAAGTGGGCGAGGAAGCCGCCGACCAGAGCTGGGGTGTTGAGCTCCAGCGGGAGATACATGCCGAGTGCGAAGATGAGCGAGGGCTGGCCGAGCATCTCCATGACGAGGGCGATCATGGCGCCGACGCCGAAGAGGAGATAGGCGACGGGCTGGTGGCTCATGAAGCCTTCGACGAGAGCCTTCATAATGGAGGCCTGGGGCGAGGCGAGGACGGGGCGGAGATCGCCGATGGCTGACTCGCCGAACTGGAAGGTGCGCGCCAGCATGACGATGGTGAGGCCGACGGCGATGGCCGAGGCGGCAACGCCGAGGAACTTCACCTTCTCCTGCGCGGCGGGTGTGGAGCCGAGCCAGTAGCCGGTCTTGAGATCGGTGATGGCCTGGCCGGAGACGGAGAGGGCAGTGCAAACCATGCCGGCAATCGCCA
This sequence comes from Acidobacteriaceae bacterium, assembly GCA_031296355.1. Next base: position 3,030 of record JARLFX010000134.1, read on the forward strand.
TGACGAAGAACATGCCGGAGGTACCGGAGAGTCCGAAGCGCAGCAGCACGGCGGACGAGATGATGATGGTGAGCATGGTCATGCCGGAGACGGGATTGCGCGCCGTGGTAGCGATGGCGTTGGCCGCGACCGAGGTGAAGAAGAAGGAGAAGACCAAGGTGAGGGCGAGGCCGATGGAGACGGCGGTGAGGCTGACGGGAAGATGCCCGAGGAAGGCGGCGACGGCGATGGCACCGATGACGACGCCGAGCAGAATGGTAACCATGGAGAGGTCGCGGTCAGTGCGTTCTTCGTGGGCGGCGACGCCGGCGCGGAAGGTGCGCAGAGCGATGCCGAAGGAGCCGGCAACGACCTTGAGCGAGCGGATGATGCCGAAGATGCCGGCGGTGGCGATGGCTCCGACGCCGATGAAACGGGCGTAGTTGCGATAGATCTGAACGGCGGTCATCTGGGAAATAGGAACGACGCCGGGGTATACGGGGAAGCTGATGTGACTGCCAACGAACCAGATGATGGGGACGATGACGAAGTTGGAGAGCACGCCGCCAGCGCAGAGGATCATGGAGCTGCGCAGGCCCATGACGTAACCGAGGCCGAGGATGAAGCCGATGGCGTCAAAGCTGAAGACCATGCGGGTGCGGTCAGCGAGCGTGCGCACAATGGGGATGAACTGGAAGTTGACGTACTCTTTCCACACCTGGAAGGTGGTGACGAAGAGATCGTAGACGCCGGCAATGGCCGTGGCCTGCAGGAGGAGCTTGGCCTGGGAGCCGCCCTTTTCGCCGGTGACGAGGACTTCGGTGATGGCGGTGGCTTCAGGGTAGGGCAGGATGCCGTGCATATCGCGCACGAAGTAGCGGCGCAGGGGGATTAGGAAGAGGACGCCGAGGCAGCCGCCAGCGAGGCAGATGAAGATCGTCTCGACGGGGTGAGGATTGAGCTGGAGGATGTAGAGCGCGGGGAGGGTAAAGATGGCTCCGGCGACGACGGCCCCGGCTGCTCCGCCGATGCCGGTGATGATGACATTCTCAAGCAGCGTGGAACGGCGGCGGTAGAGGCGCGCCATGCCGATGGCGAGAATGGAGGTGGGAATGGCGGCTTCCATCACCTGGCCGACCTTGAGGCCGGAGTAGGCCGAGGCGACGGTGAAGATTACGCAGAAGATGACGCCCCAGATGAGCGAGCGGGGCGTGAGTTCGGGCTCTTTGACTTCAGCGGGGACGAAAGGGTGGTAGGTTTCGCCTGGTTTCAGGGGGCGGTAGGCGCTTTCGGGAAGGGACTTTGATTCTGTTTCGTTCATGGATGGAGGTTTCACCTGTGGCGAGTCTGGGAGCTATTGAAACACAGCCTGACGGACACCAGCCAATCATAATCTTTTGAGGGGAATGGCTTGATGCTAGTCCATTGGAAGAGGGTGGGCAAGGGGGGAGCCCGCCGCTCCCGGCTAGTTGGACCAGTGGTTGGGGACGCGGTCCCAGCGGTGGTTTTTCAACTCCTGCAGTAGCCCGGAAGAGAGCGGCTTGCCGTCGGCACAGGCGATGTTGCTGCGAACATGCGCTGGGGTGCGCATACCGGCGATGAGCGTGCTGACGGTGGGGTTTGCCAGGATAAAGCGCAGGGCAAGCTCAGGCAAGGTCATGCCTTCGGGGAGGATATGCTTCAGGCGTTCGACGCGCTGCAGCGTGGCCTTGAGATTTTCAGGGTTGAAGTAGCGCGCGCGCCAATCGCCTTCGGGGAAGGTGGTGGCGGCGGTGAAGTGGCCGCTGAGGCTGCCTTCGTCCAGCGGGACGCGGGCGATGACGCCGATGTTCATCTCGCGGCAGAGAGGGAAGAGCTCATCTTCAGGGTTCTGATCGAAGATGTTGTAGATGACCTGGACGGTATCAATCAGTCCGGTGCGGATGGCGCGCAGGCCGTTCATCGGCTCCCAGCGATTGAGGCTGAGGCCGAAGGCGCGGACGAGGCCGTCGCGCTTCAGCGTTTCGACGGTGTCGCGAAAGACGGGGTCGTCAATCCAGGAGTCATCCCACACGTGAAACTGCAGAACATCGACGGAATCCTGCTGCAGGGCCTCGCGAATCTTGTTGACGTAGGCGATGACGTGCGCCTTGGGAAATGTGTCTGCGAGGCGGTAGGTGGGGAGCGCGGGCCACTGGCCATTCATGGGGGGAACTTTGGATGCGGCGATGAGCTGCCTGCCGGAATTTGCGGCGAGCGTGCGGCCGAGATAGCGGTCGCTCTGGCCTTGACCGTAGGCCCATGCCGTATCGAAGAAGTTGCAGCCGAGATCGACGGCAAGTTGCAGGGATTGCAGGGACTGCTCTTCCTGCGAGCCAGACCAACCGCTCATGCCCCACATGCCGTAGCCTACTTCACTAATTTGAAATCCGGTTCTGCCGAGCGTCCTGGTCTGCATAGTTTCCCCGCGTAAACGAAATATACTGCTCCTCCTTTATACGCCGGGAAGGTACTACTGCTGCTTGCCGGATTTGGAGGTGAGCTTGCGCAGAACGAACTCCTGAATGAGTCCGTTGACCATGCGTCCGCCGGCGTTGATGAGTGCGTTGCCGAAGACGAGGCCGGGGCCGCGATTGGTTTCGGGGTAGTACGCCTCAGAGATGGCGCCGGAGGCGAGGTCGCCGCCAATGCTGGAGTAGTTGGGCTGCCAGTGGCCATTGTCACCTTTGCAGATGAAGGGCGTGGAGAGTGCATGCAGGGTGCGGGATTTTTTGCTGCCGGTGCCCTGATAGAAGTAGCGCGGGTCCTGGTGCAGAAGCGAGGGCAGGATAGCGCCGCCAATCAGAATATTGGTGAAGCCGATGGCTGCATCAGAGCCGATGCGCTGGCCGTAGCCCTTTGCGCCCTGTACGTAATCCGGCCGGTCAGCGGCCTGGTTGATGCCGGCCATGAGCGCGACACCCGTAAGGGTGATGGGGTCGAAAGTAGATTTGTAGGCGAGTTTGAACTTGAGCTTAGCGGTAAGCGGCACGGCATTGGCCGAGTCATAGACAACGTAGAAATTTGGAATGACGCCGAGAACGCGCTGGGTCTCCGCGAGCTCAACCTGCTGCGTGGCGATCTGCTCGACGGAATAGGTCGCGGTGACAGAGGTTTGTACCTCGGCAATCCGTAATTGGATACCGGAGAGCGTGAAGTACTGGCCGGGCTTCAATGTGATGGTTTGTGATGTCCACGTGGAGAAGTCTGTTTGTGAGATGGTTGCCCGGTAGGGCGTGTCTGGAGAGAGATTGCCCAGCAGAAAGAAGCCGTCTGCATTGGCTGCGGCGGTGCGGCGGTCCGCGGGCGAAGGGCCGTCCAGCACGACGCTTGCTCCGGCGACCGGAGTTCCATTGACGTCCAGAACAGTGCCGTTGAGCGTCGCGGTCTGCGGTACGGGAGCGGCGGGCAGTTCCGCCATGCCATAGGCCACGGCCATGCTGCTAAAGAGGATGGCGTAGAGAATGCGACTCATGGTTCTGGAAAGAATCCGTGTGGCCCAATGATCTGATTGCTGCGGTGTGCTGGTGTTGCTGGCTTGCATGCTTGATTCCTGAACAATCGTGATTATGCGCGGACGTGCTTCGCCAGCATCTTGTGCAGACGTATGATTTGCGGCTGAATACTAGATGCTGGAGGGGCGCGCCAAGATGCGGGAAGCGAGACGGCTGGCCGCGGCGATGGTGACGCGCCGCCAATCGGGATGCAGATTGGCGGACGGCCATTCCATGGTCTCCATGACCTCGACCCAGTCCTGCGCGGCTTGCGTGGCTTCAGCGGCGCCATGATTGCGCAATACGGCCTGATGAAATGCGGCGAGTTCGCGTTCTGCAGTGCGGGCAAGGCGCACATCGGGCGTGATTTGAGGGGTTGACGTTGCTGCCGTATCGCGCGCGGAGAGATGCTTCCCCCAGCAGGAAAACTGCAATTTGTTGATCGCCATGCATGCCATATATTTCACCTCATAAAAACATATTACAAAAACAAATTGTATTTGAATTCTGTTTGTATGTAAAATTGACATGAAAAGAAAAACAATGAAGGAGCTGCAAGGCGGCTCCATAGCGGGGAAGGAGGAACGGTATGCAGGATGAGGAAGGAATCCCGATGGTGTATCTGCTGTATGCGGTGCTGGGAATTGCGGCGGTCGCCGCTGTGGTTTTAGTGGTCGTCGTGCGATTGCTGAACTAGGCCGACGAAAGCTGCTATCTATCCATTACTTCGGGTAGGATAGGTGCGTATCTGAATGCATATTGTTTCGCGCGCAGGAGTGGCAATGGCTGGGGCAAAGACGGCAATACGGAAGAGGCTGACGCGCGAAGAGAGCCGGGCGCAGACGCGCGCCACCCTGATCGATGTAGGGCGAAAGCACTTTCTGCGGTATGGGCTGGGCGGCGCGGTGGCGGAGAAGATTGCCGAGGACGCAGGCTATTCGCGGGGCGCGCTGTATTGCAACTTTGACGGCAAGGAAGAGCTTTTTCTGGCCGTGCTGGAGGCCGAACAGGCTCGCCGCGAGGGTATCTTTGAGTCTGTGATGGAGAAAAGCTCCTCCACCACGCAGCGGTTGCGGTTGATGCGGGACGCGATTGCAGACATGGTGACGGACCGGGACTGGATTGTGCTGCGTGCTGAGTTTGAAGCGGGCGCGTTGATCAATGAGAGTATCCGCAAGGCTTTTATAACGGCGCATCGTGAGCAGATTCGCGACGGAGGCGACTGCATCCGTGAATTTTTAACTGCGCCGGAGATTACCGTAAATCTAACGCCGGATGATTTCATCATGGTGATGATGAACCTGACCCACGGGCTTGCCGTGACGCAGAGGATACTTGGGGCGGAGCTTTCGCAGAAGACGATCCGGAAACTGATTAAGACACTTTTTGATCTGCTGATCACGGCGGAATGATGCGGTACTAGGCTGGCAGAGAAGCGAGCGCGGTGTCGGGATAGTAGTGCGACAGAATTTGTTGCGCGCTGCTGCCGCTCTTTGCCATGGAGGCGGTTCCGCGCTGGCAGAGGCCGATGCCGTGGCCGATGCCGCGGCCAGAAACTCCAGTGGCATTTGCGGTGAAACTGACAGAGGGCAATGCCGACCAGCCATGAATGCGGTTGTAGGCCAGGCGATCACGTTCACTCAGCGGAAGGGCGCCGTGCGGCAGGGAGTGCGACCAGCGTTCTGGATGGTGCAGGCAATACTCACAGACAACGGAATAGTAGGGATATGGACCGGCGGGCAGGCCGAGTTCCGCGAGCGTGTGGGTGTGGCCGGAGCAACTGCGGCTGTACATGGCGGCGAGTGGCTCTGCACTGGCGACGAGGCAGAGGTTCTGCGTCTGCTGTAGCGCGAGCAGAATGGGGGAACCTGCGGCGGGCGCTTCGCGGAAAAACTGGCAGTGCGTGGTATCGCAGAAATCAAAGCCAAAGTGGCCGGTGTGAGCCGCGCTCAGAAACGAACGGGAGACGATGGCCTGGGCCGCGAGATACGCGAGCGAGGCAGCGGGAGGGCTTTCTGCGTGGACGATGCAGACAACTGCGGCTTCGCGCTGCATGATGATGACGGGTTGAAGGAAGTGCGATGCGGCGGTGAGCTCTAGTGTTCCAGAAAAGCTGCGTGTGATGGAGCCGTGCAGTGCGGGTGGAGGAACAGAGAGCGCGAAGGTGGCGGCCTCACCCGATGTGGCGGTGGCGCACAGGCGCGAGATGGTGACGGTGCGGCTGGACCATTGCAGCGTGAGGCGATGATGCGGGGCGAACTGAATGGAGAGCGGGTTGCCTGCCTGCAGTAAGGCTGGCGTCGCATCGTCAAAGGAAAGCAAAAGCGGTTCATCCGAGCGAAGCATGAGGCGTTGCGGCTGGAAGAGCGAAAAGACTCCGAAACGAAAAGTGGCAGTGGAGCGCAACGCCGGAAACGATAGCGCGCTACGTGATGCGGCGAGAAATGCAGCGGTGCCTGCGCAGTTGCGAACGAAGTGGCGACGGGTATGGGGACTGCCGATCATTGTGCGCCTGCCTGAAGATCATGAAGCATGAGCGCAGCCGTGGCGGCGGTGAGGGAACCCGTTGTGCCCTTCTTGCGGACCAGGAGCAGGAGGCGGGGATGGGCGGAGGGGGTAAGCAGGACGACGAAGCCGTCGCCACTGGCGATGCAATGTTGCAGGCAGGGTGCGGTACCGGTTTTGGCCAGCGCATCAGTAGTGCGCAGAGTTTTGGCTGTCCCACGCTGGGCGGCGACGTGCATGCCGGCGAGGATGGGCTGAGCCTCAGGCTGCATCCACAGGCGAACGTAGGCGCGGGCAAGATCAGTGGGTGCAATGTTCCAGCCGAGGCTGAGGCCGATGCGAATTGCAGGTGTGGAAGACGCAGGCGGCGGAGGAAGGAAGTAGTCGTGCGCGACGGCTTCCAGCGCGGACTGTGTGGTTTCGCCAGCGAGTGAGAGGAAGTATGCATTGCAGGAGTAGCCGATAGCGTTTTGAATTGTGAGCGGACCGTGCCCGGCAGGTAGCCAGCAGAATGGAGGGCTACCTTGGGTGCCGTGGCAGGTGATGACGGGAAACGCGGTGTGGGTGCGGGCGTAGGCGAGCGCGACAAAGGGCTTGGTGAGCGAGCCGAGAGGCAGCGGTATATCACGATCAGGCCACCGTGATGCGAGTAGGCTGCCTGTGCGTGCATCCAGCAAGAGCCAGGAGACGGTGGGTGCGGCGGCGGCGGACCAGTGGCGCGCGAGCGCAGCCTGTGCCGATTGGGCAAAGAGAGCGCTATCCTGCGCGCTGGCATGGTGCGTTGCCAGCAGCAAGGCGAGAGAAAGAATCCAGCGCGTGCGCAATGCTAGTTTCGCCATTGATAGAGAACGGTCTGGTGAATCGTGTGTGTGGTCTTATCTGGCACTTCGGTGAAGGTTTCAGAATCCAGCGATGAAAAGGTATTGGCGAGACTGCCCATGTTGCGCGAGAAGAAGGGCGGAGCGTCTCCGGCATCGGGAGACTTTGGTGTATTGCCATCAAGAATGCCAGTGAGGCGTAGAAAGCGCTCGCGCTCTGCGGTGTGGTTGTAGCCGGCGATCACGCTGGCAAAGCGAGGCGCACCGGAGGCTGTCTGCGGTGCTTTCAGAATTTGCTGCAGCGTGGCTGCGTCTGAAGCGAAGATGCCGATGTGATTGCTGAGTGCGAAGGCCAGAGGTTGGAGGCCAGTCAATTCATACCAGGAGAGGTTGCCTTCGGTGTGTTGCTGCCAGTTGAGGCCGTGATTGGATGCGGTGAGCTGGGCACGGAGAGCATCAGCGAGTGAGGCTTGCAGGGCATCGGCGTTCCATGAGTCTGCCGTGAGCAAAACGGCGGAGTGCGTGGGGATAAAAATATCGCTGGGTGCAGCGGAGGTGGAAGACGTTACCAGCATGCTGCTTATGTGGGCGGACTCCAGTACGGCGCGCAATGGAGCGAGTGAGAGGGCGGACGATTGCTGCTGCGGGGGAGTTTCATCAATGCGCGTATCCAGATCAGCGGCGCTGCCTGCATTCTGCACGGTGACATCGGCAACGGGCGCGATGCGTTCATCGCGATACGCCGATGGGTTGCGGGTGAGCAACTTGTCATTCAAAGTGTCGAGGACCTGATCGACGCCGGGCAGTGCGGTGGCACGATAGACCCCGGCGCTAGTGGGAAGCAGCGCGAGCATGGGCTGAAGGTCGACGCGTGAGGGAATTGTATCTGGCGAGACGGGGAGGAGAACGCGCTCCTCACGGAAGGAGCCGGCAGTGCGGTAGAGATTGGAGACGCTGCTGCTGAATTGCTTCATGGCCGTGATGTTGCGCTGAATCCAATAGCTCCTGAAGTAGGGTGAGGGAACGATGCGGGTGAGGTTGAGGGCCATGCGAAGATCGCCTGCGGGGGCATGTGCAGCGACAAGCGCGGCAGAGTACCAGGATTCGTCTGCGAGGGATTGTTTTGCCTGATTCTGCATGAGCAGGAGCGCGTTGGCGATGAGGTCTTCGCGGGTGGCGAGCAGAAGGTAATCCCCATGCACGGCGAAGGCGACGGTGCGCTGGGGCTGGCCCTGGGTGTGGACGTAGAAGCTTTCAGTTCCGGCCTGACGCTGCTGGAACTTGCTGCGGAGCTGCATGAGGGGTGTCTGCTCAGCGGCGGCAGACGGCATGTGGGTGATGTAGAGAAATTCGAGGTTGCCAATGTCGTACCAGGCGAAGATGCTCTCTTTGCCGGCGACCTGGGTGAGAAAGTTCATGTCTGGCGGCAGTCCGGCGGAGGTGGCGAATTCACCCTGCGCATCGCCGAGGCGCGAGAAGAGACGTGAACGCGAGAAGTCAGCATAGTTGTCGCTGGTGAGCCAGCGCTGCTGCTCCGGGGATTTGCTCCAATCCTTCAGCAGGCCGGAGAAGTCGAGCGCTTCGATGGAGAGTAGAGAGCCCTGAGGTACCCACGCGGCGAGTGTGGGCGCCGCCGGGGCAGCCATCTCATAGGCGGCCCAGAGCGCACCCGCGACGAGCACTGTGGAGAGTGAGATGAGTGCGACAGGGTTACGAAGAAGCCGGGGTAAGCGCATCATGGCTGATCCTCCTGCACTGGCGCGGTAGTTCGAGTAAGACGCGGTCGTACCAGAACGGATTGCTCCAGCGTTGGATGCAGGCGCGGAAGGCGGGGGGCGTTAGCCTGATCCAGGGCGATGCGCGCCTGCAGCTTAGCGATGTGAGATTTTAATTCGCCGAGGCGCTTGTCGTCCGGCGCAAACTTTACCGCATCGCGCAACGCAACCATCTGTTGCGCGGGCTGGTTGAGCTTCTCGTACATCGAGGCGAGTTCAAGCGCCATGGCGAGCTTCTCTTCGCGCGTGCGCACCAAGGCCGACAGGGGTGATCCGCTTGCCCAGCTTTGCGCATCGTCGCCGTAGTTCCAGCGGCGTGCGGAATCCGAGGAGTCGTCTGCCGGAGTGCTATCTGGCTGATCGCTATCCGTATTGCTCGTCTGCGGCGGGTCATAGCGATAGATGAGCAGGGGATTGATGGCGGCGAAGGCGCTCTCTGCGTTTCCGGCGGAGATCTCAGCGTGGAAGATGGAGAGGCGCAACGCATCGCTGGGGGCGACGGCGAGCGCTGCGCGGAGAATAGCAGTCTTCTGTTGTGCGGAGGCTGTGCTGGCAGCGGCTATGCGTGCGGCGACGAAATACGGCTGGTCAGCCTGCTGTATAGTGATGGGCTGACCGGAGGCGAGCAGGTTGAGTTCGCTGCTGCCGAAGTTCTGCTTGCTGCCTTGCGCATGCAGCGCAGTCGTAGCACGCACGCGGATATCGTAGGCGGCGGTGGAATCTGCCGCAACGGAGGCAAGCGCGGCGAGAGCGGCGGGTTGATTCTGCTGTGAGGCGAGTTGGGCCTGTGCCAGCAGGACGCGGTACGAGACATTCCACGGTGTGCTACCGACAAGAGCTGTGAGGAAGGGAAGCGCATCCGCGGCGTGACCGGAATCTTCAAGCAGCTTTGCCGCGGCGTCGAAGTTGGCGTAGATGTCGCCATCGAGCATGGTCATGCGATGCAGAAGCTCCAGCGCACCGCTCACATCTGCCGTATCCAGCCGGGCCTGGGCGAGGCTGAGAAAGTCTGGAGCAGTGAGCAGGTGCTGCTCCAGTTTGTGCTGGAAGACATATTCCAGAAGTTGACGGCTGGAGGATTTGTCCGTCTCGCGAAGATCGTTTGCGGCGCGTGAGATGACATCGAGTGATGGCGCTGTGGTGGGGCTCGAAGCGAACGCGGCGAGCAACTGAGAGATGTAGCCCTGGTGAGCGGCGAGTTCAATTTGCAGCGGCTGCATGTCATTCTGCTTGCGACGTGCAGCATCGAGTGAGTCAAAGAAGATCTGTGCTTCGGCATAGCTCTTCTGCTTCAGGAGATATTTCAGGTAGTCGGCCTGTGCACTGTTGAATTGCCAGGAGGCGCTTTCTTCCATGTCGGAGCTGTGTTGAGCTGAGGCCTGCGCGAGTTCGAGTTCGCGGCGGTAGATGCGTCCGAGAAGCGGCTGCGGTATCCAGTCTGCACTGGTAAGCTGAGCCAGAAGCGAAGCGGGATAGCGAGCTGTACCGGCGAGTGAGAGCGCCCAGTCCGTGGCCTGCGCTGGGGAATCGAGCGCGGTAAATGCGGAGTGAAGAAGCTCGATGCTGCGGTACTCGCCGTTCTTGGTGATATAGCTGCGAAGCACGGCATCCATCTCCGGTTGCAGTTGAGCACCGAGATGATTCTGTTGCAGGTCGCGCGAGACCGCGGCGAAGTCCGTCCAGAAGCTTTCAGGCACAGCACGGAGATCGACCATGGCATGCAGCAGCGCGAGCGATTGCTGCCACTGGGCGATGGCATCGGCTTTGTGCCCTGAGGCCCAGAGCACGGCGGCGATACTGCGATGAATGCCGGCGGACGACGGCTCCAGCTCCAGCGCGTGATCATATTCGCGCACAGCGGCATCTGGCTGGCGGGCGTCGGTGTAGGCTTCTGCGAGCGTGACGTAGCTGGCGGCAACGCCAGGACGGGACTCCAGCCCGGCGGCGAGGAAGTCTTCAGCATCATCCTGATGGGAGACGGTGCGGAAGACGCCGTAACGCATGCCGTAGTAGAACCACAGGTCGCCGGTGAAGTGTTGACTGGTGTTGGCAGGGGCGGCGAGACGTTCGCCGATGGTTGTGTCGTCCAGCGCATCGTGGAAGGCGTGGGCGGTGGCGGAGTTCTGTGTGGCGGAGGCCCCATCGGCATAGTAAAGGCCGATCAATGCAGCGTTGGCGCTATGCCAGAGGGGTGTGCGGCCGTGAGACATGGACTCAACCACGGAGGCGGCGAGTGAGCGGTTGCCGTGCGCAAGGACGTAGGTTGCGGCGCTTTCGGCATAGGCATTGTTGGCGGATGCCGTTTGCGAGACCAGGAGGCCGGAATCACTCTGCAGCAGCAGGCTGAAGTAGCGATCGCGCAGGGTGGAATTGCCGGCGCCACGCAGGTTTATTTTGCCGAGTACGCGGAGTTCGGCGGCATGGTTGGCGTCGTCGCGCCATGCGTCGGCTGCGAGCGCAAGAGTTCCATTGCGGTCTCGTGCAGGTTGCAGCTCAGCGTATCGCTCAATGGTTTCGCCGCGAACTGCATTTTCCATCCGCTGTTTCTCCAATGCGTTGAAGGCATCAAGCCCAGCATCGAGGTTGTGCGGATTTGCCAGCAGAACATCTCTGCGCCACTGGGCCACGTGGTCCTGCAGACCAGCGGACTCCGCGGCGGGTATCCAGAGATTAACAACTTCAGTAAGCGGTTTGCCGGAACGCGCGGCATCCAGCAGATGGGCGTAAGCAAGCTTCTCTTCGGGCGTGTAGTAGGTGGCGACGGTGACGCCAACCTGGCGGATGATAGCGAGGAAGCCCTGCGCGGCTGTTTCCTTGCGCTGGGCCACCAGGTCTTTGCGCCACTGTTGCTCGACGACGGAGGTGATGCCCTGCTTCTCAGCCTGAGCGATGATGACGGAGGGAGAGTTGGGCGATTCGTCGGCGGCATCGAGCGCTTTCTGCAGCATGGCGAGTGCGGCGTCTGCGTGGCGCTGGCGAGCGAGAATGCGCGCGTAGGTGGTCGCACCATCGCGATCTACACTGACGGCGAGCAGGTCGTCGCCGGCCAGTTTCACGCCCTGTTCCGCGAAGGTGCGGGCTTCGTCAAGCAGGTTCCACTGTTCAAGCTGCGCGGCAACGCGGAACTGGTTCTGTGGGCTGACGGGGCGGCCATCAATCCATGCAGTTTGCAGTGCGCGCACGGCAAGATCATTTTTTCTCTGGCGGGCGCGCGCCTGCGCAACCTTGAACATCCATTGCGAATCCTTGTAGCTGAGGATGTAGAGGCGATCGTAGTCGGAGACGGCATCGTCAAAGCGCTGTAGACGCTCTTCGAGATTGGCCTTCGCAATGTAGATGTCCATGCGGTCTTTGCGGATGGCGATGGCCTTTACATAGGCGGCGATGGCGCCGGAATAGTCTTCGAAGATGGTGTTGGTGTTGCCAAGCGCGATGGCGAAGCGCGAGTCGCGCGGCGAATCAGCTACGGTCTTGTTGAGGAACGCAAGCAACTGCTGCTGGCGGCCATAACGCAGGCCGTAGAGCGCAGCGCTCTGAATGATGTCAGTATCTTCAGGGAATGCACTGAGCAGGGCGATCTGCTGATCCATGCCTGCGGCGTAGTCCTTCATGCGCGTAAGCGCGGGAATGAGGCCCTGGCGCAGGAAAACGATGTTGTCGCGACGCTCGGTGACGGACATGCGAGCGTCTTTAATGGAGGCCAGTTTGGCGGTATAGAAATCGCGGAGGCTGGCGTTGTCTCCAGAGAGCGCGTAGCTATCCGCCACAATCGCGATGTAGCGCGCGTTGTAGGGATCAGCGGTGAGCAGCTGCTCGATCAAGCGGCGGCCGCCCGCATAGTCTCCGCTCTCGTTGGATTTCGAGGCAGCTTCAACGGTGAATGCGCGGCTGAGCGTGGGGTTGGCGTCGTGCGCAGCCTGCGTGAGCGTGGCAATGGCCTCAGACTGGTGCTTGTTCGTCCAGTAGAAATCGACGGTGGTCCGTACTACTCCGAGAATCTTCGGATTGTCTTTGTAGGTTGATTCAATCACCTGCTGCGCAGCGGGTAGATTCTTTTCCGTGGTATAGGACTGGGCAAGTGCGTAGCGAAGCTGAATGCGCTCGACGGGGTCGACAGCGAGTGCGATCTCACGCTGCAGAGCGTGCTGGTAACTTGCGGTCAACTGGCGCTGCTGCGCAAATGTGGCGAGCTGGGCTGCATCGTCGAGCGTGGCGGCCTGCTGGATGGCGGCATCGGTGAGGGTGGCAATGTCAGCCTTCTGCTTGCGCGCGGCAAGCACGTCGGCGCGCAGGGCAAGCGCAGCCAGGGTGGGTTTCTGCGCGACGGCGTGCGAGGTTGCGGCGTCAACCAATGTGGCGAAGGCGGGGCGCTGTGCGAGCACGACCAGGCGGCGATGGGCGGCATCGTTGGGCGCTTCGCTGGTCGCAGCGGCCGTGTACTCTGCAATGGCCTGAGCATAGTCGCGCTTGTTCTCGTCAATCGCACCGGCTTCGTAACCGTAGAGCGACGGATTGTGGAACTTGTTGCGGGCAAGCGTGATTTGCGCGAGAGCATCGTCGAACTGAAAATAATCCCAGAAGACGGTGGCGGATTGCAGATACCCGTCGGGCGAGCCGGGGTGTACCAGCGGCATGCGACGCCAGTACTGCGCTGCTGCCGTGAGCGCGCCGCCTGCATTTTGCTCGCCCAGCACGCTGGCTGTGTTGTCGCTGTAGATATCGCCGATGCGGGCGAGGCGGTCAAGGCTTGCTGGATCGGCTGCGAGTAGATTTTTCTCCACTGCAATGGCGAGGGCCGTCTGGGAACTGTCAGCGTAGGCGAGTGAGCGGAAGACGCTGGAGGCCTCGGTGCCGAGTTCAACCTCGGCAGGATACGCGGCTGCTAGTTTGCCGAGCAATAGTGCACTCTGCTCAAAGTGAGACTGCCAGAGATCGGCTTCGGCGAGCTCGCGCATGGCGGCAGGATTCTGCTGACGAGCATCCGCGGGTACGATCTGCTGCAGCGCGGCGAGTTCGGTATCGAGCTTGTTGGTGCGCTGGAGATAGTCAAAGAATTGGTCGCGGAGATCGCTTGATTCAAACCAGTGCTCGCGGATCAACTGTTCCCACGCCGCACTGTTGGGTGTGTTTCTACCGCTATAGGCGTTCAACAGGTTATGGGTGAATTGAAGATTGTGCGGGAAGCGCTGGTGCGCGTAGAGATTAACTTCGAGATAGACCTGGGGCCAGCCGCCTGATCCAGCGTTGTTCAGGTAGTCGCTGAGATCGCTGCCACGGAAGCTGTCAATGACCTGATGAGTGAGAACGGAGTATTCATGCTGACGCTGCTGGCGCAGGTAGTAACGCGCAAGCTTGGCGTACCAGCCGGTGTCGTTGAAACGCGCGATGGCGCGGCGATAGACCTCTTCCTGCTGCGAGGTGAAGTTGTTCTGCTGCAGGAATGCGGCGAGGCGTTCGTAGAGAAGTGGATCGTTAGGATTGCGGTCGAGTTCGCGGCGCAACACGGTAAGTGCGGCGGGCAGCTGGTGTGCGGTGGAGAGACGTCCGAGATAGCGCTCCAGTAGCTGGCTGTAATTCAGAGCGCCGTTTACCGGATGGCTGATGGGAGGAGCAGTAGAAAGATCGAGGGCGCGTTCGAGATTGCTGGGGCCCTGTGCGGGCTGTGATGGCGCAGCTTCGCCTTCATCCGGGGTATCGGTGTCATGTGCATCTGCATTCGTCTGTACGGTCGCGGCGGGGGAGCTTGCTGCATCGGCAGTGAGCGGCATGCCTTTGGATTGCGCGGCAAGCTCTGTGAGCAGGCGGTCGTACAACGCGAACTCTGCGGTGGTATTGCTGGTGCGCGCGTAGGCATCTGCCATGTCCATGGCAACAGCAATGCGCTCAGGGGCGGTGGGGAATTCCTTCAGGAAGCTTTCGCCGGCTTTGAGGATGGCGGGGTTGTCGCCATAGTCAACGTACGCTGCGATGAGCTGGGCATGGAGCGCTGGGCGCGCGGCGGCTTGGGGAAACTTCTGGTCAAGAACCGCAAGCAACTCCTGCGCTTTGGCGCGATGGTAGTAGGGAAGCGCGCGCTTTTCCTCATCGTGAAATGCTGAAGCAGGCGAAGCGGAGTTCAGCCAGAGGGAGAGGATTCCATTCAGATAGCCGGGGCCCTGATCGAGCGTGGCAATGTCGCGATAGAGCGAAAGATTGCCGGCCCCGAGAGGGATATTCTGATCGGGCGCGGTGAGCAGAACGTGGACGATGCCGCTGAGTGCAGCCTCTTGCGGCGACTGGCGGCTGAGAGAGAGTGCGCCGTCGGCATTGTAAAGAGCGAAATAGTAGCGGGCAGCTTCACCGTAAAGGCTTACGCCATCAAAAAGCGTGGCGGAGATGTAGAGTTCGTCAGCCGTCCATTTCGCTTTGCGCTGCTCTTTGCTGGCGCGATAGCTATCCAGTGCTGCGCGCGCGGCATCGAGGTGCCCCTGCTGCTGGAAGTAGTAGAAGATGCGCACGGCGGAGACAAAGTCGTCCGGATTCTTGATGAGACTGGCGTGTGCATCGGCAAGCATCTGGCGTTGGCGGTGCGTGACGGCGAGCATGCCGTAGTAGCTCTGTACCAGCTCGGCGGGCCACAGCGGCTGGAAGTTGGCATCGTAGATGGCGAGCGCACTCTGCACAGAGCCGCGGCGATATTCCACGAGCGCGGAGGCTTTGATGGGGAAGACAGCGTCCTGCGGAAAGGCGCGCTTGTACTCGGCGATGGCCGTGACGGCATCGTCAAAACGCTTTTCGCGGATGAGATAGCTGACATAGGCGACACGGGGGGCGGGTTCGGCAGGGTAACGCGCTATCCACGCCTGGTAGGCGGCAACGAATGTTTGTGGCGGGAGCGCCTGATCGTCAGCAAGGTGCAGAATGCGCTGGGTCGCAGCCCAGGCGCGCTGTTGCACCGCCGGAGTGTATTGCTCTGATGCAGGCGATGGAGCAGCAGCGACAGCCATGAGCGCGTGAACTTCCTGTTCCGGCTGGAGACGGCGGTGATAGAAGCCAGCGAGCTGCAGCGTGGCGGCAGCCGAGTCTGCCGAGTGCGCAACGTATTGCTTCCAGTCAGCTTCCGCGGCAGCGAAGTCGAGAGCCTGCTCGTCGGATTGCGCGCGCAGCGAATAGAGTTCAGCATCCGCAGGCGATTTTTTGATGAGCGATGAGAGCTCGGTGCGAGCTTCAGCTGGTGGACGCGGGTAGATCGTCTTCAGCCCGGGAAGATCCATCAGGCGATAGAGCGCAGATTCGATCGCTGAAGCACTGATGACGTCCTGCATCCAGGCAGGAAGTTCGGCGCGGGCGCAGAGGGCCGCACCACCCAGGGCGGTGCAGGCGACCATGCCGGAGAGTATCCAGATGCAAAGTGGATGGGTTGAGTTACGGGAGGATTTCAACGCTCACCTCCTGCGTGCCAAGATTGTGCGCAATGTCTTCTGCGGTGACGGTGAGAGCATAGGTGCCGGGCGCCAGCGTGTCTGGAATCAGCATCTGGCCCGTGCTGGCGGCGGCAGCGTTGTTCCAGCGCAGGTCAGTGGGAGAGGTACCGTCAAGGCGGGCGGTCAAGGTTCGTGTGTTTGCGGTGGAGATGGCCTTGACCAGCACGACATCGCCGCGATGGTATCGCTTGCGGTCGAGCAGGATGCGGACGGCAGGTGGAGTGGAAGCGATGACGAAGGTCTTGGATTCGCTGTAGGTGTGGCCCTCATCGTCACGGAGTATCAAGCGGACGGCGTACGTGCCGTCGTTCATGTCAGTGGGCGCCAGAAAGCGCGTTTCCCATAGATGATCGCCGTCGCTGCCGGGCTTATCTTCTGAGGCGATGTGCCGCAATGGCTTGGTGAGGCCGAAGGGGAAGAGCGCGATGACGGAGGTGATGGCGGGATCAGTGTGTACGCGGAGTACGGGGTCGCCGGGGCGGATGACGCGGGGACGAAGCAGCGAGCGCGGCGCCGCGAGGAAGGAGGTGTAAGGGGTGACGAATTTATATTTGCGCGACAGGCGAATGATCTCGTCGACGGCCTCGCGGGTTTCGCCGTCGCGGGCGATCTGGTCAAGCAGCGCATTGACGCGAGCTTGCGCCCACATGCGCGGAAGTTGCGGATGCGCCAGGGATTCGGCAGGCAACGCTGCGTTGGCGTGCTGGGTAAAGGACTCGCCATTGCGGGTGCCGGTAACGGTGAAAGCAACTTTCTTCGCTGGTGTGGTGTAGTCGCCTACCCACGCGGCGACAGAGCCTGCGTAGACGGAATCATCCAGCGGGTAAAGGGTGTGAATGGCGGCTGGAGGGCTCAATGTAAGAGCCAGTCCGGTGACCGGGCGGCTGGTGATTTTTGCCTGGAAAGAAGCCAGCTTGGCATCCAGCGGTTCACTGGTCAGCACATGCTCCAGCACGCCGTCGTTGCGGGCAAGTTGGGTGAGCAGAGGAAGATTGGCGTCGTCGCCCACTGCGAATATGGCAGTGCGCGGATGCTGCGCCGATTGCTTCCACTGCTGCGCATAGTTTGCGGCGATCTTGCGGGTGAGTACGGTGACGCCGCGGTCAGAGTTGCCGTCAGAGAGCAGAATGATGCTGCTGTTGGGTTGAGTGCACTGCGCCAGCGCGGAGGACAATGCTTTACCGAGATCAGTGCCGCCGCGAAGGTGGCTTGCCTTTACAAACGCAAGGGCGCGCTGGATTGTGGCGGCATCCGCGGCAACCGGCTGTGGAGAGAAGGTAGAGACATCCTGGTTGAAGAGCAGCAGGTTGAAGCGATCCGTGGGTTGCAGTGTGAGCAGCAGTTTTTCCATGGCGGCATAGCTGCGCTCCAGCTTGTCCCACTGCATGGAGAGAGAGTTATCAAACAGCACGACCACGTTGCGTTGTGCGGGGGAGGCAGCAGGTTGTGCGGCGTGCTGACCGAGGCCGATCAGGGTTTGTGCCAGCAGAAATCCGGGCTCGGGCTGTGAGGGCTTCACCGGCGCTTGCTCATCTGGCGCAGGCCGCGATGGTCGCGGGTTGCAATACGTGGTGATCGAGAGCGCATCGGCAGCGGCGGGATCGAGTTTCCAATTTGCAGCGAAGTCCTCTGACAGATTGACGTCGTTCGCCTGGTAGGTGGCGATGACGGAGTGCGCATCCTGGTGAACCATGGTGACGGGATACGACTTTGCAGGGAACTGCATGGACTGTAAGGAAAATTGCGAAGAGCGAATCTCGATACGGAGGCGCAGGTGATGGGCGGTTTGCTGCTGGTAAGCTGCAGGCCGCAGCAAGAGCAGAAAGCCCTGGTTGAATTGCGTGACCGGCAGCTTCTGGTGATACTCCAGTTCGAGCCGCTTTGTGCCATAGGCGGGGATTGGAACGATTTTGGCGCTGAAGACGAGGCTGCTCTTCGGGTTGGAGCCGTCACGCTCACCAGACGCCAGTAGGCCGGGATCGATGGCCTGGAGACGGGCCTGGTCGTAGATCTCCTCCGCGCGCTTGCGCTCAAGAATCACAGCAGGAATGCGGACGGGGCCATCCCACGTGGCAAAGTCGGAGACGGTGCTGCCGGTAGGCAACGCGAAGACGTAGCTACCCTCTTCAATGCGATTGGTGTGGTTGGCAAATATCTGCGTGATGTAGACGCGGGCATCGCCATCGTCAATGACGACATCGACATTCATCTCTTCCAGCGAGAGTACCGCGGGGTCTGGCAACTGCTTATCGCGCGGAATCAGCACACCGGTATCTGCCGTTGCGCACACAGGGTACGCGGCCAGCATCGTGATCAAACACACTGTAGCCATTCGAGTCATGTTCACGGAGCAAAGCTCCCTTCTGAAATTCTGACTGGACCGTTGTCTGTGCCGACGTAAAGCTCGCCGGCGCGTGCTGCGAGCGCCGTTACATTGAGCGAGGGAAGCCCCGCCGTGACCTGCGTCCAGTGGCGGCTGGTACGGCTGTAGACGAAGAGGCCATCGCCGAGCGAGCCCGCGAATACATGACTGGGTGTGACCAGCATGGCATTGGGATTGATCTCTGACGGACGCGTAGCCACGTCCATCGCGGTGACCTGGCCGGAGCTGTCTAGCTGCATCACGCCCGCGCCGTAGGTGCCCACGAACCAGTCAGAATCCAGTGCGACGACCGCGGTGATCCAGTTGTGCTTCAGACCGGAGTTGTTTGCGGTCAGATTGTGACGCACCGTCTGCTGCTGCAGCAGCGAGATGCCGCCGAGCGTGCCGGCAAGCAGGTTGCCGCTGCGTTCGTCGCTGGCGAGCGCGTACACATGATTGTTGACCAGGCCGTGAAAGGCGTAGAGGCTCTCCATACCGCGCTGGCCGATGAAGGTGATGCCGGCGGGCGTGGCCACAGCCATGCCGTCACGGGTAAAGGCGACGTCTGTTACCTGATCTGCGATCAGACCATCGCGCCACTGTAGCACCTGGCGCTCGCGGCCACTGGCGTCAAAGAGGACAAGGCCGTTGGCGGTAGCCACGTCCATGGTGTTGCGCTGTGGATCGGTGACGATGCGGTTCACGCAAAAGACGTGGTCATCCTCAACATGCTGTGCGCGCTGGAAGTCCGTTGAGAGGATATCGAGCCCGTGATCGAAGTAGCCGATCCAGAGGCGGCCGTCCGGTGCGAAGCCGAGTGCGGCAACATTGCGGTCTGCCAGTGGCGAAGGCTGTGAGGTGAGAACCGGTTGCCATGTGTGTGCGCCGGTGCGGCGAACGACGCTGCCGGAGGTGACTGCGAACACGCCATCGCCAGCGAAGAATTGCTCCACATGCAGCGGAGTGCTCTCGCCGGTGGCGTCGTGCGTGGTGCGCGGGGCGGAGAGAGAGATTTCACGGACGCCTGCGTCGATGGAACCGGCGAGAAGAATATCGCCCTCTCTATATAAGGTGTGGGCAAAAAAGCCTGGGGCGAGAGTGCGAACCGGGCGTCCGTGGTCAAACTCCGCGATGCCGAGAGGCGTGCCGATGTAGGTGCGTGCGCCGCCGAATGCGATGGACTCGACCTGTGCATCTGGCAGGCCGGAGCCGGCGTTGAAGCTTTCCAGTTCGCCTGCGTGCCAGTGGAATACCCCGCGGTCGCGCGTCCCGATCCAGAAGTCGCCCTCATCGCCGGCGAGTGCGGTGACGGTGAATCCGCTGAGGTTGGTATTGAAAGTCGTGAGCTCTTTGCCGTTGAAGAGAAGCAGGCCCAACTGACGCGTTCCGATCAGGAGATCGCCCGAGGCAAGCGGAAGGAGAGCGGTTACATCACGTGCAGCAACATCGCCGGGAAGAAGCTGGCGCAGCGCGGAGCCGTCGTACAGCAGTATGCCGCCGCCGCGCGTGGCAAGCATCAGGACAGGCTGCGCGTCTCCACGCAACTGGCCCGTGACGATGCGGACCAGAGGCACCGGAGGAAGATCAAGCCCGGTGCGGAGGAGATGGGGCTCGGCGTCGAGGGAAGCGAATTCGGCGAGCCCGCCGGGGCCCGCCAGGTAGAGCTTGCCGTGGAAGACGCTGCCGGAGGTGTAGCTGTCGGGCGCGGCGAGGGGTTCAAAGCCGGCATTTTCCAGTTTGCTGAGCGTGCGCAGCTCAAAGGGAATCCTGCCATCGGCTGCAACCTGCATGCGGGTGCGGGTGAGCTCACGTTGGATGTGAATCACCGCAAAAATCCCAGCCCCCAGCGCCAAAATCGCTGACCCTGCTACTGCGACAACTGCCGCTCTGCGCATTGTGGGAGCCTTGCCCTTAACCGTGGTATCCGGCGAGGAGACCAGCGTAGCACGGGTTTATGGTGTGGAAAGTGTAATACTTCCGGGTCAGGGCCAAAGGGCTAAGATCCGTGCCAGAATGGCATCCGCAGGGAATGGGGAGACGAATAAAAGGTTTGCCTTATGCGACCGGTTGCATATATCGTTCCTGTAGCAGAATACTGCCTGCTACTTCCTCCCAAAGAGGGAATTGACTTGAGGCCTGCCCAAAATGCGCACCGAGATTAAGATGCTGTCGGCCATCGCTGTTGTTGCCACGCTGCTCTGCGCCGCTGTGCGCGCCGAGGGGCCAGCGATTATCCCGCAGCCCAAAAGCATCGCGCTGCATGCGGGCACGGTGAAGATTGCGAACGGCACTGCGCTTTGTGCAACTGCCGGAGCGGATGCAGGGTTTGTGGCAAGCTACACCGCTGCACTGGTTCGCCGGACGCGTGGGCTAACGCTGGTAGTGCGTACTGCAGGATGCCAGCCCAGTGCTGGACATCCTGCGATAACACTGCATCTCGATCCTGCTGCGACGATGCCTGCGGAAGGTTACACGCTGGATGTATCGGCCAGCGGCATCACGATTACCGCTTCAACGCGCGCAGGACTCTTCTATGGCGGCGTAACCCTGTGGCAATTGCTGACGCAAACGCCGGGGCAGGTGGGGCCAGCCACAATCCAGTTCATGCACATCGAAGACGCACCGAGGCTGAAGTGGCGCGGCCTGATGCTGGATTCGGCGCGGCACTTTCAATCGGCTGCGTTTGTAGAGACGCTGATTGACCAGATGGCGCTGCACAAGCTGAACATACTGCACTGGCACCTGACCGATGACCAGGGATGGCGCATCGAGATCAAACGCTATCCGCGGCTGACGCAGGTTGGCGCATGGAGCGTACCCGCGGGTCCTGCTGCCGCAGCGGATATCGATCCGAAGACGCACAAGCCGCGCGAGTACGGCGGCTTCTACACACAGGCGCAGATTAGGCATCTGGTGAACTATGCAACGTCGCGCAATATTACCATCGTGCCGGAGCTGGATATGCCGGGGCACTCTACGGCGGCCATTGCCGCGTACCCAGAGCTGGGATCATCCCCCACGCCGCCGGAGCATCCATCCAACCAGTGGGGTGTGCATAGCAATATCTACAACCTGGATGAGAGTACGTTCACGTTTCTGGAGAATGTGCTGACCGAGGTGATGGCGATCTTTCCGAGCCCGTACATCCATGTGGGTGGAGATGAAGCGACCAAGGATCAGTGGAAGGCGTCTACCGAAATTCAGGCGCGGATGCATGAGCTGGGCTTGACGGAAGAGGATGCAGCGCAAAGCTACTTCATCCAGAGGATCGAGAAGTTTCTCAATGCGCATCAACGCAAGCTGGTGGGCTGGGATGAGATTCTGCAGGGCGGGCTGGCGCAAAACGCGACGGTGATGTCGTGGCACGGGGTGGATGGTGGCATTACCGCCGCAAAAGCTGGGCATGATGCGGTGCTTACGCCGCAGCGGCCGCTATATTTCAACTTCCGTCAAAGCGATGCAACCGATGAGCCGCCAGGGCGCGCGCCACTGAATACGCTGAGCGATGTGTATGCGTTTGAACCTGCGCCTGTTGCAAAACTGACATTGGAAGAGTTGAAGCACATCATAGGAGTGCAGGCGAACCTGTGGACCGAGCATGTGCGCACGGAAGAGCGCGTAGAGCATATGCTTTTTCCGCGTACGGCTGCGCTGGCTGAGGTTGCATGGTCGCCCGAGAAGCGGGACTGGCACAGCTTCCTGGTGCGCATGGTGCCGCAGTATGCACGATACCGCGCGCTGCATCTGCCCGCCGCCGAGAGTGCGTTTGAAGTGCGCACTACGGAGACGTTGAACGCCACGGCGCATACGGCGCAGGTGACGCTTACGAACCAGGTCAATTTCGGCACGATTCGTTACACTCTGAATGGCGCTGCGCCATCGGTAGCATCCGCGGTGTATACGTCGCCACTCTCGCTGCCCTTGCCGAGCAAAATTCGAGCTGCGGCATTCGCAGGAGGCAGACCCATCACCTCGGCGATTACGCGCAGCGTGGATGAACTTTCCATTCGCCGCCGCGACAGTCGCGAGATGCAGCTCTGCTCGGAAAATCCTTCATTGCAGATGGAGGATGATGCGCCAGTGCGCGGAGAGCGCGCCGTCTTCCTGGTGAACCACATGAATCCCTGCTGGATTTACAAGGGAGCTGACCTCCAATCCATCACTCGTATCGAGGCAGGAGTAGGGCAGATTCCATTCAATCTGAAGATCGGGAATTCAAAGCCCGTGCTGCATCCGCCGGCAACTCCTTCCGGAGAGCTGCAGGTGTACCTGAATAAATGCACGGGCAAGCCGATTCTGACGCTTTCGTTGCAGCCTGCGCTAAGCAACAATGCCATCACCACGCTGCGAGCGGATTTTCCAGCGCTGACGGGAACGCATGACTTGTGTTTCAACTTCACGCGCGCCAACAACGACTTTATCTGGGCCGTGAACTGGGTGCAGCTTGTTCCGGCTTCGAAGTGAGGATGCGATGAGTATGCAGGTTGCACCGACAAACCGGCTGGTTACACTGGATGCTTTGCGCGGACTGACGGTAGCGCTGATGATCCTGGTGAACAACAGCGGAGATGGTGCGCATACCTGGCCCATTCTGGAGCATGCGCCGTGGAACGGCTTTACGCTTGCTGACTTTGTGTTTCCCGCGTTCCTCTTCATGGTGGGTGTGTCCATTGAGTTTTCGCTCGGTGCGCGGATGGCGAAGGGCGCACGCCGGGCAACGCTGTTGTGGCCTATTGTGCGGCGGTCGATGCTCATCTTTGCCTGCGGATTGTTCATCAGCGGGTTTCCGTTCTACGACCTACATGCACTGCGCATCTATGGTGTGCTGCAGCGGATCGCGCTCTGTTTTCTGGCCAGCAGCCTGTTGGCGTTGTATAGCCGGACACGCACCATCGTGATTCTGTGCATTGTGCTGCTTGCTGGATACTGGGCGCTGCTGCGCTTTGCGCCGGTGCCGGGATTGGGAATGCCGGTGCGCGATGTGCCCCTGCTCGATCCCTATGCGAACATTGCGGCGTGGATTGACCGGGCGATTTTTTCGCCAGCGCGACTCTATCATCACGGCGTGTATGACCCGTGCGGCCTGCTGGGTACACTGCCATCTATCGTTTCCACGCTGCTTGGCGTGCTAACCGGAAAGTGGCTGCGCACGGCGAATCTTTCGATGCGCAAGCTGCAGGGGATTATTGTGGGAGCGACTGTTTGCATCGCGGCGGGGCTGCTCTGGAGTCCGTGGTTTCCAATCAACAAGAGGCTATGGACGAGCAGCTATGTGTTGCTGGCGGCAGGATTGGCGCTGGCGCTCTTTGCGCTCTGCTATTGGTTGCTGGATGTACAGCCGAAGCGCAAGCCCTGGGTTACGCCGGCGCTGGTCTTCGGAACCAATGCGCTGGCGGCATACATCTTTTCTGAGCTGCTGGCGGCATCGTTGAATGCAATTCATGTGCATTCGGGTGGGCACACGTCGTCTTTACGCAGGCTGTTGTTTACTCCGATTCAACAGGCAGTGGCGAATCCGGAGCTGGGATCGCTGCTGTATGCTGTGTGCTTTGTGTGCATATGCTTTGTACCGATGTGGGTGCTGTATCGGCGCAAAATTTTCATCAAGGTATAGGGGAGACGGTATGGGAAATAATTTTTATTGGCGAAGTGTAGCGGCGGTGTTAGCTGCTGGAGTGTGCATGGTTGCGACGCCACTGATTGCAGCTCCGCCTGCTCCTGCTCATCATGCATTCGTGGTGTACGACAATATTTTCTATCCGAATAAGCCGGACACCGCGCCCTACGGTATGTTGCCGATCAACATTATCTACGAGAAGGCCATCTGGCCTAATGGCGCGAGCGAGACGGTGTTGCCGGTCCGCACAGATTTCGACGCGCTGGTGGCGAAGGCGACCAGGCCGGGCCCCGTGGTGCTCGATGTGGAGTTGCTGGGACTGACGTCGGCAGAGAACGAACGTGTGCTGGCCACGCTGGTGGACTGGGTGCATCAGGACATGCCTGGGAAGCCGGTGGGATACTACGGCACCAATACGTTGACGAAGGTGAAGCCGGAAAATATGGCATACGCCAAAGACCTGGCCGCGCATGTAGATGCGATGTTTCCGCCGATGTATACCTACAACCCCGATCAGGCTGCGTGGGCAGCTCGCGCGAAGATGGAAGTGGATGAGGCGCACATACTGGCTCCGGGGAAGCCGGTGTACTTCTACCTGCAGCCTCAGTATCACCACACTACGCCGCTGAAGTACCAATACGTCGATGCGGAATACTGGGCGTTTCAACTGCAAACGTCGCGCCAGCTGACGGACGGAGTGGTGATCTGGACCGGAACGCGCTGGCCGTGGGACGATGCCGCGGGGTGGTGGCAATCGACACAAGCCTTCCTGAAAACCCTGCAGGCGAAGGGGAAGTAGATGACGTCTCGATACGGCGAAATATTCATGGATGCGAACCCTGACAGGTGTAGCTGCGCTGGCTTAACATCGGTGGGCAAAGCGTTCCAGGGCCAAAGCGGTACGAAGAAAGATTGAGGCGTTTCATGATTCGATGGACAGTTATTGCAATCCCTGCATTCCTGGGCGCGCTGCTGATGGGCTGCGGCGGACAAAAAGCTTCTGGAGGGGCATCGACTCCAACCAGCGTGACGATTACACCGGCAACCGCATCGCTAACCAGTGGCGGGTCGCAGGTATTCACCGCGACAGTGGCGAACGATTCCGCCGGCGCTGGGGTGACGTGGAGCCTGGGAAGCAGTGTGGGGTCAATCAGCACGTCGTCCATTACATCGGCCACATACGTTGCTCCCACAGGGCTGGCTGCGACAACCACTGCAACGCTGACCGCGACGAGCAGAAGCGACACCACGAAGTCGGCATCGGTGACGATTACGATTACCGCAACGCCAGTGAGTATAAGTCTTACGCCGACCACGTCCACGTTGGCTGCCAGCGCGACGCAGAGCTTCACTGCAACGGTGGCAAACGACTCTACCAATGCGGGAGTGACCTGGAGCCTGGGGAGTGGCGTCGGCTCGATTACGGCATCCACGATCACGACTGCGACATATCTTGCGCCTGCTGGGTTATCCGCTGCGACCACTGCAACGCTGACCGCGACGAGCAAGGCAGACACGAGTAAATCAGCCTCGGCCACGATCACATTGACAGCGCCATCCGCGCCAGCCAGCCAGTGGGTGTATTACAACGCCAGCGGCAACCTGGCCTATAAGACCATGACGAACAGCAACAACAACGGCGCGGATGGTTATGACCAGATCATGGACTTCTCTACCGCAGGCTATATGCAGGGTGCGGTAGCGATTCCAACGGCGACGGTGCAAGTCACCATCTCGTCTTCGGGCGATACCACCGGTGCGCAGGATACAACCGCGATTCAGAATGCGCTGAATACAGTGGCGGCGATGACGCTGAACACCACGACCGGTCTGCGCGGAGCGGTACTGCTCAATCCAGGGAATTACTACGTGAATGCCACGTTGCAACTGATAGCAAGTGGCGTTGTGCTGCGCGGCAGTGGCAGCGGAACCAGCAGCAGCTCAAACACGATTCTGAATATGGTTGCTGCAACCACCCCGTATCCATTGGTTCAGATGGGCAACAGCAGCGCTTTGCCCAGCTACGTCGGCTCTTCCGCCGCGATTACAGACGTGTATGTGCCGGCAGGTGCAACCACGCTGGATGTGGCCAGCGCCACGGGGTTTGCCGTTGGTACAGCCGTCATGATCGCACGTCTGGTTACACAGACCTGGATCGACTTCATGGGCATGAACGCATCCACGGCTCCCATCAATCAGTGCAGCGGCACCTGTAGCTGGATTGCGGCGGGGAACTCCGGTTTGAAGACGGATCGCACCATCACGGCTATCAGCGGCAACCGCATCACGCTGGATGCGCC
This sequence comes from Acidobacteriaceae bacterium, assembly GCA_031296355.1. The sequence continues at coordinate 29,361 of JARLFX010000134.1, forward strand.
GATGTCGGACTCAATCGACAGCGTGTATACCGGCGTGAATGGCGCAACAGTGCAGGCATATACGTTTAGCGGACGCATCTCACAGGTGGGTATAGAAAATTTCCGCGCGATTGCTCCAGTGCCGGCTACCAACCTTGTGCCGCCGACGGCGTCGTACCAACTGGTCGTGACAAATTCCGTGCTGAACGCCTGGATACGCAACCTGACTGCACAAGACACGCTGCAGAGCGTGGATATTGCGAACTACAGCAAACAGGTCACGGTGAATAACGTTGCCATTACGCATACCGTAACGCAGACGCAGAGCGCGAAGTTCATGGAGTTCTACATCGAATCGGCCACGCAGATCCTGATGGATACCGTGAGCGACACGACGAACAATATGTTCTTCTTCTCGACCAGCAGCACCACGCAGGGGCCGAATGTTTTGCGTAACGGAACCTTCTTCGGCGATACAACAATTGAACCGCATCAGCGCTGGGCCACTGGCCTGCTGGTTGAGAGCACCACCATTGCAGGCATCGGATCAGGCAGCTCAGGCGGAATTAATTTCTACAACCGAGGCAGCTACGGCACGGGGCACGGCTGGACGATCGGCTGGGGTGTGGCGTGGAATACGATGGTGGGCACCACAGCGGTGCCGGGTACAGACATCTTCCAGCAGCCTCCGGGGTCGCAGAACTGGTGTATCGGGTGCAAAGGAACGCAGGCGAAGCAGGCTGCTCCGGGTAGCACAATCGTGTTGCCGCAGGGGGCAATCGATTCACCGGGCACCTATGTATTTCCATCCAGTCTCTACCAGGCGCAGCTTACACAGCGGCTTGGTCATCCGTAGCAGACAGGGCAGCCAATCAAATATTGGATGAGCAAGGCAGGCTGAATCCGCCAGCGAACGGCGGTGTCTGGAGGGTGCCCGTTGACATTGCAGAATGATTTAGATCATGAAGATAGTGGATTCCTGTTAGCCGGCTATTGCTGATCTCTGTGCCGAGCCACCCGCGCCCATCAGCACCAGCGAGCGTTGGGCGAACGGTGAATACATCAGCAGGGCCGTGCATGCCAGCGCCAGCCCGAAATTCATGTGGTGCAGCAGTAAAAATGGAGAGAGCGACCACAGCCAGTCAAACGGCAGCAGGAACTGCCACATCCTGAGGAATTGCTGGCGCGCCCGCGGCGCCCGGAAGAGCACTGCGCACAGGATGAACGCCCGGGCAGGAATCAATATTGCTGCCGTTACGATCATCACGATCAGGATAAGCGTTGCATGCGGCAGGACAGAGAAGAGGTCTTCAATCTCCGCAAGGTTTGCCAACGCTCCGATGTAAAACCCCATGTACATGAACTGCAGCAGCACAAAGATTGTTTGCACCACCGGATACGGCGCTGGCGGAAGCTCCTGCGGCGTGGCCAGAATTTGCATGCGCGGCTTATTCTCTGCTTCCGCAGCAATCATGGTTTGCGGTGTTGCGATTGGCGCTGGCGGCTCTACTGCGCTGTCTGCATTCAGCCCGATCTGTTGCACCGGTGCCACAAACCGATAGCCGCGCCGGGCCAGCGTCTCAATGAATCGCGGATTGCCCGCCGTATCCCCAATGGCCTCGCGAATGCGATTCACGGCTGAGTTGACGCCATGTTCGTAATCCACAAATGTTCCGTCGGGCCACAACTCGCGGGCAATCTCTTCCCGCGTCAGCAACTCGCCGGGTCGCGCCAGCAGCATCAGCAGCATCTGGAAGGGTTGCGCGTTCAGCTTCACCCGCACACCCTGCCTGCGCAATTCGCCCGTAGCAGCGTCTGCCTCGAATAATCCGAAGCGGTATTGCCGGTCTGGCTGCTGGTCGGGCATCTCGTGTGCCCAGTATATATCCCCTTTTCGTTTGGCCGGCAATGTACAACTTTATGCAAGTCCTGTTTCTGCTATCACTTACCCGGTGAGGAATAATCTTTTGCAGATGAGGTTCCATGCATTGCATCGCTGCCCCTGATGCCGCACTGTGCAATGCATGATGAGTCGCAGATTTACCAACTTCCGCGCTGCTTCTATCTTTTCTGCCGTGATGGCGCTGCTGGTGGTGGCATCTTCAACCGCCTTGGCTGACCCTCCAGCTGCCGCCGTCGCCGCCTTCAACGCCTATAGCAGTACGGTCGAAGCCCGCCTTGCCCAGCAGCATCGTTTGCCTCAGGCCTTCCTCGCCCCGATGGCTGATGCGCCGCAGAACGCGATGCGTCTCCGCCGTGGCGAACTGATCGTGGAACAACTCACGCCCGCGAACAGTGCAACGCCCGGCTCGCTGTTGCATCACTGGCGCGGTACTGCATTCGCCCCTGGAGCCAGAGCTGAAGACTTCGAGAAGCTCATGAAGGACTTCAATGCCTATTCGAAGTACTTCTCGCCTCAGGTCCTGCAGTCAAAAGTGCTCGCCCAGCAGGGCAATCACTTTCAGACAACCATGCGGGTGCGTCAGCGGCACGTCATCACGGTGGTGATGGATACGGCCTACGACGTCACCTTCAGCCGGCTGGATGCACATCACGGATACAGCATTTCGCGCAGCACGTATGTAGCCGAGATCGATTCTCCCGGCGTCAAAGGGGAGCGCGTTCTTGGTTCCAGCGAGGAGTACGGCTTCCTGTGGCGCATTAACACCTATTGGTCTTACGAGGAGCGAGACGGCGGACTTTACATGCAGATTGAGTCCATCACCCTCACACGCTCTATTCCCACGGGCCTGAGCTGGGCCGTGCGGCCTTTCGTGGAGAGTGTCCCGCGCGAATCCATCGAGTTTACCCTGCACTCCACCTGCAACGCACTTCACAAATCACCGGAAAGGAATTGATGATGAACTCTGAATCCGTTACTGGCGTCAAAAGAGCAGCAGTATTTACTTCCGCCCTCCGCATCAACCAGTCACTCACGGCTTCCGTAGAAAAGCGCGCTCTGCAATGGATGGCCGAGCGCGCGCCGAAGTGGATTACCTCCGATGGGCTCACCGCGCTTGGCCTGGGTGCGCAAATCGCTGCTGGCCTCTGCTATTCCTGGTCGCGATTTAATCGTTACGCTCTGCTGCTTGTGATTGTGTGTGTGGCGCTCAACTGGTTCGGCGACAGCCTGGACGGCACACTCGCCCGCATCCGCCGGCAGCAACGCCCACGCTATGGCTTCTATGTGGATCACATGGTCGATCTCTTCGGATCCATCGCGCTCATGGGCGGCCTCGGACTCTCTGGGTTTCTCCATTGGCCAACGGCAATCGCCCTGCTCGTCGCATTTTTGCTACTTGCCGGCGAGAGCTATCTGGCCACGTATACCTTGTCCTGCTTCCAGCTTTCGCAGGGTCTCTTCGGCCCCACTGAGATTCGTATCCTGCTTATCATCGGCAATTTAGCGCTCTTGCATAGTCCGTATGTTTCGTTGTTCGGGCACAGGTTGCTGCTGTTTGATGTTGGCGGGACCATAGCCGCAGTCACCATGTTTGCGATGGCCATTGCCGTCACCCTGCGGCATACCGCGGAGCTGTACCGCCAGGAGCCGCTGCCATGAACCCATTCCTCCGCTGGCTCAAATTCAATCTCGTCGGCGCGATGGGTGTAGTTGTGCAACTCTCCTCGCTTGCTCTCTTCAATCGGCTGGCTCCGGGGCACTACCTCTGCTCGTCCGCTGCTGCGCTGGAGCTCACACTGTTGCACAACTTCGTGTGGCACCTGCACTACACCTGGCGAGATCGCCGCGGTGGGTCGTCGCCAACGCTCCAACTCATACAGTTTCATCTCTCCAATGGCCTGGTCTCCATGCTCGGCAATCTTGCTCTCATGCGCGTTCTGGTGCAGCAGGTGCACGCGCCGGTACTTGTAGCCAACTGCATTGCCATATTGTGCTGCTCCATCGTCAATTTTTTTCTGGGCAATAGCTGGGCCTTCGCAGAAAGAGCATCGGGGAATTAGATATGATCAACAAGCTGACCTTTGCCAATCTCGCTCACCGTCCTGTTCGTACAGTGCTTAGCATTGTTGCGATTGCGGTAGAAGTCGCCATGATCCTGACGCTCGTTGGAGTCAGTAATGGGACTCTGCATGAATCTGCTCGCCGTGCGCGTGGCACCGGCGCGGACATCCTCTTCCGTCCTCCTGGAACCTCCGCTCTTTCTTCGCTCGGCTCTTCGCCGCTGAGCGATAAATTTACTATTCTGCTCGCCCAGCAGCCGCATGTAGCGATGACGACTGGCACTATGGTGCAACCCATCGAGATATTCGATACCGTCACCGGCCTGGACTTTGACCAGTTCGCTCGCATGAGCGGTGGCTTCCACATGCTTCAGGGCCGTTTGCCCGTTCAAGAGATGGACATGATCGTGGATGCACCCTATGCCCGCGAGAAAAATCTACACATCGGCAGCACTGTTACCTTGATCTCGCAGCAGTGGCGCATCTGCGGCATCTATGAAGGCGGCAAGCTTGCACGCATTGCCGTCAAGCTCGCGACCCTACAGCGCGTCACCGGAAACCCGAATCGCATCAGCCAGGTCTACATCAAGCTGGATGACCCCAAGCGCGCCCAGTCCGTAGTGGATGCGCTGCGCATGAAGTATCCCGGGTATCAGATCTACACACTCGAGTACTACTCGTCGCTGCTCTCCGTCAACAGTCTCGGTCTGCTGCGTAATTTCACCTACGTGGTGATCGGCATTGCGATGATTGTCGGCTTCATCGTGGTTTTTATGGCGATGTATACCGCCGTGCTGGAGCGCACGCGCGAGATTGGAATCCTGAAAGCGGTCGGCGCTTCTCCCGGCATGATCCTGAGCATGTTGTTGCGCGAGACGCTTCTGCTTGCCATCCTCGGCATCATCCTGGGCATTCTGCTGACCTACGGTGCGCAATGGATCATGTCGCACTTTGCGCCCGGCGGACTGACGCAGGAGACGGTTTATGGTTGGTGGCCTGTCACTTCGGCGCTTGCCATCATCGGAGCATTGATCGGCGCCGTCATCCCCGGAATCAAGGCTGTACGACAGGAAGCAACGGAGGCTCTCGCATATGAATGAAGCGCCCATCATCCAGGTGAATCAACTTGCCAAGACGTACCGTGTTGGCGACGTCGACGTCCATGCTTTGTGTGGAGTCAATCTTGAAGTGGCTCGCGGAGAGTTCATTGCAGTAGTCGGCTCGTCCGGCTCAGGGAAGTCAACCCTCTTCAATGTGCTGGGCGGCCTGACTGCGCCCACCAGCGGAAGCGTCAGCATCGAAGGCAAAAATCTTTCGCATATGACCGATGCCGAGCGCACGCATCTGCGAAGAGATACAGTGGGCTTCGTCTTCCAGAAATACAACCTGCTCTCCACGCTGTCTGCTGCAGATAACATTCGGATTGTGAAGTGCATTGGCGGCCACAGCACGGCGTTCGACGCTCCATTTGCCGAGGTGCTGCATTTGCTCGGAGTTGCAGACCGTTTGCAGCACAAGCCACGCGCTCTTTCTGGCGGACAGCAGCAGCGCATCGCCATTGCCCGCGCTATCGTGAATCGCCCAGCCATCCTGCTTGCGGACGAGCCGACCGGCAATCTTGATAGCCAGAACTCTGCCGCGGTGCTGGCTTTGCTGAAGGATTTAAACGAACGCCTTGGGCAAACCATTCTGATGATCACGCATGACGAAGAGGCCGCGTCGTATGCGCACCGCAGGGTACATATGCGCGATGGCCGGCTTACGGCTTCATAACGAGCTGTCTATACAGATAAACTGGATAGATGTGCGGACGGTACAAGCGCAAATCGAGCCGGCGGCAAATTGTCGAAGCCTTTGACCTCAAAGAAGGCCTGGAAGCCCCGTGCGATGCGGAAGAAGATATCTCGCCCGGTTCGCTCCAGCCGGTGGTGTATTCGGGAGATGCTGGCGTGCGCTGCATGGAGCGGATGCGCTGGGGGTTTAAGATGCCAGACCGCTTGCTCTTCAATGCACGATGCGAGGGAATTGACCGCTCCAGTTTCTGGCGAGGATCGTTTGAAACGCGCCGCTGCATGATTCCAGCAGACGCCTTTTACGAATGGGAAAAGCTGAAGCAGGGCCGGAAGTACGAATTCGGCGTGCCCGGCAACAATCTCTTTGCCATGGCGGGCATATGGGCTTCGTGGAAGAATCTCAAGACCGGCGAAGCAGAGCGTGCGTTTGCGATTCTCACCACGCGAGCGAACGCCACCATGCTTCCAGTGCATAACCGGCAGCCGGTAATTCTGGAGCCCAGCGACTATGCGGAATATTTAAGTCAGGCCGTCAGTCCGCCGACACATTTACTACGTGTTTTAGCGGATGATGGTCTGGAACTGAAGCGCATCCAGCCAGATGGATTGCGCTCAGTGCAGACCAATCTCTTTGAAAGCCATTCCGGTTGAGTGGCTCGACTTGCCAGTAATCATGCTTGTGCCACCGTCCGCTTTCCCACCCTCCAGACGCAGAAAAGCCCCGAATCCTCGGGGCTTTTGCATTCGCTGGAGCAGGGAATCATCCCAACTCAAAAATGTCTGGCGGTGGACGCAGTCCAGGGCGAACCCTGCTCCGGCAGCAATTCCCTTTAGCAGGGAAATTGTCACCTCCAGCGGAATTTTTTTGCAGAAAACCTAGTGACTATGCGGCTTTTAACGAGAAAGGCCGTTTTCGGAACAGGGAATAAATAGTGGGTTATCAGGGAACGAACAGGGTATTTGTGGGGCCGATCAGGGAATATTTATAGCTAGTGGCCAGCGGGTATTGGGTTGTTTTAAAAGGCCAAGAGATAATATGACTGCCGTAACGGGGGCTTCCGGCTGTTCCTACTCTGCGTCTTACTCGGCTGACAAAACCTGAACGGATCATCTACCTAGCGTTCTTGGTGTTAAAATTGGGAATCTCCGAACTCAATTGATAGGAACATTAGCAGTGAGGGACACGAGGATATCTCTCGATGATATGTAGACAATTCGACCACATGACATAGAAACAAAAAAAGCGGACAACCATGACATTGCTGTCGTAGTTGCCCGCTACGGGTGAATTATGAAGAGCTATTGGTGGATCTACGGCATCTGTCCGGGCTTCGTGGCTCCTGGCCACCATGTTGGTGAGGCTGTGCCAATCATCTGGACCACGGTGCCGTCATATCCGGTAGTGATCGAAGAATTGCCGGAGGTCACCCACACGCTGCCCGTGCTATCGATGATCAACTGATATACGCCGGCAAACGCAGGTGTTGCACCATTCGTGTAAACGCTATTGCTTATACAGGTGTTCGTCGAGACCGTGCAGGCATAGTATCCGCCGGACTCCGATACGAAGCTGCTGGAGGCGATATTGAAGACCTCTACGCCATGGCTGCCGTTATCGCTGATCCAAACTTTTCCGCCGCCATCTACCTCGGGCCAGCGCGGGGAACTGAAGCCTGCACCCGTGGAGTAGGATCCACCATTGCTCAGCGCAGTTATGCCTCCATTGCTGTTGCGTGTGGCGATGACCTGCTGCAGCGCCTGCGTGCCGCTATTCGATACAGCCCATCCATTACCGCTGGCCGGACTGGTCGATGTACCGCCAGTACCATCTACGGCAACACCGTAAGGCTCACTTCCATTGGCGAAGGTTTCAGTAACGTATGCCGGATTTGCAATTACTTGGCATGTGCCTGTCTGGGAGCCGGTGCTGCACCCTGAAGGATAAGAAGTGGCATAGCTTCCCGCGACATAACTGGGCGAGACGGCGGTGTTTTGATTGCCCAGAACGCTCACGCCAAGACCCGATGTCTGGTAATCAGCCCACCAGACATTGTTGTAGGAATCCAGCAGCGTACCCCAGGCGTCTGTGTTGGTTGCAGTTGTAGATATGATGCCATAGCCATAGCCGACCTCTATGGTTCCGCCGGCGGCTGGTCCATAGGGCACACCACCGGTGGTACCGGTCTGATTGGGAGTAGTGCCGGCATAGACAAATTGGGCTACCTGGCTATCCGCCACCTGTGCACTTGTCCAGAAGACATCGTTTTTTGTATCTACGGCTACACCCTTATTGGATTTTGCTGCGCCGTTATAGGCGTAGATGACGGCCCCATTGCTGGTTTGAAGCTGGAAAACCGTGGTGGAGTTCACGGCTGCCCACAGATTGCCTACTCCGTCCGCGGCCATAGAAGTAAGTGAGCCATAGATACTGCTGCAGGCAACTGTAGCTCCGCTGAGTGCGGTGTTAGCCGCGCAAGTGCCGGATGTTCCGGTTGCATATTGGTAAGTGCCGTTGCTGGAGATCTTGTAAAGTGAGGCTGTTGCCGGGGCGCTCGTGGCATTGGGAACAAAGACGTAGACGTTATCGTTTGCATCGATGGTCAGGTACTTGGGGTACGTATAAGGGCTGGATGATGCATTGCTGAACTGTGGAATGTACGTGATGGAAACCGTCCAGTCCTTGGGAGCGGACGTCAGCACGGGTGCGAAAGCCACCTGCGGCGGGAGCAAATTGAAGATGGCCGATACAGCTCCGGAGTTTATGTAAGGGTTTTTAGCCAGATTCAGCACCGCCTGCAGCGTGTTGGTGGGGATGCTTCCACCCGTTGGTGTGGTTGCGGCAAAGAGCGTGCCACAAACGGAGCCATCTGTTGTATTTGCTTCAAGAGATGTTCCTGTAAAAGAAAGCGCTTGTGTCAGCGTACCGGTAAGGCTGGTGCCGCTGAAGGAGAGCGTATTGGCCGTTCCCGTGGGCCCCGTGACGATCAAGGTTGTACCTGAGGAGCTTGCAGTTACACCGGATCCCGTGAAGGCGGTGTTGAATGCGCTCACAAATGTAGCCAGGCTGGTCGTGCCTGAGATGGGCTGTGAATAGGGAGTGCTGCCTACTGTGAAGGACACAGTCCCGTTGCCGGTGACAAAGCCGTAGATGTCTGCAACTGCGCCGGTAGTGGCAGTCGGTATCGTCGGCGTGGTGAAGTTGAGTGTCTGGCTTGCAGCCGTCGGACCCGTTACAGTGAGTACACCGGATGCGACTGCTGCGCCGATGCCTTCTCCAGAGAGTGTCGCGTTACTATTGATGTTATTTGCCAGGGTCGTCAAAGAGGTGCCGGAGACGACTTGCATTGTTGTGGCGGTTGCCCCATTCAGGTTGATGCTTAAGGGGCCATCCACATTGGCGCTAGTGAGGGGACCAAGCGTGGCCGATGCCCCTGCGCTGCTAGTTGCGGTTGTGGGTGTCGTGAAAGCTGCAGCTGACGATCCCACAGATGCAGAACCGCCTCTGGAGTTCACGCACGCCTGGAGCGCACTTGCAATGGTATTGATCTCGGCCGTGGGCACGCTTGCAGGGAGGTAGGCCGTCTGGTTAGTTCCCAGGGTAGCAATGGTAGTGTTCGCGTTGCCGGCAGTGGTGCCTTGCGTGTTGGTTGCAAAATTGGGATTGGCCAGGTTGTAGGCGTTAAGAATGGCGTGGCCAAGGCCTGCCATGCTGTAGGAGCCTACCGTAGTTGATGCACTCATGTAGTTGGTGGACGAGCTGACGACACTGACCGTAGTGCCACTAATGCTTGTAAAGCCGGAGAGAGCATAGGCCGCGGCGACGGTCGTGACTTCATCAATATCTGTCTGGTATGAGGTAGCGCTGCCCGTGCACGCCCCAACGATTGCCATCAAAATATAGTTGTTGTTGGGTCCGCCGCCTGTGTTGCCGCCGTTTATGGTGGCGTACATGTAATCGGGAGCGCTGCATGGCGTAGCGACGGTCAGGCTGAAGCTGCCTGCTGGCAGTGTGTTATTTGCATTGCTGGCGTTGCCGCCAATTCCGGAGCCATCGCTCGTAGTGCCAGTAGCAATCGGGGTTAAAGCCGTGGCAGGGGTATAGACCCCATTTGGAGTGGTGTAGTTGGAGCCGAGCACCGCTTCGCTTGCCGTGGCATACAGGTTGACGGTTGCGCCCGTAATGGCCTGCTCACCGCCGTGGGCGTGTCCGCTGATGATACCGGATCCGCTCTCCACGGGATCGCTTGTGCTCCCGCTGCTGGGCAGGCTGCTCCCGCCCAGGCCACATCCAGCAAGCAGAAGAACTACCGCCGTCAGGGCTGCTGGTAGAAAGCGTGTGCGCACGCTGCGATATGCCATCAACTTTGAGTAATTCATTGAAATCTCCTTGTTCCTGCCGGCAGACTTATATAATCCAAGTTTCAAATTAAACTGGGAAGCAAAACAATAATAACTTATACCGCAGAGTGGGCTTTTGGAAAGGGAAATTTTACTTACGGTTGGATTTAACCCAGCTGCTGCAAAATCGTTGCCTTGATTCATCGCGGAAAACGGGCCGTGGTAGTCTACTCCAGCCTGCAAACTGCGGATCTCATCCATCGCAATGAAAGAGATGTCTGGCTAATAGAGATGCTGGTATTGCTCGTTTAGAATCAGCGCCATGGCACTACGGAGCCGTACCAAAGTGCCGTCATATGACGGGCGCACCTTCGGGAGGGACGTCGTCACGGGACGTCGCAGCTCCGCTTCGATGATCGAATCTATTATGGGCCATGCCATTGTTACTTCGCCCACCACAACAATCTCATCCGGAGCGCAGATCGACGCAATAATCCGCATTCCCCGGCCCAGGTAGAGTGCCATTTTGTGCAGAGCGGCCACTGCCGCTGCATCATTCTGATGAGCCAGCCTGAGAACCATATCGAAGTTTGGATAATCTTCTGTGCCGCCTAGTTCCGTGTAATAACGCACAGCCGCGCGATTAGAGGCCATCACCTCCCAGCATCCGCGGTTCCCGCATCCGCAGATTGGGCCGTCGGGCTCTATTTGTACATGCCCAACCTCGCCGGCCATCCCATCTTTGCCCCGCAGAAGCGCTCCGTTTGTATAAATTCCGCTGCCGATACCCTCAGACACTTCGACCAGAACGATATTGTGTGTTTTAGCACTTGAGCTGAACCAGATTTCAGATAGAGTACACGCGTTGGCCACATTGTCCATGGCAACACAAAGGCCGGTTGCACTCTCAATGCGGGCTTTAATGTCGGTTGCCGGCCACTTCAGATTCGGTGCAAACACCAGCCTGTCGCGTGACAGGTCCGTTCGTCCTGGCAGGCAGATACCGATTCCATCGAATAAATAGTCCTGGGTCGCCATCTGGCGAATGTCCTCAATAATCTTCTGCAGAGCCTTCTCCGGATTCTGCGGCAACGGCAGTACGTGCTGCGAAATAATCTCCCTTGCGAGGTTCACAATCGCCAGAACCGCCCGGATGGGATGGATATCCACGGCGATGACTACCCGTTTTGGGTTCATCTGCAGATAGATTGGCCGTCTTCCGCGAGGGGTCTTTATTGGGGTGCTTTCGCAAATCCATCCGTCGGCAATCAACTCCTCGATGGACAGGGAAACAGTGCTGCGTTGCAGGCCAGAGACGCGCGCTAAATCTGCCCTGGATATAGGCTCATGGGCTCGCACTAAGTTGAAGATCAGGTTCCGGTTGATTAGCCGAGCTTCTCTGTTCGAAGCACCCTTCTGTTGATTCAAAGCGGTTCGTAACATGACGAATCAGTACTCCCTTAAGATCCTGCGGCAATCTGTATCGGTATTAACATCTGACATCTCGTTTATATGCTATCTCTCAAACTAAATTATTATCTCAACAACTGTCCGTCGATTTGCAATAAAAATCAATGGTTTACGGAATTCTAATACCCCCTTCCTGCCAACGCATTGCTGAACCTAATTTACAAAACGGCTTAGTTTTCGATATATGTCGAACTTCAAATTATTATTGACATCCCTTCTTCCTGCCATGTACAAATGCTTGGTTCGGAATATCTCGATGAGCCTGTAGAAATACAGGGGATAAAAGGTAAGCAATGATCTTTCGGTGCGCTCTTTGTTTGGCAAAAACAGTTCGGTCGCGGCTCTTCGTAGGAATCGAATTCGCGCTCCTGTTTTCTGTTGTAGCCCTCGGTCAGGCGCAAAATACGGGCACACTGACCGGAAATGTCAAGGATGCCACCGGAGCAGTCGTTCCCAGTGCAACGCTCACGTTGACCTCTACGGCCCAAGGCCGCAGCGCCACCGTCAAGTCCAATGCAAAGGGCGAGTACCTCTTCTCGGATGTGGCGATAGGCCTGTACCTGCTGCATGTCGAGGCGTCGACTTTTGCCTCCAGCCAGATCATCAATATCGCCGTGGATGCCGACCAAAATATCCGTCTGGACGTCACTCTGGAGCCGGAGTCTGCCAAAGACATTGTGGAGGTTCAGGCGGGCAGCGTTTCCGTCGATACGCGTTCCGCTACCATTGGCACGATGGTAGATCGCACACTCGTGGAGAATCTGCCGATTGATGGCAACAACATTGTTGCCTTGACCGCCTTGCTTCCCGGCGTGACCGATGTCAATGCCCCCACCACCTTTACCAGTGATACGGGTGGCCCAACGTTCATCGTCTCCGGGTCACGCAGCAATCAGAATCTTTTTCTGTTTGATGGTGCCGTCTGGAATAACCAGTACAGCAATAGCGGCCTGAACTATCCTCCACCCTTTGCGCATCAGGAGGTCAGTGTTCTCCTGAACAACTACAAGGCACAGTATGGCCGTTCTGTTGGCGCCATTATGAACGTGCTTACCCGCAGCGGCACCAACACTATCCACGGAGACATCTGGGAGTTCATTCAGAATCAGGCTCTCAACGCTAAGGACTACATGACCGGACTGAATCCCAAGCTGGTGCAGAACCAGTTTGGAGCTACCATCGGCGGTCCGATGAAGCGTAATAAAATGTTTTATTTTTTGAGCTATCAGGGACTACGGATCGCCCAGCAGACCACTGCCGCAGACAGCGTCTTGACCCCGAATGAGTGGGGGTTGCAGAACTACAGCGACGGCGCAAACTATGCCGATGGAAATAATGTAGTCGGTGGTCCGCGCCCATGTGTTAGCAGCCAGTTTGCTGGCTACAACTGTGCAAGCTTTGCCGAAGACGACCCAGCGGCTGTATCTACTGCGCTGCATAATCCACTCACCTACTCCACGACTAACTCGGGTCTGGCGATTACAGCCCTTAATACCGCGTATACCGTAGCCGGTGGAACGGGATCAAGCCCATGCATCTCGTTGCTCTCATCACTGGGTACTGCGAAATATCTTCCCAATGCTGAAATCCCCCAGCCCTGCTGGAATCCTGTCACTACCAATCTTTTTACGAGCGGTTATATCCCGTTGCCCAACCATCAGCTTGCCTCTGCCACATTGCCCGTTGCCGACTCTCTTGCTCCCCGGCCACAGACTGAAGAGCAAGGCTTGGCTCGCATCGACTGGAATCTTGGCCGGCACGCGATTGATGCACGCTTCTACATAACCCGCACTAACGATCAGACTTCGAACAGCGTGAATAACGGCGCTGGCATTGCAACCTACGATGTCTCTGCCAACTCCGCAGGCATTTACTTTGGAAACATCGGCGATACCTGGGTGGTGATGCCGAGTCTGCTCAATGTGGCCCGGCTCTCATATAAGCGCTACAACTACATCATCCAGCCCATGGATTCCACCACTCTAGCTACGCTTGGTGCCAGTATTTTTCTTCCTGGCGTGCCTGCGCTGCCGCAGTTCAATGTGAACAGCCGGTTTAATGTAGGCAACGGCAGTTCCACATACTCTGACACCATAAACGAAGACATTGAGTTCGATGACAATCTCTCCTGGGTAGTCGGGAACCATAACCTGCAGTTTGGTTTGCAGTTCCTCGATCTGCAATATCTGCACCGGTATGACACGATTGCCTCCGTCAGTTTCAATAACAACTACACCAACGATCCAGCCGCAGATTTCATGTTTGGCTTTCTCTCTAACTCCAGCTTTGGAAACTCCGTCAATCAGGGGGCCATCCAGCATCCCTTGTATCTCTACGCGCAGGATGATTGGCGAATCGCTTCACGCCTAACTTTGAATCTTGGCCTCCGTTATGAACTCCCGTTTCAGTGGTATGAGCCGGATGGCGAGGCCGCAACGTTTATTCCTGGCTATCAGTCGTCCATCTATCCCAGTGCACCGCCCAATCTGGCTTTTGTCGGCGACCCCGGCATCGGCAAGGCGCTTTATCGCAACGACTACAGCAACCTCGCTCCGCGCTTTGGTCTCGCCTATGATCTGAGTGGCAATGGAAGCACCTCCATCCGCGCCGGCTTTGGCATCTTCTACGACAACACCAACGCCCAAATCGTTGGCGTGAGCGAGCCGTATCATTATGCCGCCTCCTACACCTCCGGCAATCCTGGCGGTCTCTCGGAGCCGCTGCTCGGTCTTACGCAGATTCCCGCGAACTATGTGCGGGGTCAGGCTCCGGTCTTCAATACGCCGTACTCCATTACATTTGCGGATGCAAACTTCCACACGCCCTACGTGATGGCCTTTAATTTTGGCTTTCAGCAGCACCTGGGGCGTTCCAGCACCTTAGAAATAAACTATGTAGGTCGTATCGGTCGTCACCAGGCCGCCGGCTTTGATCTCAATCCCGCCATCTATGACTGCACCGGCAGTTACTTTCTGGCCAATCCATCCGTTTACTGCTCCAATGCTGGCGGAACACAGGCCTCCTATAACCAGCGTGTCAAATATCCGGGATTCAATGCCGGTGGCGGTGGCGTGCTCGACTATATATCCGAAGGAAACTCAAGCTATAACGGCATGCAGGCAATCTACACCCGCCGCGTGGCGAAGAACCTCAATGTGGTTGCTTCCTACACCTACTCAAAGTCGCTCGACGATTACAGCGGCATCGCAATCACTAACACATTCCCTGAACCCACGATTGCAGACAACTACGCGCCCTCAGACTTCGATTCGCGGCAAGTTTTCAATATCGGTTGGCACTGGATGGCGCCGAACATCAAGGGCGGATGGCTGTTGACCCGCACTGTGTTCAGCAACTGGACTATAGGGGGTGTCTACAATGCACGCACCGGTCATCCGTTTAACATCAACTCGGCGAGCGATACCAGCCTGCGCGATGAGCGACCGGAGCGTCTCAATCAGATTGGCAATCTCAATCTGCCGTCAAACCGTCATCGGGTAGCCAAGATTGCTGAATGGTTCGATACTGCCTCCGTTGCGCTACCTACCACTGGCACCTACGGAAACATGGGCCGCAATGCCTTGTATGGCCCGGCCTATATCAACCTCAATCTTGCTTTTGGCCGCATCTTCCCGCTCCCCGGGACAGGGAAGCGCCTTCAGTTCCGTGCGGATGCCATCAACGCCCTCAACGAAGTCAACCTTTCGAATCCGCAGGTCAACTATTCGAATGTCACGACGAAGGCCTCGAATTTCGGCCAGATTATCTCCGATGTGGGCGCGAATGGGACGGTTGGCACTACAGGGCGGCGCTGGCAGTTCGCTCTTATCCTGCACTATTAAGCGCAATTATTGGAATGCATATACGGAATAAGGAGTATGAAATGACACGGCAACTGACTCAGCAGAGACGATCCCAAATTGTGCGTGGCTCTGCCTTATATGCAGCAGCGGCAGTTCTTCTTGCTGTTCTGCCCATGCAACTCCGTGCCCAGACTCCCGCAGTTGTGCAGGTGCCCTTCGTCGCAACCGTAGCCGGCACGCCTTCCACCACATCCAGCCCGGCATGTACCGCCATCAACTCCATCGGCGACGGCTGCCCGCCCACCCAGGCCGTCATGACGCCCTACAGCACCACGGTCGACAACTACGGCAATATCTACATCGCCGATTACGGTAACCTGGCCATCCGTGTCGTCTATGAAGGCGGTTCCGCACTCGCCGCCGCCATTATCGCAGCTAACCCTACCGTCACTGGCCTCACGCCGCAACCCGGATACATCTACTCGCTCGCTGGCACTCCCGGCCTGACCAAAAACCCCTCTGCCGGCTCGCACTGCAGCGGTTCAAGCGGCCCTACGGCGATTAATTCTCTCGGTGACGGTTGTCCCGGCACGCAATCCTATGTGAAAGCTCGCGGAATTACCGTGGACGCCAACGGCAACGTCTTTTTCACTAATATTGGCATAGATCAGTCTGTGCGCGTGGTGTATGTGGGTGGCACTACTGCCGCTGCTCTGATTACTGCTACTGATTCCGCAGCGCCCAGTCCGCAGCCCGGCTATATCTATTCCATTGCCGCCTCCACAGCCACCTCTCCCATGACAGCGGTTACGCTGTCCGGCGTTCGCGATGTCGCCGTAGATAGTAATGAGAACGTTTATGTCACGGACAATACGCTGCATGAGGTTCTTGAGACCAATGGCGCCACAGGAGCCACAACAATCGTGGCGGGAACCGGAACCGGCGGCTATAACGGCGATAACATCATAGCTACCACCGCACGAATCGCCGCACCGAACGCGATCTTCCTGGACGCGAATAACAACCTTTATTTCAGTGAGGCAGGCGGAACGATATCCTCCGTCGTCTATCTTGGCCGCCTCCGCGTGGTCTACGCTAAAGGTTCGGTGCCGGGGCTTACCGGACTGATCGCAGGAAACATCTACACCGTCGCGGGTGGCGGTAGCAGCACTACCTCCGGAACTCTTGCTACACAGGTGAATCTGGTGACCAGCGGCATCGGCGGTATAGACGCCGCTGGCAATCTCTACTTTACAGACAATCAGCGCCGCGTCTGGGAGGAGAATGCACTTACTGGCATCGCCGTCATTCTCACGGGTTCATCGTGGAATCCCCATCCTGCTGCAAACGCAGTTTGTGCCAATACGGGCACTGCGGGGCCAACCATGAGCGATGCTATCGACGATGGCTGCCCCGGCCCCCAGGTCAACATTCTCAACCCTATCGCGCATATCAGTTTCGATCGCTTCGGCAACTTCTATGTTGCGGATCAGGGTGCGGACGTCATCCGCCGTTTCAGTTACAGCACGCAGATTGCCGGTGCGTCCGTCGGTAGCAGCGTCACGCAGCCGATTGCTTTCGTTGTTGTCACAGCCTCCACGATTAATACGGAGACCTTTGCCCTCCAGGGCAATACGACAACTGAGTTCATCGATGGCGGTAGCGATACCTGCGCCTTGAAGACATCTCTTGCAGTAGGGGCTGTCTGCGTCTTCAACGTACAATTTGCGCCCATATCTTCCGGTGTACGCCTCGCCTCCGTCACTCTTGCTTCCACCACGGCGACACTGGCGTCGTCGTATCTCTCCGGGCTGGGGAAGGCGGCGACACTTGCGGTAGATCCCGGTACACAGACTATTTTAGGCAGTGGGCTCATACCTTCGGGTGCTGGAACAGATTTGCTTGGTAATATCTATATTTCCGATAGCAAGAGTAACCAGATCTTTCGCTCGGCAGCCGGCGCAACCCCGCTAGTGTTCGCCACCGGTCTCAGCAATCCGGCGCAGATTGCGGTGGATGGCAAAGGGAATGTCTTCGTCGCGGATACTGGAAACAATCGCGTTGCATTCGCTGCTTCGGCAGGCGGAGCGGCCGCAGTCTATGCCAGCGGATTCAGTGCTCCTGCGGGCCTTGCAGTAGATGGTTACGGCAATTTGTACGTTGCGGATACTGGTAACAGCCGCATCGTCGAAGTGCAGCCCGGCGGCGGACAGGTTGTTCTTCCCATCACCGGCCTTAGCGCGCCTGCCGGCCTCGCAGTGGATACATCGGGCAATCTCTTCATTGCAGACACAGGCAATAACCGCGTGATGGAGTTTTCATCCTCCGGAGGCTTGTCGACCGTCAATATCGGTGGTATCAGCACGGTTACTCCTGTCGGCGTAGGTGTCGACTCGGCCGGTGATCTTTATATCGCAGATTCTGCTGGAATGCAGATTCTTGTTTCGGAGCAGGGAGGCACATATGGAAACTCTCTCGCTCGTAGCCTCACGGCGCTTGCGGGTCTCACGGTGGATTCATCGGGCGATGTCTACGCAGCCGATGCAAAGACTGCGGGCCTGGTGTCCATCAATCGAGCCAAAGGCAGCATCGTCTTTCCGGCAACCAACCTCACGCAGTCTTCCACCTCAGCGCTTTTGCTCAACAATACGGGCAACACGACGCTCACAGCCACCGGATCGCAGCTCGTCACAGCTACCGGTAACACTGCAGAATTCAGTATTGTGCCGGCGAATGCATCCAATGCCTGCAGCGTGGGCGGTACGGTCGCTGCGGGTACCAACTGCCAGTTGACCGCGACTTTCACGCCGGTCACTACCATCACCTACTCAGAGACCGCAACCTTTGCGGATACCGCCGCAAACGTTGCCTCTGTCTCTGCGGTGCTCAGCGGTACGGGAGTGCAGCTGATTTCTACCAATACAAGTCTCGCGGTTACTGCGCCAACTGGTACGCCTGTTTATGGCCAGTCCATCACCATCGCTGCTGGTGTTACACCTGTATCAGGTTCCGGTACCCCCACCGGCACGGTTACCTTCCGCGTTGACGGTCAGGCGCAGACTCCTGTCGCAGTTAGCGGTGCTTCTATTACGGTCACGCTCTCCGTTGGCACTCACGTCATCACAGCCGTTTACTCCGGCGACTCGGTCTACGCGACCAGCATGAATACCCTGAATGTCTCCGTTTCCAAGGCGACTCCCACGATCGTCTTCAACGTTTCGCAGGGAGCTACCGGCCTTACCTTTGCTGCAACGCTGGGGTCGTCAAGCTCAACACCCACCGGCACAGTCACCTTCACTTCGGCCAGCACGCTAATCAATACGGCAAATCTTGTAAGCGGAGTCGCTACCTATACCTCTGGCACACTCATCTATGCCAACTACACATTCACAGCAACTTACAGCGGAGATTCCAACTACAGCTCCGTCAATGCCACTTTCACAAACGCTGGAAGCTTCCTGGCATCGCAAACGAACTCGACGCTCACCATCCCACAGGGTGGTGTTGCGTCGGACACAATTATTTTGACTTCGGAGTTTGGCTTCAGTGGTACGCTCAGCTTTAGCTGTGCTGGCCTGCCTCTCAATACAGTCTGTGCCTTCTATCCGAACAGTGTCACGCTGGCCGCCGGAAGTAATACCACAACCGGTCTGCAGCTCATCACCAACGTCCAGCCCACGGTCTCTGCACGATTGGAGCGGCAAGGCGGTAAATCCTGCCTGCCCGTGCTTGCACTGCTCACACCGTTTAGTCTGCTCATTTTTCTGCGTCGCGATGCACGCAGTTACCCCCTCGTTCGGCGGCTTCTACTGCTCTGCATTCTGTTTGCCGGGATGGCTCCCTTCATGGGTCTCGCAGGGTGCGGCTCCGGCCAGAGCACATCAGCAGAGACTCCGGTAGGCACCTCTTCGGTAAGGGTCACAGTCACCAGCTCGACCGGAACGTATGTCCTGACTTATACCCTGAGCGTTCTGCCCGGCAGCACTGCAGCTCGTCCCACTTAGGTCATCACCCGCATTAGTTGCAAATTTCAAACGATATGGGAGAAAAAATCAGTTGAAACCGATCACTACCAGAAGAGAATTTCTTGGGCACTCCGCCGCAATCCTTGCGGTCTCATCGCTGCCTGCTGTTGTGCGTGGGCAATCCCCATCCACCGCAGCTGCCCTTACGCTTTCGGTGAATGCGGCGGTAAAGTCTGCGACCGTGCCGATGAACTTTACCGGTCTGAGCTATGAATCCGCGCAGCTGGGTCATCCCGAGTTCTTTTCAGCGCAGAACGCTGCGCTCATCGCTCTGGTTCGCCGCCTCGGTCCGCAGGGGGTACTGCGTATCGGCGGCAATACCAGCGATTACACCAGATGGAGTCCGGACGACGCCGATACTGCGCGCAACAATACTTCCAGTGCCATCAATCCCGATGCCGGCACCGCTGCCAAGACGGCTTCTATTATTACGCCGCAAGCCATCCGTAATCTCAACGATTTTATGGTGGCTACGGGATGGCAGCTGATTTATGGTCTCGATCTGCGCAGGGGCACGCCAGAAAATGCAGCGGCAGAGGCCACATTCGTAGCCAAAACGCTGGGCAGTCGCTTGCTCGCCTTCCAGATTGGAAACGAGCCGGACATGAATCATAACGATGGAGAGAAGCAGCGCTGGACCTTCGATCAGTACTGGTCGCAGTTTGTTATTTTCCGCGATGCGATTCGCAAAGCCGTCCCTAATGCGCCTTTTGCTGGCCCCGACATTGCCAAAGAGTTGGACTGGATAACGGACATGGCGAATCATAAGCCGGGTCTCGTCATGCTGACCGGCCATTACTATGCTGAAGGTCCGCCTAAAGATCCTGCAATGACGCTCGAGTTTCTTTTGAAGCGTGGCCGTAATCCTGAGAGCGGTGAGATTGCCACGGTCCACAAAGCCACCCAGATGCTTGGCAAGCCGTATCGCATGTCTGAAGGCAATAGCTGCTTCCATGGCGGCAAACCTGGCGTCAGCGATACTTTTGCCTCCGCGCTCTGGTCAGCCGACTATATGCTGCAGCTGGCCCAGGCCGGTTACATCGGCGTCAATCTTCATGGTGGCGGCGAAGGTCTCTACACGCCGATTGCTGGCAGCATCGAAAATGGATTCACTGCCCGTCCTGTTTACTACGGCATGCTTCTCGCGCAGGACTTCGTGGGTTGTACGCTTGTCGAAGCTAAGCTTGGCGGCCAGACATCAGCTGCGAATGTGACTGCATTTGCCGCAACGCAAGGTAAGCAATATAAACTCGCCGTCTTCAACAAATCCTCAGTATTAGTCAGCATAGCCATTGACGGCCTCGCCGCCTCCGTCCACAGCGCTGCGGTCTCTCTGCTTCAGGCACCTGCCATTGACAGCAAGGACGGGGTGACGTTCGGTGGAAGCGCCGTCAGTAAAGACGGATCGTTTACTCCCCGGTCGCAATCGACACTTTCGCTCAGGCACGGAAAGGCATCTCTCGATCTACCGCCTTACACCGCGGCGCTCATCACAACCTAAAGCAACAAGAGGATGGAGAAGTAATGATGCACAATTTGACTGCATTGGGCAGAGATATATCGCGGCGACGTTTTTTGGAGCTCGCCGCTGCCGCTGGCATAGCATCTGCTGCGCCTCATGCGCACCCCTTGGTCCCCATTCAGGCCAGCGATCCTGTTCTCGATGATCTCGCTCAGCGCTGTTTTCTCTTCTTCTGGGAGCAAACCTATCCCCTCACCGGTATCTGCCGCGATCGCAGCCATCTCGACGCATCCGCCTATAGCGGAAATCAAAAGGATATGGGCAGCACCGGCGTTACCGGCTTTGCGCTCACGGCTATGTGCATTGGTGCGGAGCGCGGCTGGGTCACGCGCAAGCAGGCTATGGATCGCGTTCGCATGACGTTGCGCAGTTATACAAATGGCCATGTCGAAAATATTCACGGATGGTTCTATCACTTTATCGATATCCACACCGGCCAGCGTCATGAGACCAGCGAAGTCTCCACCAGCGATTCCATCTGGCTCCTCGCTGGCGCGCTCACTTGCCGCCAGTACTTTCGCGACGACAAGGAGATCGTCGATCTCGCCACCACACTCTACAGCCGCTACGACTTTCTCTGGATGACCAATGGTGATGGAAAGCTCCTCTCCCACGGCTGGCGGCCTGAAGGCGGCTTCATCCAGCATCGCTACGAGAAGTATTGCCAACTGGCAGCCATGTACCTGCTCGGCATCGGTTCTCCCACGCATCCGCTGCCGCCGGATGCATGGTATGCCTGGGGGCGCGATCCGAATAGCTATCAGGACTATCACTACATCGGTCACTCCGTCTTGTGGACCTATCAATATCCCTTTGCCTGGTTTGATTTTCGCGGTCGCAAAGAATCGCGCGGCACCAGAATCGACTGGTGGCAAAACGCCATTACGGCGACGCGCGCGCATCGCGCCTGGTGTCTCAACGATCTCGCGAAGGATTTTCCCAGCTACAAAGGCGATATATGGGGCATCACCAGTTCTACCAGCGCCCACGGATATCAGGCCTGGGGCGGCCCACCGCGTCACAAGGAGATTGACGGCTCTGTCGTTCCATGTGCAGCTGCTGGTGCTCTCATGATGACCCCAGACATCTCTATCCCTGCTGTTCATGCCATGAAGAGTCAATACGGTAAGAAGATCTACGGTCGCTACGGATTTGCCGATGCCTTCAATCCAGGCAATGGCTGGACCACAGAGGATGTTCTCGGCATTGATGTGGGCATCACGCTGCTGAGTGCGGAAAACTACCGCAACCAGAGCGTCTGGAACTGGTTCATGGCGAATAACGAGGCACAGCAGGCATTCAAGCTTGCAGGTATCGATCGAGTCTAAAGTCACCGTCCGCAACAAGGGTATTAATGCGAAAGGATCACTGCTTCATGCGAAGGAATGCTGCAAATTGGATGCTTCTGCTGGTGATGTGTGTCTCTGCTGTTCCGGCACGCGCGCAGGACACTCATGACCAAACCATTATTGTGGATGCCCACGCAGCTGCCACGCCCTTTCCGCACTTTTGGGAGGAGATGTTCGGTTCTGGGCGCGCTGTATTGTCCATGCGGGAGAGTTATCGCAACGATCTGCGCGATGTGAAATCCATTACTGGCTTCCAGTACGTCCGTTTCCATGCCATCTTCCATGATGAGCTCGGCGTCTATGACGAGGACAAGCAGGGAAACGCGGTCTACAACTTTTCCTATGTTGATCAGATATATGACGGTCTTCTCAATAACGGAGTACGCCCTTTTGTAGAGCTCAGCTTCATGCCGAAGAAGTTGGCCTCGAATCCCGATGCGCTCCATAATTTTTGGTACAAGCAGAATGTTTCTCCGCCGAAGGACTACGCAAAGTGGGACGCCTTCATGAAGGCATTTGTGCAGCACCTTGTCGACCGTTACGGTATCGATGAAGTCTCGCAGTGGTACTTCGAAGTCTGGAACGAGCCCAACATTGATTTCTGGGTCGGCAACCCGAAGCAGTCAACTTATTTTGAACTCTATGACCATACCGCTCTCGACGTAAAATCCGTCAACCCGCGTCTGCGCGTAGGCGGACCATCTACGGCGCAGGCTGCCTGGATTGGCGACTTGATTGCCCACACCGTTGCGAACAATATTCCTCTCGACTTCGTCTCTAGCCACATCTACGGCAGCGAAAAGGCCACAAAGGTATTCGGGCCGGACACAAAAGAATCAATCTCGCTCGAAGATATGGTCTGGCGCGGCACGCAAAAGATGCACGACGAGATTCTGCACTCGCAACGGCCAAACTTACCTCTTATCGTGAGCGAGTTCAATGTCCGCTCTAGTAATCTGAAGCTTCTCGATTCCACCTACGTCGGCTCGGCTCTGGCCAATACGATTCGTGAATGTGATGGCCTCACGGCCATGATGTCCTTCTGGACATTCAGCGATGTTTTTGAAGAACAGGGCCCTGTCAAAACACCATTTCATGGTGGATTCGGGTTGATGGCTGCTGGCGGCATACCCAAACCATCCTATGTAAGCTTTGAGCTTCTGCATCGCCTTGGCCAGACGCGTCTCGCCAATTCTGCGGACAATATTCTCGTCACGATCGACAAGCAGGGGCACACAGTCGTGGCTCTCTGGAATCTTGTTCCTGTCAGCACAGCAGGCGGCGCGTCCAGGATGGTTCATCTGCATCTTCAAAACTTCAAACTTCTGCAACGTGCCAGTGTACTGCGGGTAGATGATCAGCACTCGAACGCGCTTACCGCGTATGCAGCTATGGGAAGTCCCCGCTACCCCTCGCAGGCTCAGATCAAAATGCTGCGTGATGCTGGGAAGCTCTCACCACCCGAAGTGCATACGATTCATAACAACACTCTGGACATTTCGATTCCACCGAACGGTTTAGATGTCATCACGCTCCGCTGAATACCCAGCCAACTGGCTACAGGAAATTTTATGATTGACTTTAAAAAAGCAAAGACTCTTGGCCGCTGGAATAGAAGGGAAGTACTCGCCGCTCTTGGTGTTGGGGCAGCAGCCTCTCTCTTCGGCTGTGCTAATGCATCGACTGTCTTGGGAGGGAATACATCTCTGCCCACCGGAGAGCTCACCAACGACCAACTGATGGATCAGATGGAGCAGCTCGGCTTTGCATACTTCACGAAGGAGATAGGCGCTTCAACCGGTATCGTGCGCGATCGGGCAAACGCTATCAGTGGCGGCTCCAGTACAGACACTGCGGGTAGTATCTCTGCAACCGGGTTCGGGCTCACAGCGCTCTGTATCGGTGCAAGTCGCGGATACGCCAGTGTCGCCTCAATCAAGGAGCAAGTCATCACCACGTTGCAGTCCCTGGCCAAAGCGCAGGCCAACACTCCGGAAGGAAAAGGCTTCCTCTATCACTACATCAACATCAATACGCTTGCTCGCGCCCGCACCTCTGAGATCTCCTCCGGCGATACGGCCATTCTGCTCTGCGGAATGCTCATGGCGCGCGCCTATTTCAACGACCCTACTATCACACAGCTCGTCAACACCTTCTATCAAAACGTTAACTTCCAGTGGATGTTCAACGGCGGAACGACCTACTCACAAGGTTGGTACCCAGAGAGTGGATTTATTACTTACCGCTATAACAAATATTGCGAAATGCTAATGCTCTATCTATTGGGGATCGGTTCGCCCACCTATCCCGCGCCGGTGTCCTCATGGAACGCGTTGCAGCGTCCGTATCTTACCTATGACGGCTACACCTATATCACAGGTACTGCTCCGTTGTTTATCCATCAGTTCTCGCACGCTTGGTTTGATTTCCGTAATAAGAAGGATCAGTACACGAACTATTTCAACAATTCCATCCTTGCTACCGAGGCACATAAGCAGTTTTGTATCAGCCTCAATAGTCAATTCGTAGACTATTCAGCAAGTCTGTGGGGCATTTCATCGTCAGACTCGGCCAACGGATACCAGGTCTGGGGTGGTCCGCCTGCTATGGGGGCTATTGATGGAAGCATTGTTCCTAACGCACTCGGAGGGTCGTTGGCTTTTCTGCCGAATGATGCGCTTACAGCGCTACAGAACCTGTACAACAATTTCAAATCTAAGGTTTGGACGCAGTACGGATTTGCGGACGTCTTCAATCCGCTCACAGGCTTTATCGGCCCGGATATTCTAGGCATCGATCAGGGCATTCAGGTTCTGATGGCAGAGAACAATCGTACTGGCTTGGTCTGGAACACCTTCATGCAAAATCCCGAGATATTGACCGCCATGAATGCTGTAGGCTTCGTCGCGGACTAAGCATCTGCTATGTGTTGGAGTTTAGGGGGAATAGCACTGAAGAAGGGCATTCTCATTGCAACTGATTGGATAAGGGAGGAGGCTCCAACGCCTCTCGCATAGACTTTGGTTGGTTTGGAGACCGAGGTCCAGCGGGAGAAAGGAGCCCGAGATGATGATAGTAGGTTGTGATTTTCATCCAAGTTTCCAGCAGGTGGCCGTTCTCTATACCGAGAGCGGCGAACTGCTGGAGCACAAGCTGATGCATGCGACAGGAGAGGCCGAGCCGTTTTATCGCAAGCTTCCGTTGCCGACATTGGTTGGCATGGCGGCGGTCGGCAACAGCCAGTGGTTTGTTCAACTACTTGAACGGCTGGGACACGAGGTATGGATTGGAGATGCGTCCCAGACCCTCGCGCCTTTTCAGCAGGGAGATACCGTCTACCTGGAATGATCTGCCTAATCTCTTGTGCCCGCGAATAGCCAGTGTAGCGCATCCTGAATTCAACCCACGCTCGCACGGCTTTGAAAGGGGAATAGCTGAAGCTACTGCTCGATTCTCTGGATCGAGAAAGCCGACCGCAGTTAGCGTATTTTTAGGGCTAAAGTTCTATTGGAGAGATTCTCTGCCGATCCTCCATACGTAGAAAAGCCCCGATTTCTCGGGGCTTTTCTATGCGTCAGAGCAGGGAATCATCCCAACTCAAAATGTCTGGCGGAGAGTGGGGGATTCGAACCCCCGATAGAACTTTAAGGTCCTATAACGGTTTAGCAAACCGCCGCCTTCAGCCACTCGGCCAACTCTCCAGCACGGATACTTTCAGTATACCCGCAAATCCCCAGCCTGCACGTCACCCCGCCTTACCCTGCGGAAATTCTTCTCTCCCCCTGAACCCTCCGTGTAGCATCTCTTCATGCCAAAGCGCCGTGGCGCCCGAAAACTTCTTCTCCTGCCGCTCATTGCCGCTACCTATTTTATGGTCTCCGGCGGCCCCTTCGGCCTTGAAGACCTCATCGGTCGCGCTGGCTATACCATCGCGCTTCTGCTCCTGCTCATCGTCCCCCTTGTGTGGAGCCTCCCCACCTCGCTCATGATCGGCGAGCTCGCCTCCTCCATCCCCTGCGAAGGCGGTTTCTACGCCTGGGTCCGTCGCGCCCTCGGCCCATTTTGGGGATTCCAGGAGGCGTGGCTCTCCCTCGCCGCCAGCGTCTTTGACATGGCCATCTACCCGCGCATCTTTGTGGATTATCTCTCCCACATCCAGCCCACGTGGACGACCGGCCACCGCGGCGTCCTCTGGGCACTCGCCATCGTCGCCCTCTGCGCTGCGTGGAACCTCCGTGGCGCGTACTCCGTCGGTTCCGGCTCTGTCATCTTCTTCGCGCTTCTGCTCGCGCCCTTCGCCGTTATGTCCGCCATCGGCCTCTGGCACGGTATCCACGCACACTCCCTCGGACTGCTTACTGAGCGCGCTCCTGCCACCGATCTCACCGGCGCGCTGCTCTTCGCCCTCTGGAACTACATGGGCTGGGACAACGCCTCTACCGTCGCGCAAGAGGTTGAAGATCCGCAGCACAACTATCCCCGCGCCATGCTCGCCGCAGCCGCGCTCGTCGCCGTCACCTATATTCTTCCGCTCACCGCCGTCGCACTCATGCGCATCCCGGCAGATCGTTTCACCAGCGGCGCATGGGCCGATGCTGCGCAGATCATCGGCGGTCCCTGGCTCGCTCTCGGCGTCGCCGCCGGAGGTCTGCTCACCGGCATCGGCATGTTCAACGCGCTCTCCATGTCCTACACCCGCCTGCCCTTCGCCATGGCAGAAGACGGCCTGCTCCCGCGCATCTTCGCCCGCCGCTTCGCCAACGGTGCGCCCTGGGTCAGCATTCTCTTCTGCGCCGCCGCGTGGGCGCTCGCGTTGCAGTTCACCTTCGAACGCCTCATCACCATGGACCTCGTTCTCTACGGCCTCTCGCTCATTCTCGAATTCGTTGCGCTCGTCGTCCTGCGCATGAGTGAGCCGCACATGCCGCGCCCCTTCCGCGTCCCCGGCGGTCTGCCCGGGGTCATCGTCGTCGGCATCGGCCCCACCGCGCTCATCCTCTGGGCAATCTTCGTCTCGCGCACTGAACGCTTCGCAGGCATCTCCGCTCTGCTCTTCGCCTGCCTCGTCGCTGCCGCCGGCTCCGTGCTCTATGTCATCGCGCGGCGTACGCTCCGTCCGTCATCCTGAGCCCTGAAATAGTTGCCACTCCGCTGCATCGCCCCCAAAACGAAATGGGCTGCAGGAAACTTCTCCTGCAGCCCATTTCGTTATCTTGCTCGCGAAGCCGTCTACTTCTTCGCCGCCGTCGCCAGCTTGTTATCTTCGTAGCGCTTGATGGAATCCACCACCACCTGCCGCGCCATCGAAGCGTCGTGCCAGCCTTTGATCTCCACGCGCTTGCCCTCCAGATCCTTGTAGATCGAGAAGAAGTGGGTGATCTCCTTCAGCATGTGCGGATAGATTTCGCTGAAGTTCCATACATCGTGGTACCGCGGATTATTCTTGCCCACGGCCAATATCTTCTCGTCCGGTACGCCCTGGTCCAGCATGTGCAGCACGCCGATCGGCCGCACTTCCATCACGCATCCGGGGAAGCTCGGTGCATCCACCAGCACCAGCACATCCAGCGGATCGCCGTCTTCGCTCAGCGTACTCGGGATAAATCCATAGTCGCCCGGATAGTGCACCGGCGAATACAGGTTCCGGTCCAGCCGGAAGACGTGCAGCTTCTTGTCGTACTCATATTTGTTGATGCCTTCGCCGGGAATCTCGATGACTACATTCACAACCTCAGGCGTCTTATCGCCTGTCGGCAACTCCAGATAATTCGTCATAGTGCCTTTCTACCGTTTTGACTCGAAATGAAAAATGCATCCTTCGTGCTATCCCGGGTGCCCTCGGAATGAGCAATAAATCAGGCTCTAGCCCCAACGGGCTCCGCTGTACCAGGTTGAAGGGGGCGGGGAAGCCATGCGCAGATCTCTGCGTACCATCTATAATCAAGCACAATGAAGGCACATGTCTACGTCACGCTGAAAACCTCCGTGCTCGATGCGCAGGGCCAGACCGTCCGCGATGCGCTTGCCCGCATGCACTACCGCGGTGTCGCCGATGTCCGCCAGGGCAAATACTTCCTGCTGACCCTTGACGGCACCCTTGACCGCACCGCCGCGACCACTGAAGTCGAGCGAATCATCCACGACGTCCTGGTGAACCCAGTGATCGAAGAGTTCACCTATAAAATCGAAGACTAGTTGTACGCCCTGACCCCTGTCATGTACGCCCCAACCCCGTCATATAACCCCAACCCCGTCATGTAACCCTAGCCGCGGTCATGTAACCCTAACCGCGGTCATGTAACCCTAACCCCTGTCATTCTGAGCGCAGCGAAGAATCTGCTTCTCAGTGCAGCCACCAATCCGAACCATCAAGGAAATTGAACCTGAATCAGCTGCGTCATCCAGGATTGAAAGATGTACACTGCAAACGCAGGGAGTTCTCTCCGGCTCAGCCCTTCGCCGCATCCGTCTTTGCTGACCTGCTGACTCGCTAATTTTGCTGTTTTTACCATGAAGACTCTTCGCATCATCCTCGCTTTTCTCGCCGGTGCTACACTGGCGCTCGCTCCGGCGATGAAGTTTGTTCGCTACACCCACCACAATGCCCTCGACCCCGCACCCGCTGGCTACATTGCCATCGCGGCCGTCATCGGCGTGGTCTTCTCGCTCCTCGGCGGATTCGTCGCCGCCCGCATCGCCCCCCAGGCCGCCCATGGCGTGGCCGATGCCATTATCTTCTTCATACTCGCCTGCGCCTGCTGGTCCCTCTGGCAATCGCCTGGCAGGGAACACTGGCTCCAGTTCATCGCCATCCTCCTCATGACCCCCGCCGTCTACCTCGGCAACCGCTTCGCCCGCTAGCTGCGGCAGGGCCTTCCCTGAGCTTTTAATTTTTCCTTGCCAAAAACCTCAGGATTCCTTTAAGCTACGCACAATCAGCACAAAATTTATCCTGCCGGCGACTCATGATCGGTAGGCGATGATCGCAAAGGATTCGTTATGCTCCGCTTCTTCCCTCGTATCCTGGCTGTTAAAGCAGCCCTGTGCCTGTCTTTCGTCACGGCCGCCGCTCTCGCCATCCAGCCGCAGCCTTCGCAAATCCCCCCTGCAAACCGTCAGGTCATCACCGGCCACATTCCCCGGTGGGCTGACCCCTCCGGCGATCTCGGCGTCCTGAAAGACACCCAGCTCACCAATCTCACCGTCGTCCTCGCGCGTCCCGCAGCCAGCCAGGCGGCCTTTGACAAATTCCTCAGCGGCCAGCGCGACGCCTCGTCGTCCAGCTTCCACAAATACCTCTCGCCCCAGCAGGTCGGTCAGCAGTTCGGCCCTGCGCAGAGCGATGTCGCCTCCGTCACCGCCTGGCTCACCACCCAGGGCCTGAAGGTCACAGGCGTCTCCCCCGACCGCACCCGCATCACCTTCAACGGTTCCTCCACCGCCATCGCCCACGCCTTCGGCACCGAGTTCCACAGCTTCAGGGTGCACGTAAAGGATGGCGCTGAGATTCGCATGGCCGTCGTCTCTGAGCCCTCCGTTCCCGCGAACCTCCCGGCCATCGCCGCCATCAGCGGCCTCGCCACGGAGCCGCTCGTCTCCGGCGATCACTCGGTTGACACCATCCTGGGCACCAACCACCACGTCATGACGCCCACCACCTTCGCCGTGCAGTACGACCTCACGCCCTCCTACAATGCCGGCTACGATGGCTCCGGCGTCCGCGTCGCCGTCATCGGGCTCTCCCGCGTCCTCGCGCAAGATATCACCGACTTCCAGACCCTCATGGGCCTTAAACCCACCGCCCAGCCCAACACCATCATTCCCACACTTGGCTCTGACCCCGGCATCACCGGCGACCAGGGTGAGCAGACCCTCGATGTCAACCGCGTCATGAGCACCGCTCCCGGCGCCTTCGTCGATCTCATCGTCAGTGGCGGCACCAACGCCCTCATGACCGCCGCCTCCTACAACGTCAACACCCAGCTCGACCCCATCATGACCCTCAGCTACGGCGGCTGTGAACAGGTCCAGGGTTCATCCGTTGTCACCAGCTGGAATAACCTCTTCCAGACCGCCGCCTCTGAAGGCATCACCGTCCTCGTCTCCTCCGGCGACTCCGGCGCCGAGTGCGGCAACGCGTGGAACAACATGAACCCCAACGCCTCCAAGCCCTACATCCCCGCCGGTGCTACCGCTGGCATCAACTATCTCTGTGCCAGCCCTTGGGCCACCTGCGTCGGTGGCACCAGCCTCGCTGGCGATGTCGCCGCGCCTGCCACCTACTGGACCGACAGCGGCACCACCTTCTCCACTCTCAAGAGCTACGTCCCTGAAGGAACCTTCAACGAGCCCACTGATCCCGGCGGCTACTTCCAGGTCGCCGGCAGTAACGGCGGCGTCAGTCAATACATCACCAAGCCGGTCTACCAGACCACCTCCTTCACCGGCAGCGATGCCAACCGTGTCGTGCCTGATATCTCCCTTACCGCCTCCGGCCACGATGGCTACTTCCAGTGCCTCAATCTCAACTGCGAGAACGGCCACTTCGCCACAGAAGAGGGAACCTCCGCTGCCGCTCCCGGCATGGCTGGCATCATGGCTCTCATCGTGCAGAAGTTTGGCAAGCAGGGTGCCTTCAACGGCCTGCTCTACGGAATCGCCGTGCAAGGCGCCTACAGCTCCATCTATCACGATGTTACCGTCGCCTCCTCTGGCGTCACCTCATGCTCTACGGCCACGCCGAGCATCTGCAACAATAGCCAGCCCGGGCCCACCTCGCTCACCTCCGGCGGCGTCACCGGCTTTGCTGTTGCCACCGGCTACGACAAAGTCACCGGCATCGGCTCCATCGATGTCTCCAATTTCCTGTTGAACCTGAACCTGATCAGTAGCAACAACCGCAGTGGTGCCGGAGCCTTTACCAATCCACAGGGAAACACCTATCCCTACCTCACCACCGCCACTACCTTCGGTACGGTAAGCAATATCGTCGTGGGCAACCCCATCGCTCCCAACCTCGTCTCCACCACTAAGCAGGGCACGACCGATGTCACCTCCAAGGGCTACACCTTCTTCGCCGCCACGATCTCCGGCGGCGCCCCGGTGCAGGTCGGCCCCGTCACCGTGCTTTCGCCCGGCACCTACACCCTGCGCTCCTACTGGCAGCCTGACGCAGCGGATGCTGCCACCTACGGCATCTCTTCCGCCGTCTCCAGCAGCTTTACCGTCAGCAAGCTCACGCCCACCATCAGCGCCGTCACCCAGACGCTTCCTGCAACCGGCAGCACGTACGTTGGCACGACTGCTGCCTTCACTGTCACCGTCACCAAGGTCACAGGCAACGCAGTTCCCACCGGCACCGTGCAGTTCTACAACGGTGCCACCGCCATTGGTTCTCCCGTTACCGTAGACGGCACCGGCAAGGCAGCGCTCGCCAGCTACACCTTCACCACAGCGCAGACGGCCAGCATTACCGCCGTCTACTCCGGCGATAGCCTCTACAACACCATCACCTCCGCGCCGCTCTCTGTGTCGGTCGTCAAAGCCGTGTCCACCACCGCCGTCGTCATGACGTCGCCCACCACCTCCACGCTTGGCGTCGGTGCATCCGCCACCTTCACCGCCACCATCACCGGAGTCACGGGCCTGGCAACACCCACCGGCACCGTCACCTTCTACAATGGAGCCACTGCTCTCGGTACCGCTGCTACGGTGAACAGCAGCGGCGTTGCCACCCTCACCACCAGCTTCACTCCGGCGCAGACCATCAGCATCACCGCGGCCTACTCAGGAGATACCCTCTACAGCGGCTCCACCTCGTCCGTCCTTTCGGTCGTCGTCATCACACCCACCTACACCGTCACCGCTGCACCCACCACGCTCACCATCACGCGTGGCACGGTCGGCAACGCCACCCTCACCTTCACCCCGGTCGGCGGATACACCGGCATAGCCACCTACAGCTGTAGCGGCCTCCCTGCCTACTCCAGCTGTGTCTTCACGCCCTCTAGCATCACCTTCACCGGCAACAACGCAGTGCAGACCGTCGCCCTGCAGATCTACACCATCGCTCCGCACCTGAAGACCGCGGTTACTGCATCGCAGATCCTCTGGGTTCCGGGCGTCATGCTCGCCGCTCTGCTGTTCTTCCGCCGGCGTAAACTTGCCCCCACTACCCGCGGCCTGGTCATGCTCGCCCTGCTGGTATGCGCAGCCCTCGGTGTCACCGGTTGCGGCGGCAATAGCTACTTCACCCCCACCGGCAACGCCACCGTAGTCGTCAACGTTGCCGCCACCGCCACTGCTTCCGGTTCCTCCAACCTGAACCAGTCGGCCTCCATCAGCGTCACCATTCAGTAGTGCCTCGCTGTCAATCCGGGCGCGGAGATCACCCTCTCCGCGCCTGTTTTTTACTCCCGCGTTCTTGTGTCATTCCGCAGCGTATCCCCCCCTCTTTTGTCATTCCACGGCACAGCGGAGGAATCTGCTTTTCTACCCATGCCTAATTCCTAATCCCCGCTTTACGTTATCCTTCTCTCATGAAGAATCGCCGCGAATTTCTCGCCGCCGCCGCTGCCGTCACGCTCACCGCTCGTCTCCACGCCAACACCCGTTTACCCCAGGTCAGCATGCCCACACCCCCCGGCGCGCCCACCTTCAAGACGAAGCTCACCGTCTCGCGCACCCGCCGCTCTACCATTCCGGCAAACTTCATCGGCCTCAGCTACGAATCCCAGCAGCTCACTGACCCCGAATTCTTCACGCCCGCGAACAAGAAGCTCGTCGCCCAATTCAAGGCGCTCGCCCTCAACGGCGTCCTCCGCCTCGGCGGCAATACCAGTGAATTCTCCTGGTGGAAGCCCACCCCCACGTCCACCCAGCCGCCCCGCACGCAGCGCGCGAGCATTCCAGGCGAGCCGCAGACTGACCTCGCCTATCCCATCACGCCCGCCGCGATCGATAATCTCCGCAAGTTCCTCAACGCCACTGGATGGACCTGCATCTACGGCCTCAATCTCGGCAACGGCATTACCTCACCCGCGCTCGTAGCGGAAGAAGCGGCCTACGTCGCCGCCACGCTTGGCCCGCGTCTCGAATACTTCCAGATCGGCAACGAAGTTGACCTCTTCGGCCGCCACATCCGCAACAGTGAGACGTGGAATCCCGCCGTCTTCTATCCCGAATGGCTCACCCTGGCCCGAGCCGTCATGGAGCGCGTTCCCACCGCCGCCTTTGGCGCGCCCGATGTCACCAATCACTTCGAATGGATGTCCGCCTTTTCCGTCAGCATCGCGTCTACGCCCAACCCGCCGAAGATTGCCGCCATCACCCATCATCATTACGTCGGCGGCCCGCCCGATTCGCCCCGGATGACGATTCCAGTTATCCTCGCCGGCGCAAAAGAAGATAAAGTCATCGATCAGGCTGCTGAGATCGCCAAAGCCGCCGCCGCCGAACTCAAGACCGCCTTTCGCATGACGGAAGGGAACACCTGCTATCGCGGCGGCAAGCCCGGCGTCTCAGATGTCTTCGCCGCCTCGCTCTGGTCGGCGGATTATCTCCTCTACCTCGCCTCGCTCGGCTACGCCGGAGTCAATCTCCACGGCGGCGACGCCAAGGCCGTTGCCAACTCTCTCGGCGGCACCCTCCCCGGCGAGTTGCTCATGAAGAATCCCAATGAGCCCCACCCCAAGCCCTTCTACACGCCCATCGCGCACATCGGCAGCGACTATGTGGCCGAGCCCGTCTTCTACGGAATGCTCTTCGCTGGTCAATTCGCCGGAGCCACCCTGCTCGACATCGACTTCAACCCCCTCTACACGCCCGCCGGTTCCACCAAGTCAGTAGTTGCCAACGTCACCGCCTTCGCCGCCCTGCGTCCCGACGGCAAGACCATCGTGGCCATCATCAACAAGGATGTGACCAACGACGTCATGCTGCACCTCGAAGGCATCGCGCCCAGCGACGTGCTGCGCCTCGCCGCCTCCGCCCCTGATGCCCGCGACGTCACCTTCGCCCGCGCCTCTGTCACGCCCAACGGCGTCTGGAACCCACGCCCCGAACAAGCCGTCATCGCCTACAAGCACAACCTCCCCATCCGCATCCCTCGCGCCAGCGCCGCCCTCATCGTCTCCCGCTAGCCGTTCTCACTCAGCTACGGCTGTTTGGTTGTTGTAGTTGTTGTCATTCTGAGCGCAGCGAAGAATCTCAACAGCCAATCGCGCCACGATTGTGGGTGCCCCGGGTCTCGCTTCTGAGACCCGGGTTCCCGCAGCAGCACAATCTTATCCGTTGGATAAGTCCTAGTTCTCCATGCTCAGCACGTCATAGTTGTAATTCAGCAGGAGCCGCTTCGGTGTCCCCGGCAACTCGCCCAGGTTCAGCGTCTGGTCCAGCGTATGCGTACCCTGCATGCCTGCCGTCAAGAGCCGGACCACGCGCTTATCCTGCAGCTCAAGATAGATTGGCACCAGCATTACAAAACTGTTGTCCACTCCAGATTGCGTCAGCACCACATGCACGCTCCACTTGCCAGCCGCCTGCGTGAAGTCCGATTTAATGCTGTAGCGCGGAATCTGTGTCCCATACACATATTCGTCAAAAAACCAGTCCAGCTTTTTGTTGCCCATCACGTCCACCCACGGCGGCAGGCTCTTCTCCAGCGATGCTTTGAAGTCCTCCGTCGTCGCCGAGCGCTCACGGTACTCATTTACAAACGCCGTCATCGCCTGCTGAAAGGGCTTCTCCTGTTGATCTGGCGTCCAGTAGATCATCTGCAGCATGTGCAGGATGTATGCGCCTTTGGGATAGATCAGGTGTTGGTAAATGTCATCCCCGGAGCGCGATGTATTCACCCGTCCGCCCATGGTCACCGGCCCGCTCTCCACCGGCCGCACGCCCATCCGGTTGGGCGTCAGTAGCTTCTCTTTCTCTTTCTTCCAGAACTCCTTGTACTCATCCATGTTCTTGTTCGTGTACATCAGGTACAGCGATGCGGAGAAGTCCGCGAACCCCTCGCTCATCCACTGGTCGCGATAGCTGCCGAACCCCACGGTCTGGCCCCACCACTGGTGCGCCACCTCATGCGGCAGCACCACCTTCCAGTACGTGGTATCGCCGGTAATAGAATCCAGCCCCATGAGGTGTTTGTTCGTCGAATCGTAGAAGTAGCATGCAGGCAGGTACACCAGCATCGGCCAGCTCTGCCCATAGGTGCAATCCGGTTGCTGCGTCAGCGCGATATGGTCGTATTCGATCGGCCCGAAGTACATAGTGTAGATCTGCACCGCCGCCTCGCCCTGCGATGTCGCCGGCTTCAGCATTCCAGTTGTGCTGATTACGCCTATCCCGCTTGAACCCGTCTCGGTATTCGCAAAGCTCTGCACCTGCACCTTCATCTCCTTGTTCTCTGAGATGTCGGATTTAAACTTTCCGATGTTGAAGCCTGCTACCGCGATCGGTATCTGCGTTTGCCACTCAGATACCAGCAGCTTACCTTCACTGTGTTCGCTCATCCGCGTTCCGGTAGCCACCACATTCAGATCTTTGGGAATGCGGAACACCAGGTGATAGTCCGCATAGTTATCCAGCCTGCCCGGCATATTCGGATACCACGATTCCCGCGCCGCTCCCTGCAGGTAATAGGTCGTGTCTCCAACCGATGTCACCGCGTCCTTGCCGCCATATTTCGCCGTCAGGTCATAGCTCTCGCCCGTCTTCAATGCTTGCGGCAGGATCACCACGAAATCCGCGTCCTGGTTCTTGTCCTCCTGGATAAAGTCCAGCGCATCCCCCTTCGGCCCCCACACGCCAGAGACTCGCAGCTTCGGAAACAAGCTTAGCCGTACCACCTGCATCCCGTCCTTCCGCGCCACAACCCGCGTCTCCGCCTGCCCATTGAGCGCGCCGCTATATTCGATCTTTGTCTGCACATCCTGCACGGGTATGCTGTACGGCATCTTGCCATCCACCGCTGTATTCGCAGCATGGAACCCAAGCGCCACATCATAGCCGCCCGTGTACGACGTCAGCACGGCTACTTCGTCCGGCGCCGTGCCCATGGCTCCCTCCGGATCCACGATGTACACGATCCGTTTACTAAACAGGGGGCCCTTCATGTTCGCCACAAAGAACCCGCCTTGTCGTCCCGGCAGCACATCCTCCAGTAGCCGCGCCTCCAGGTTGTACTTCAGGTCATTGCGGAAGAGCTTCGTCATCTCGCTGGCTGCGCCGTTCGCGTCTTTGGCCGCCGGTGCCGCAGCGCCTGCCTGTTTGCGCAGCTCCGCCGCCGTGCCGTCTGTAAATGCAAACACCGCCGTGCTGAAGCTCTGGTCAAAGCTCTCCGTCTTCATCACCATCTTCAGTTGGTGCCGCTCCGCCGCCGTCGCCGGGTCCACATGCAGCGAGCCGCTCCCCACAAACACTGCGCCCGTCTCGCGCCCATTCACCGCCGGGTAGAGTGATACCGTGCCGTCGTGCAGCGTGAACACGCCCGCATCGCGCTTCAGTGTCACCTCATGCACGCTGAAGCTCTCTCCGCTTGGTCCCTGCGTCCGCAGCTGCTGATAGATGGCGTTCGCGTTGGGCGAGTGTGCCGCTTCCATCGTCTCTGGCGCGCTCAGCCGCACATGCGTCGCCGCTGGCTGCAGTTTGCCTCGTGTTTGCAACGTTGCATCCTGCGCCAGGCACACGCCTACCACGCTCAAGATCACCACACACGCCACGGTGTTTCTCATCAGAGCCTTCCCAGTTCCTTTGTAGGGGAATTCCTTGAGTATCCCGCCAACCCTTTCGCGGGGCAAGGTTTTTCTGCCAACTGCATCATCTTTCCTGTTTTGGAATTCCTCGGCACATCGCGCCGGCCCGCTACCTCGCTTTTGTTGTTGTCTTGATCTTCGCTGGCTCGCTGACCTGCTGACCTGCTGACTCGCTGCTTCACTGCCTTACAATATCCCTATGTGTGGAATCGTTGGCTACATCGGCACCAAGCCCGTCGTCCCCGTCATCATTGAAGGTCTCCGCCGCCTCGAATACCGCGGTTACGACAGCGCCGGCATCGCCGTCGCCGGCTCCTCCGCCGGCCTCGAACTCCGCCGCGCCCCCGGCAAGCTCATCAACCTCGAGCACGCCATCGCGCTCCACCCCATCCACGGCACTTACGGCATCGGCCACACCCGCTGGGCCACCCACGGCCGCCCCACTGAGGAGAACGCCCACCCCCACCGCGA
>JARLFX010000015.1 GCA_031296355.1 Acidobacteriaceae bacterium
GCGCTTGAGATAGTTGACGGCGTACCGGTCGCGCGAAAAGCCGTTGAGCAGGTCAAGGTTAACAATAGGGAGCTTGTCCGCAGCAAGAATTTTGTGAAACATCGATTCGCAGTTTTCCGGATCGCCGGTCAGCAGATAGATGATTTTGCCATGCGCGGCGATTGCCTGGTCTAAGAATTCAACCTTGCGGATAGCGGGAATAATGGGGGTTTGCTGGCAGTAGACCCGCAGCGGCATGAGATGTTCTGGCATAATTTTCGCGTTCTCCTTCAGATATACGCCTCACCCGGAACGACGTTCTGGCGGAGGACCTGCAACCGTCAGCGCCGGGTAATTGAAGGCTTGCGCTTTCTGGCTTTTGCTGTTGACTCTCTCACGATCAACTCGGGCTTTACCTTGATTCTTACCACTGATTCCTGCCCCGACATCAATTTGATCAGGTTCTCCATAGCGAGCTGTCCCATGCGACGCATGGGCTGACGCACGGTGGTCAATGGCGGATCAGTGTAGGAGGCGAGAAACAAATCGTCGTAGCCGGCTATGGAAATATCGTCGGGCACATGCAGCCCGTGCATGCGAATGGAGCGAATGGCCCCTAGCGCGGTCATGTCGTTATAGCAGCAAACCGCTGTTGGGGGGCGGCCGAGTGCCAGCAACGTATCCATAGCCTTCAGGGCTGCTTCGGGTTTGCCGTCGCCGTGCACGACGAGTTCAGGCAGCTGTGGAATCTTTGCCGCATCGAGGGCCTCTCTGTAACCGGCATGGCGTTCCACATCCGATTGATAACCGAACAGGTCGCCGATGTAAGCGATGCGCCGATGTCCCAGCCCGATCAGGTGTTCGGCGATTGCGCGGCTTCCTTCCTGATTGGAGATCATGACGGAGTGGACAAAGGCTCCGGGGTGCTGATCGTTGACGAGCACGATGGGCACCATCATTTCCGACAAGAGCGGAAGATACAAGGCGCCGACGCGGGATGAGGTTACGATGATGCCATCCACACGCTGCTCGGCGAACGATTGGACGATTTTCTTTTCGCGCTCAGGATCGGCGTTGGAGTCAGCCAAGAAAACGCAGTAGCCATGATCGTTGGCGGCTTGTTCGATTCCCGACACGACCTCACTGGTAAAGGGATCGGCGATGGTTGTAACCACAAGTCCGATGGTGCGCGTCCGCCGGGTTACGAGTCCGCGTGCAACTGCGCTGGCGCGATAGCCGGACTCATTCGCGATTTTCCGAATACGCTCGGCGGTCTTGGCGTTGACCAGGGGGCTGTTTTGCAGAGCGCGAGATACGGTGGGGTGCGATACACGCGCGAGCCGTGCAATGTCTTTGATGGAGGGCTGGCGAAGCAGTCGCCTGGATGCGCCCTGGCGCACAAGCCCATCCCCCTTGACCTTGTCCTCATCAAACACGGCACACGCTCTCTGTCGCAGATGTCAACTATCGACACTCAGTCTTTAACACTGTGCAGGTCCAAGTCAATCCCCGTGCCGCAGGCGTCAAGAGTTTCTCGATTGAATCGCCTTAGCATCGCGCGGCGAAAGCTTCCAGGACAATGAAAGGAGAACGATGGCCATGAAGGTGGCCGCTAGTACCGCAAAGAGCGCAGTGTTCCAGCCGTATCGCTCGGCCAGGACGCCAATGCCTTTTCCTTCGACCACGCGTCCGAGGTAGCCGAAGAGGCCGATAAGACCGGCAGCCGTGCCGACTGCCTTTTTTGAGGTGAAGTCGAGCGCGCTGACGACTAACAACAGGATTGTTGGATAGACGAAGAAGCCGATGACGCCGAAGAGTACAAGGTCAAGCCACAGCTTGTTATCGGGGCTATAGATGATGCCGAGGTAGGCGAGAAAAACGGGGATCATGCAGAGCAGGCTGATCATTCCACGTCGCCCGCCGAGTTTGTCGGATAGCCAGCCAACGGCGATGCTGCTGAAGATGGCAGAGAACTCGAGAGCGGCCGTGCTGATGCCGCCCTGACCGAGGCTGGCGTGTTTGACCTCTTTGAGGTAAGTGGGGCCCCAGTCGAGCATGCTGTATCTGGCGATATAGGTGAAGAAGTTTGCACCCGCGAATAGCCACACATAGCGATTCTTCAGGATGTAATTGACCAACAAATCGCGTGTGCCAAGTTCCGCTTCAGTGTCTGCGTGGTTGCCGGCCGGATAGTCGTTGCGATACTCCTCTATGGGCGGAAGGCCGACCGACTGCGGGGTGTCCCGGAGCCTGACGAGGAGATAGAGCGCACAGATGATCGCCAAAATTCCAGGGACATAAAATGCCGATCGCCATCCGAGCAGCGATGTGCTGTAGGCAACGACGAGGCCAGTGAGTCCTCCGCCAAGATTTTGGGCGACGTTCCAGAAGGCAAACTTGGTGCCCCTCTCGCTGAGGCTGTACCAGTGGCCCAGGGAACGGCCGCAAGGGGCCCATCCCATGCTTTGCGCGAGACCGTTGAGAGCCCAGAGGGTCATGTGAACCGGATAGCTGCTTGCAGACGCAAAGGCAAAATTGCAGAGAGCTGTAAAGATCAATCCGAGCGGCATGAAGTAGCGCGGGTTGCTGCGATCGGACCACGCACCCATGAGGAACTTGCCGACGCCGTAGGAGATTGCCGTAACGGCGAGCAGGTCTCCGATTTGACCTTTGCTGTAGCCAAGAGATTGGCCTATTTCTTTAGAGACAACGGGGAGATTGTTTCTGACGAGGTAGAAGATGGCATATCCAATAAATGTGGATTCCATGATCTGCCATCGCAGCCTTGGATAAACGCGCTTGATCTGATCTTCGGGAAGCCGGGCA
>JARLFX010000135.1 GCA_031296355.1 Acidobacteriaceae bacterium
ACCCCAAAACCCCAAAACCCCAAAACCCCAAAACCCCAAAACCCCAAGCCGCAACGAACGTGCATAAGATACTATCGCTGCATAGCATCAAGCAGTATCGCGTCATTGGTGTAGTGCATGTTATTAACTATCACTATGGGTATATTCATAATAAGTGTGTATGTAGTATGAGGAGACATGAACTGATACTCATGGTGCGGCTTCTATTGTTCCCTCAGCGCGAGCAGCTCCTGGTACCTGCTGCAGTTGTTCTTGGGGGAGAGGGACATGATCGCGTAAATCTCGTCGAGCACGGCCACGACGAAGCTCAGCAGGAGTATATTTACCACGAACACGAAGACCACGTAGAACACCTTCCCCTCCACAGCGTATGTGTCCGGCGGGTTCAGGTCGAACACTCCGATTGAGCTCTGGAACAATATCAGCACTATATAGTCAATGCGCGAGAAGGCGGGGTCATCAGAGGAGAAGAGAAGGCTGGCGGAGAGCGCGAAGACGAAGAGCACGACGAAGTAAAAGATGCCGAACTCCAGGATCTTCCTCACCATCGACTTCAGGGTCGTGATCAGCGGGCCAAGGAAGTCGGTGAAGCGCAGCATGTAGGTTAGCCGTATGGACAGGCAGAACACCGTTACTGCAGTTAGTATTGATGTGTAGGAATCGTCCTTCATATCCTCGACCTTCTTAATGAGCTCGTCCCCGTCCATCGTGATATGCTCCATGCCCAGCTGATCTTCGCCGGTAGTGGGAATGTATATGAAAAGCATGGAGACGACGAGGTTGAGCGTCCAGTCCACATTGAACACGGAGCAACAGCGACCTGTGAGCGCCTGGAACAGCGGCACAGTGAATATCCTGCTCGACCCTATCAGTATCGAGATAATTCCTCGCCCGCCTCGCCTGCTCCAGGCACACTTCCCGTTGATCCGCCGCGAAGTCTCCCCATAGTTTGAGGCAGAATATATGTTGCCAATCTTGTTGAACGCGTCCTTCAAGATAAATTTGCAGACGAAGAAGACGGTGGCAAGAAAGAGGTACTCGAAGCCCACGAACAACACCCGCAGGCCGGTACAGCTCCGCCACACAGAGAATTCGTACCGATTCGTGTGCATGGCCGAGATCCGCCTTCCCAACAGTTTCAGCCTCGTGTTGTACTCGTGGTCCACCCCCGTCCGACCGAGCCCGTTATCAGCTTCCAAAGCATTGAGGTTGGGAGAAGCGGGTTCTGCGTGTAATCGTAGAGGCCCTTCCACACCTCGTTTGCGACTTCCTCGATCAGGGTGTTGCCAAGGAAAGTGGTGAGCTGTCGCTCTAGGATGAGGCCCATCACCTCCCGTCCGTCCAGGTCCTGGTCGAACATCAACTGTCTCATTTGCTGCTCAGTGTCAACCTCCTCCTGTAAAACCATTCCGAGACGATTGAACCCGGCGATGGGGTGCTGGAACTGCATGCTCATGTGGTCGAAGTGCGCCGTAAAGCTCATCGTCAGGTCGATCAGCTACACCAGAAATTTGATTGGGTTCAGAACCTTCCACAATTCGTTCGCCAGTGTCTGCGGGGTCAGGATTTTCTCCATGGCGGAGATGAACTCCACCGCGTCTTCGGTATTTGCCTCTCCTACGTACTTCCTCATCACAT
This sequence comes from Acidobacteriaceae bacterium, assembly GCA_031296355.1. The sequence continues at coordinate 1,639 of JARLFX010000135.1, forward strand.
AAAGTTACACCATTTCCCGCCTCGCCGCCCAATTTCATGCTTGCTCGCTTCATCAAGTTTCTCATTATGATCCCTCTGTTCGCCTTAATGTCAATCTCGCGTCCGGCGAATTCTGCGGCGTACTTGAGACAGCCAGAGTTCAGCGCGATCGCCAGACTGCTCGTGTTGATCTTCCTGCATCGGGGAGCCCTGTACGCCCGATATTTATTGAAGGAAATATTTCGATTCCCATTATCTAATTACAAGACTCGCAGGATGCCCGGCGAAGACAACAAGAACGACCGGAAGGAGAGCGAGGACAAGGATGCACTGGAAGATGAGAGTGACACCGAGTATACCATTGAACTCGGATCCTCAGACTCACAGGTAATCAATTATCAGCTCTAACAGCAGGCCACTGAGAGCATAATTGCCTCGGTGTCGGAGGGGGAGGAGAGCGTCGCGACAGAGTCCGAAGCCAGCGCCGGGTCTTCGGTGGGGAGCAGCAGCACCACCGAGACCAACAGCACGACGTCGTCCTCAGCACAGACAGATCCAGAGGCCAGGACTACATAAGCCTAACCCCTCACATGCATACCTCTTTTATTTGGGCCAACGCACTGTCCTTAACTCCCGCGGTAATTGTTTCGTGCGGCATTATGACTAGGGGTTTTGGGGTTTTGGGGTTTTGGGGTTTTGG
>JARLFX010000016.1 GCA_031296355.1 Acidobacteriaceae bacterium
ATTCAGAGGCGGAGATCGTTTTGTGTTTTGTTGTACAGGCCCGAAATAGATCGTGCAGATTGGAAGACACTTGCATATCGCAATTCTGAAAGAAACTGCCCCCCTTGAAACCCGTGTCGCGCTGATGCCGGAAGCAGTCAAGACGCTTACCGGCCAGGGAATGGAAATCTTCATTGAAGCCGGTTGTGGCGAACATGCCAGCGCCAGCGATGCAGATTACATCAGCGCGGGAGCCAAAATTGGCAACCGGGAAGAGCTGCTGGCTACGGCTGACCTGTTTCCTTCGGTCAACTGCCTGACCGCAGCAGATCAAAACAAGCTGAAGCCGGGAGCCACCGTCGTGGGCTTCCTGCGTCCGCTGGATGAACCCGCGCTTTTCCAGGCGGCTGTAAGTCGTGGTGTGACCCTGTTTTCCATGGAACTGGTGCCGCGCATTACGCGTGCGCAGTCTATGGATGCATTGTCTTCCATGGCTACGGTGGCCGGATATAAGGCTGTGCTGGTAGGCGCTGACGCGATGCCACGCATGTTTCCCATGCTGATGACGGCTGCCGGCACGGTTCCGCCGGCGCACGTACTGGTGCTGGGTGCGGGCGTAGCTGGTCTACAGGCCATCGCCACTGCACGCAGGCTGGGCGCGGTGGTAGAGGCTTACGACGTGCGCGCTGCTGCCGGCGAGCAGGTGAAATCACTTGGCGCAAAGTTCCTGGAGATCGATCTGGGTGGTATCGAGACCGAAGATAAGGGCGGCTATGCGAAAGAGCTGACGGAAGAGGCGCTGGAACGCGGTCGTCAACTGATCATCAAGCAGGCCAAAACATCGGACCTGATCATCACGACGGCGCTGGTTCCAGGGCGCAAAGCTCCATTGCTGATCCGTCGCGAGGCGGTAGAAGGCATGCGCGCCGGGTCGGTGATTGTGGATCTGGCAGCGCCGAACGGGGGCAATTGCGAGCTGACGCAACCGGGCAAGACGATTGTGGTGAATGGCGTCACGATCTTTGCGCCGCTCAATTTGCCCGCTGCGGTACCGGTCCACGCCAGCCAGCTTTATTCGCGCAACGTGGCGAATTTATTGCAACTGCTCATCAAGAATGGCGAGCTCAACCTCGACATGAATGACCAGATCATCAAGGGTTCCTGCGTCGCACACGCGGGGCAGGTTGTGAACGAAAGGGTCGCGGCGGCTTTGCAGCCCCACGCTTAGAGCAAACGGAGGAAATAGTGACTTCACTGTTCTTATTTGCAATGCAACTCGACGTACCTGCGACCGCGAAGCCCATGGACCCGCTCGTGCTGATCGGCTCAGTCTATGTCTTCGCACTGGCCGCATTCCTGGGCTATCAGGTCATTTCGCGGGTTCCACCGCTGCTGCACACGCCGCTGATGTCGGCCACGAACGCTATCTCCGGCATATCGCTGGTGGGTTCGCTGGTCATCGCTGGTGCGTATGAGTTCAATGCGCACAAGCTCTTCGCCGGAGGTCCGCAGTCTCACGCATCCATTGCAACGCTTATGGGCTTTGTCGCTGTCTTCACCGCCACGGTCAACGTGGTGAGCGGATTTGGCCTGACAGATCGCATGCTTAAGATGTTCCGCAAGGACTTCAAGGTGAAGGAGGCGCACAAGTAATCGAACCCGTTCAGGCAGTGCAGCAAATCGTGCAGCATCCTAATTATTTTCTTGAATTCACCTATCTCATCGCCTCTATTCTCTTCATTTTTGGATTGAAGGGGCTTAGCCATCCTGACACCGCGCGCCGAGGCATGTTTCTGGCGGAAGGTGGCATGGCGGCTGCCATTATCGGCACTCTCTTTCACCAGGACATCCATTTTTTCGGATGGATTATCGCTGGCCTGATTCTGGGTTCCATGGTGGGGGCGGCCTTTGCGTTCTGGGTTCCGATGACGGCTATGCCGCAGCGGACAGCGCTATCCCATGCGTTTGGCGCCACGGCAGCAGCGCTGGTCGGCATTTCAGAGTTCGTAATGCATGCCGACACCATGACGCTGTTTACTCGCAGTGCGCTTGGGTTGGAAGTGATGCTGGGCTCGCTGACGGCTACGGGGTCGCTGATCGCCTGCGGGAAGCTACAGGGCGTCATTGCCGGCGCACCCGTGCAGTTCAAGGGGCAGCAGTATCTGAATTTGCTGATCTTTGTTGCTATGGCGGGTTGTTTTGGCTATTCGCTCTACAACCCCGCGGCAGTATTGGCTTTCTATGGGATGGTCGCACTTGGATTGATCTTCGGCATCATGCTGGTCATTCCTATTGGTTCGGCC
>JARLFX010000017.1 GCA_031296355.1 Acidobacteriaceae bacterium
CCGGTGCTCCAATCGGTTACGGGACGCGAGCGGATGGTGAGCACGCGGGGCTCCATGCCGTTCATGGCATCGAGCGCGTTGCCGATGAGGTTGGCCAGGACCTGACGGAGTTCGTTGGCGTAGCCGATGATGAGGCCGTGCTCACGATGGTCCAGCACCAGATGGATGTGGGCGGAGTGCATGCGGCTGCGGTAGAGCGAGATGACGGAGTCCGTAAGGTCACTGCTCTTCATGGGCGCGGGCTTGCTGGTTTGGCGGTAGAAGCGCAGAGTCTGTGCGGCGATGTGCGAGACGCGGCCCAGCTCGGCCTGCGCCTGCTCAAGATATTGCGCTGACTGGGGTGAGAGAGGTTCCAGCCCGATGATGTAGAGGAGGTTGGTGACGGCTTCCAGCGGGTTGTTGATCTCGTGTGAAATGGATGCGGCTAGGCGGCCCGCGACGGCAAGTTTTTCCGACTGCAGCAGTGCGGATTCCGCGCGCTTGGCGCTGGTGAGATCGAAGACGAAGCTGGCGACTTCAGTTCCAGTGCCAGTTTCAGTACGCATGAGAGTGCTGGCCGTGAGCACGGGGATGCGCGCATTATTTTTGGAGAGGTAGGTGGTTTCGTAAGGCTCGCAGGTGCCGTTGCGGCGCAACTCATTTTCAACGCGAAGATCGAGAGCGGAGAACTCCGGCGGAGTGAGACGCCGGCGATGAAGATGGCCGCCGGTAATCTCAGTGAGCGTGTAACCGAGCATGCGGCGCAGGACGGGATTCATGTAGTTGACGATGCCGTCTGAATCGACGATCTGCATGCCAACGAAGCTGGCCTCAATGAGCTGGTGGAAGCGGCTCTCGGCGGCGAGGGTGCGCTCAAGCATCAGCTTTTCCTGATCGATATCGGCGATGGCGGCGATGCCGGCGATGGTACGGCCCGCGTCATCGGTGATGGGCGAGGCGGTGATGCGAACCCAGCCGAAGGTGCCATCGCCGCGGCGGTAGAGAAACTCTTCGCCGGTTATGGTCTGGCCGGTGGCCATGGCGCGCGCGAGGGGAAAATCCTTTGGATCGACGGGGCTGCCATTGGGATAAAAGGCCGTCCAATTGCCTTGCTCGGCAATGGTGGGAGGATGGCGCAGAATATTTTCTACGGCTGGGTTGCCAAAGACAACATGGCCGGTGGGTGCCTCTGCGAGGATGATGCCCACGGGGACATTTTCGACCACGGTGTTCAGGCGGTCGCGCTCGATGCGGGCAGCAAGCTCGGCGTCTATCCGGCCCTGCACGTCAACCGAGGAGCAGATCCAGCCGACCAGATCACCCTTCTTGCCCAGGATGGGGCTGGCGTGGGAATCGAACCAGCGGTATTGGCCATTTAGGGCGCGGATGCGGTAGCGGTGCTCAAAGGGCTGATGCGTGGGAACGCCCTTGCTCCAGGCATCAGCAACCCGCTCGCGGTCGTCGGGGTGCACAGTTTTAAACCACAGTGCTTCCAGATCGGCGGCGGGACGGCGGCCGGTGTACTGGTACCAGGCGCGATTCAGAAACGTAATGGAGCCCTCGGGATCTGTCGCACAGACCAGCTGTGGCAGACTGTCGAGAACTTTCTGTGACTCCATGAGGGAGGTCGGCACATCCAATAGAATATCCGCTTTGGTTTACAGCGGTTTAGGGAAGTTGAGGGGATGTAACAGAATTTCATGGCATCCGATAGGCAAACCGGGGATTTTGCGGAAAACCCAATGGGTGCTGTTTTGCGTCAAACCATCATGCGGCGCAGTGGCTGCATTTTGTATTTTGGGCTGACCAGATCACGAAGCAATAAAGGGGAACGAACGTGGCACAATACAAGGGCAAAGTGAAGTGGTTCAATAACGCAAAAGGTTTCGGCTTCATCGGACGGGATGATGGGCCGGATGTTTTTGTCCACTACAGTGCCATCCAGCTGGAAGGCTACAAGAGCCTGAAAGAGGGCGACGATGTGGAGTTTGACATCGTTGAAGGGGCGAAGGGGCCGCAGGCCGATCAGGTGGTGCGGGCGGCTGAGACTCCTTCGACACCTGAGACTACAGCCTGATAAGGCTGCGCGCGCCAGCACAGGTGCGCAACGTGGCGGCTGAAGGAGTAGCGCCTGAGTTTCTTCGGCGTGGATTCCCGGTTGTTTCGTACAATAGCGAAGCCTGCTGCCGACCATGGATAACATCACGATAGCTACGATTCTGGATGAAACGGCGGCGCTGCTGGAGATCAGCGGCGCCGACCCGTTTCGTATTCGTTCGTACCGGCGCGCCGCCGAATCCGTAGAACAACAGACCCAACCGCTCGCTGCCATGGTGGACGAGCCGAAGCAGTTGCTGGCGATTGCCGGCATCGGCAAGGGCATGGCGGCGAACATCATTGACCTGGTGAAGACCGGGACGATGGAGGTGCGCGAGGAGCTGCTGAAGACGTATCGCCCAAGCATGCTGGAGTTGCTGAAGCTGCCGGGGATGGGGCCGAAGACCGTTGGGCTGGTGTGGGAAGCGCTGGGCGTGGCGGATATCGATGCACTGGAGATAGCGGCGAAAGAGGGCAAGCTGACGACTCTGCCGCGCTTCGGCGAGAAGCAGGTGCAGAAGCTGCTGAAGGGCATCGAAGATTATCGCCGCAATGCCAGCTCATTCCGAATTGACGAAGCGGATGAGGCGGCGAAGCGGATTGGCGCGCTGATACTGGAGTTTCCGGGGATTGAGACGGTGACGCCCGCGGGCTCGGTGCGGCGGGGCAAGGAATCTGTTGGCGACCTGGATTTATTGGTGACTGGGCCCGCGTGCGAGCCGGAGGTGGTGAGCGCGGCGGTGGAGCATGTGGCGGCGCTGCCGATGATCGCCAACCTGATGGCGAAGGGGCAGAACAAGGTGAGTTTTGCGCTGCGCAACGGCATGCAGGTGGATGTGCGGCTGCTGCCGAAGGCGAGCTACGGCGCGGCGCTGCAATATTTCACCGGATCGAAGATGCACGGCATTGCGGTGCGGCAGCGCGCGCTGAAGCTGGGCTACACGCTGAGCGAGTATGCGCTGGCGAGCGTGGAAGATGATTCGATTGTGGCAGCGGAGACGGAGGAGAGCATCTATCACGCGCTGGGGATGGACTGGATTCCGCCGGAGATGCGCGAGAACGCAGGCGAACTGGAGCTTGCGCTGGCGCACAAGCTGCCGGAGCTGATCGCGCAGACCGACCTGCGCGGCGACATCCACATGCATACGGTGGAGAGCGACGGAACGCAGACGATCCGCGAGATGGCGGAGGCGGCAATCGCGCGCGGGTACGAGTACATCGCCATCACCGATCACTCGAAGAATCTGGCGATGACGAACGGCATGGACGACAAGCGAGCCGTGGCGCATGCGAAGCGCGTTCGCGAAGTGGAGAAGGAGCTGGAGGGACGCATCCGCATCTTCTCAGGCGTAGAAGTGGATATTCTTGCGGACGGCGAGCTGGATTTGGCGGATGAGACACTGGCGCAGCTCGACGTGGTGATTGCGAGTGTGCACACGTTGTTCGCGCAGCCGGTGGAGCAGATGACGGCGCGGATTCTGAAGGCGTTGGAGAATCCTTACACGCGCGTGCTGGGACATCCGACGGGGCGCAAGGTGCTGAAGCGCGAGGCGTATGCCGTGAACCTGGATGCGGTGCTGAAGCGTGCGGCGGAGCTAGGCGTGGCGGTGGAGCATAATGCTGCTCCGGCGCGGCTGGACCTGAGCGACAGGAATCTGCGGCTGGCGAAAGAGTACGGCTGCAAGTTTGTGGTGAATACGGACGCACACGCCATCGCAGACATGGACAAGATGCGGTTTGGCGTGACGCAGATGCGCAGGGCGTGGCTGACGAAGGATGACGTGCTGAATACGCTGGGGGTGGGGGAGTTTTTGGGAGCGCTGCGGAAGAGGGCTTGAGGTTTTGTTTGGCCACTTGGAATAATTGATTGAGAGAGATTTGCGCGCGTCGCGCGGCCCTCGCTTTGCGAGGCTATCCCACATCTCCGCGATGAAACTGCGTAGATATGGGGCACCCAGAGTATAGGCAGGTCAGATGCCGAGCTGCTTACGTCCGGCTTCGCTGATGCGCTCCGGTGACCACTTCGGGTCCCACACCATCTCTACTGTGCTTTTGCTGATGCCCTGGATGCCGGCGAGGCGGTTCTGTATCTGCGCGGAGATTTGCGCGTGAGCGGGGCAGTTGGGCGAGGTGAGGGTGAGCTCGATGGCGACCTTCTGCTTCGGGACGATGCCGGGGGCGTCTGCGTCTTCCGCGAGGGTGATGCGGTAGACGAGGCCGAGGTCGACGATGTTTAACGCGATCTCAGGATCGTAGCAGTCACGGAGCGCGTCGCGGATTTGGGATTCGGTGAGCATGGAGAGCAGCGAGTTAGCAGGGCAGCGAGTCAGCAGGTCAGCGAGTCAGCGAGTCAGCGAAAAGCAGATTCTTCGCTGCGCTCAGAATGACAAAACAAAAAAAGCGAGAAGCAGGTCCTTCGGCTCGCTACGCTCACTCAGGATGACAAATCTTCAAAATCAATTCTTGCGCTGGACGAGGTAGCCGGCGAGGGACTTCAGTGTTTCGGCGGCTGCGCCATAGGGGGCTAGCTCGTCGAAGGCTTCGGTGATGAGACGCTCGGCGTCGTGCTGCGAGCGTTCGAGGCCGAAGACGGCGGGCCAGGTGGCTTTGTCGCTGGCGGTGTCTTTGCCGGCGGTCTTGCCGAGCTGGGCGGAGTCCTGCGTCATGTCGAGCACGTCATCGACGATCTGGAAGGCGAGCCCGGCCTTCTGGCCGAAGATGCGCAGGCGCTCGATATCGGCTGGGGCGGCCCCAGCAAAGATGCCGCCAGCGACGATGCAGACGGTGATGAGCGCACCGGTCTTGGCGCGGTGAATGGTTTCTACGAGTTCGGCGGTGGGCTTCTGCTGTTCGCCTTCGATGTCCATCACCTGGCCGCCGATCATGCCGGGGCGGTCGCTGCTGACGCCGGTGCCGACTGCAATGGCAATCTCGCGCACAATGCTGACGGTCTGCGGGGCAGGGCACTTCAGGGTGGAGAGGGTTTCAAAAGCGAGGGTTTGCAGGGCATCGCCCGCGAGGATGGCGATGGCTTCGCCGTAGACCACGTGGCAGGTGGGCTTGCCGCGGCGGAGATCGTCGTTGTCGAGCGCGGGCAGATCGTCGTGAATGAGGGAGTAGGTGTGCAGCATCTCAATGGCTGCGCCGAGGTCTGCTACTCCGGCGGGGATAGCGTCCGTGCCGGCGATCATGCGGGCGGCTTCCATGCAGAGCAGGGGGCGCAGGCGTTTGCCGCCGGCAAAGACGCTGTGGCGCATGGCGCGGTGGATGGAGAGCGGCTGGGTGTCGGCGGTGGGCAGAAGGCGCTCAAGCGCGGCGTCGGCAAGTTCCATGCCGGCTTTGCGAATCTCCTGGACGGTGCTCTGTGTCTGAATCGGCATCGTCAACCATGATAAATGACCGGGGACTGATTAGGTGGGGAGGGCTCCGGGAAGAAAGGGGGAGGGCTGGGGAACGGGGATGGCGAGAGGGTTCATGACGCCGTGGCGGGCACTGCGCCGCAGATAGAGAAAGAGGGTGAGCGCAAGCAGCGAAATCAGCAGGCCGAGGAGGGCATCGGGCATGATGCGGTAGCGCACGGCCACGGTGACGTCGCCTGTTGGCAGGGGCATGGCGAGATAGCCGTCTGGCCGCGGCACCAGGTGGGGAGCGATGCCGTTTACGCGTGTCTGCCAGCCGGGATAGTTGCGCAGGCGGATGACCAGGAAGGCGGCGTGCGGCGCGGAGATATGGAAGCTCTGGCTGGTGTTGAAGTCGATGCTGCCGTTTGCACCCTGATCATGGCGGCTCAGGCTCTGCGGATTATCAGTGATCCAGTAGGGATTGACGGAGTCCTGAAGCGCAGCGGTGTTCGCGGTGCGGGGGGTGTATTCGTCAAACGGCGGCACCCCATAGCCGCTGCGGAAGTAGGCGAGCTGGGCCGCGGGTTGATCGTCGTAGATGCTGGCGATATGGAACTGATGCCACGCAGGCGGAACCAGGGCAAAGGGTAGCAGAATGGCGGCGGTTAGCAGCGTGTTTCTGCGACCGCGAACGGCAAGTGCCAGAAGCACGCCGCATAGGGCTCCGAGCAGGGCGAGCAGCCGCCAGGGGAACTGCAGATACTGCAGCTCCGGCAGGCGCCAGGCGAAGAGGCTGGCACGGGTGAGGGCGAAGCCGAGCGCCATC
>JARLFX010000136.1 GCA_031296355.1 Acidobacteriaceae bacterium
CGGGCGGGTCCGCAACCTGGATCCAACCATGATCACCGCGGCCATGACGACCATGGTGCTGGTTCATCCCTGGCTCTCCAGGCACACGCCGTCGGAGAAGGCTCCGTATGCCGACAGCCGGTCGGCGGAGCGCGCTTACACTGCGTTCTGGCTCGACGTGCTGGCGCCCAAGAAGGCGAACTATGAGAGGCTTTCTGAATTGTCCGCGGTCAGAGGCTCCGCCCACTGAGCAGTCGATCGCCCTGTCACGACATGCCGTTCGGCACGCCGATTGTTCTCAAACGATTTCATTCAACCGTCACCTTGAATTCAAGAGCAGATCCATTTCTATGATCAAGACACACTCTCTCCTTCTACTTTTTTCGGCCACGCTCTGTGCTGGCCAATCCGTATTGACGACACCTAATGTGGATATGCAGCCGGCTCGGCAAAACACCCAGTCTTCGGCCGGCGTCAGCGAGCAATCTCCTACGCAGGTGCCGGATCAGACTGGCGAATATACAACGCGGGAAGCCAGAACCCTTGGGACAGCGGCGAATCGCACCGACGAAGGACGCGTCCCCGCGCCACACTTCACGCGGATTGTAGGGCCGCTTACCACAAAGTCCGAGTTCGAGCAGTACGCCGAGGATGCCACCGGACGCCGGCTTCCGGTGTATGGCCGCCAACTGTTTGACGAAGCTCCGACGACGTTTGCGCCCGTGGAGAATGTCGCCGTGCCGGCGGATTATATGTTGGGGCCTGGCGACCAACTCCTGATTCGGGCATGGGGAAAGATTGATCTGGACGCCAGCGTAACAGTGGACAGGAACGGGCAAATCAATCTGCCGACGGTCGGCACATTGGCCGTGGCTGGCCTGAGCTACGCGCAAGCGGATGCGTACTTGCATTCGGCCATCGGCGCCATGTTCAAGGACTTTCATCTGAATGTTGCTTTGGGCCGGCTTCGCTCCATTCAAATCTATGTTCTGGGCGACGCCAGGCAACCAGGCGCCTATACGGTCAGCTCCATGAGCACGCTGGTGGATGCGCTGTTTACCTCCGGCGGGCCGTCGGCTACCGGAACCATGCGCCGCATTCAACTGCGGCGCGGCGGCAAAACCCTCAGCGAGTTCGATCTCTACGACCTCATTCGCCGGGGCGACAAATCCCACGACGTCCGCCTGCTGCCCGGCGATATCCTCTTTATTCCTTCAATTGGCCCGCAAATTGCCATCAGCGGCGATGTGAACCAGCCTGGCATCTACGAACTGAAGGGGGAATCCACGGTCGGAGCCATTCTGGAAGACGCCGGCGGCATGACGAGCCTGGCTGATGCCGAACGCGCAGTGCTGGAGCGGATTGAAAGCCACAGCAGCCGCACGGTCGCCGAGTTCGCGCTGGATGCGGAGGGACGAACACACCCGGTGAAGGATGGAGACTTGTTGAGAGTCTTCCCGCTCTCGCCGAAATTTGCCAACGCAATCACCCTTCGCGGCAGTGTTTCCGAACCCGGTCTCTACGCATGGAAGGAAGGGATGCGCGTCTCGGATTTGATTCCTTCCCGCGCATTTTTGATTACACGCGACTACTGGAACAAGCAGAACCATCTGGTGGAGCCAGGATCCAATCGCCCCTTTGCCATCAGGACTGCGGATGCGTCCGGCAACTCTCTCACCGACGCGCAAGCCAACCTGCGCACAGATGCGGTCGGCAACCAACGCACGGATGCGGCCAGCAACCCGCGCACGGATGCAGCAGGCAATCCGCGTACGGATGCGGCAGTCGACCGGCAGACCGATATTATGGGAAACCCGCGCACCAGTCAGCCGGACGCGGCGAGTTCAAGAACGGTGGCCGCCATTGGCCAGAACAGCGCCGAGATCAACTGGGAATACGCGTTGATCGAACGCCTCGATGAGCACGACCTAAGTACGCGGCTGATCCCATTTCGCTTGGCCAGCGCTATCGACAATCCGGCCTCGGCAGACAATCAGATCCTGAAGCCTGGAGACGTGGTGACGATCTTCTCGCGCGCCGATCTTGAGCTGCCGATGGAAAAGCACGCGTCCTTTGTGCGCGTCGGTGGAGAGGTGAACGCGCCGGGCATCTACCGCGTGAATCCGGGCGATACCTTGAGGGATGTGGTGGAAAAGGCCGGAGGACTGACACCGCACTCTTATCTCTACGCAGCGGTCTTTACGCGCGTATCCACGCGCAAGGCCCAGGAGACACAGTTGCGGCAGTCGGCCGCACAGATGCAAAGGGAATTGACCACCAGGTACTCGAACGCAATGCCGCAGGCCGGACAGAGCGGCGCGGACCAGCAGGCACAGTTCGTCATGCACCAGGCGGCTCTGGCCAATATTACGGCGATCGAAGCTACGGGCAGGGTGGTTTTGAATATGAAGCACGATTCTGCCGCCATTGCCGATATTCCGGATTTCCCGCTTGAAGATGGAGATGCCTTCTACATTCCGCCGCGGCTCAGCACGGTCCAGGTGGCGGGGGCGGTGTACAACGCGAACGCTTTCCGCTACGAGCCGGAAAAGCAGCTTATCAAATATCTGAACGACGCCGGTGGCGCCACGCGCGATGCCGACCAAAAACGGATATTCGTGATCCGGGCGGACGGAACGGTCGTCAGCCGGCAAGCCCGCAATCTTCATATGCATGGCGGATTTCAAAGTTTGAAACTCGAACCCGGAGACGCCGTCGTTGTGCCCGAGAAACTTCGCGTCTCCTCCAAGATGGGCGAACTGCTGCAGACGACCCAGTTCATGTCTCAACTAGGCCTGACAGCAGCCGCACTCAGCATCATCAGGTAAAGGTACTGCGGGTGGCACGGATAATCCCATTGAAAACAACAAAGCGAGTCTTCGATATGATGGCGGCCCTGGCTTTATCGATTCTGTTGTTGCCGCTGTTTCTCGTCTTTGCGCTGCTCATCAAGGCGACTTCCAGAGGGCCGGTCATTCACTGGTCAAGCCGCATAGGGAAGAACAATCGCATCTTTCGCATGCCGAAGTTTCGCAGCATGCGGATCGATACCCCTCAAGTCGCTACTCATTTGCTCGCCAATTCTTCCAGGTACCTTACGCCGATTGGCAGTTTCCTTCGCAGGACAAGCCTTGATGAGTTGCCTCAGTTGTTCAGTATTCTTGCAGGCGATTTGAGTTTTGTGGGGCCACGGCCGGCGCTTTTCAATCAGGACGATCTGGTTGCGCTTCGAAC
>JARLFX010000137.1 GCA_031296355.1 Acidobacteriaceae bacterium
CCAGTCGCGCCAGGTATGGTGATGGGGCTCAGCTAGATGGCGGGTCAGCAGCTTGTAATTCCGACGGTTTGCCTTCCATGCAATGTCAAACACATCGCCGATGAACGGTATGGCGCCGATCACTATGTCAATTGCTACATTTACCAGCATGCGCACGAGCGTAATGTACGGAACGCCGCGGAACCATGCGGCCACTACGATAATGCATGCCGCCAGCCCGGTGATGATGTCGCCCAGCCCCGGAATCAGGCCGATAATGCCGTCAATGCCAAAGCGGATACTTGTACCCGGAATGCGAAAACAGTCTTCCAGTACATGCGATAGCAGATCCAGATTCTCGTCGTCGAATAAGCGCCTCCCACCCCCGGGTCGGGGAAGCAGGATTTCGGGCTGTGGCCTGGGTGTCTGCATGGCTGGGTTCGCAAGGTAGGACTCTACCGGCTGCGATGTTACAATTATCTCAATACGGCGGCTATAGTTCAGTGGCAGAACGCCGCTCTGTGGCAGCGGATGTCGTGGGTTCGAACCCCACTAGCCGCCCCAATCCTCTCCCACAGCGCCCTTAGTGACCCCGCGCTCACAGCCCGGTTTTCAGCTTGCCACTTCTTCCCTTGCGAAGTCGTGCGTTTGCTTTGGCACATCTGATAGGGCCTGCATATCGGCCTGCAAACTCAAGAAGCTGTCCGCCGCACACAATGTTTTTGCCTGCTTCACGCATCTGAAAGAACTGACAGGTGCGCTGCGGGCTGTTGCGTTGCGGGTGGTGCTGGGTGCCGGTGGGTCGCATCGCACGAAAGGAAGCGCCTAGTATGGCAACCGTCGCCGTATCTCGAACCAGGCCCGACTGGCTTACGGACTTCACGCCACGCCGCTTGCTTGCGAATGGCCATCTGCAAACCGTGCTGGGGAGTGTGCTGGCGCGGGTTGATGCGTTGCCCCCCCCGGTGGGGGAGGTGGTAGAAGTTGCTCCGGCTACGGCGACGCGTACTTCCGCCAGCCTGATCTGCCTGTGCCACTGGCAGGCGGAGGAGGTGCGGGCACAGCGGCCTATGGCGGTGATCGTGCATGGGCTGGAGGGCTCGGCACGTTCGCAGTATGTGGTGGGTAATGCCAATAAACTGTGGCGCGCGGGCTGGAACATTGTTCGCATGAACATGCGCAACTGCGGCGGCGCACGCTACTGGGACGGCGAGCGGCCGGAAGATATCTTCCAGCCAGGATCCGCGTTGATCGATCCGGATACCATCTGCCCTACGCTCTACCACTCCGGACTGTCGAGCGATGTGCGCGCGGTGGCGAAGCATTTCGTGCGTACTCGTGGCGTACGCGACATCGCGATCATCGGCTATTCCATGGGCGGGAATATGGTGCTGAAGCTCGCCGGGGAACTGGGCGACGATCCTATGCCGGAGATTCGCGCTGCGGTTGCGGTGTCGCCGGCGGCCGATCTGGCAGCCAGCGCGGACATGTTGCATCGCACTATCAATCGTGGCTACGAGTGGCGATTCATGCGCGCGTTGAGCCGTCACTATCTGCACAAAGTCGCCTTGTATCCGGATATTTATTCCGCTGCGCGGCTCTACAACCTGCACTCTATCCGCGAATTTGATGAGCAGATCACCGCGTATTACATGGGCTTTACGGGGGCGGACGATTACTATGCGCGATCTTCCGCTTCAGCCGTGGTGGACCGTGTGCCGGTGCCGACCATGGTACTGCATGCGCTCGATGACCCTTTCATTCGTCTGCTGCCGGAGACCTGTGAGCGGCTACAGGACAATGCCAATACGATCCTGGTGGAAACACCGCATGGCGGACATTGCGCGTTTCTCGGGGATGCAAATCCCTCAGTGGATGACGATGGCTACTGGGCGGAATACACCACGCTGAAATTTCTGCAGACTGTGATGGAGTAGGGTACCTCCCCTCCCCCACCTGAAATGCTAAATATCTTGTTTGCAGGTACTTAGCCTATGCGACTGCGGCTAAATATTTGAAAACAGGATGTTTATTGGTAAATATTTCATTCGCAAAGGGTTATAGTCTTCGCCAGTGCGTTTGAGAATTTACTTCCTGCATTAATTGTAGCGATTTTGGATGGAAACTACGCCAAACTTTCTGAATAAAGTTTGGTTTTTCGTGTTTTTTCATGGACGGTTTGTGGACAGCTCATGGATGAGGCACGGTGATTACATGGATAGTGCATGACTGCTCTATGGACGCTACGGGTTCCGTGTGGCGGCGTGGGGAGAAAGGCTCGCTGCGCCTGCGGCTCCGCTTTGGCCTGCGGCAGCAAGGAGCGCGCCTGACGGCGCGGGCTTTTCCGTGCGGACTAAAGTCCGCACTCCCCCGGCTGAAGCCGGAGGCTTAATCCGAACAACGGCAAAAGCAAAGGCAAAGGCGCGAAGCAGATTCCTCCGCTGCGCTGCGGAATGACAAAGAAAGAAAAAGCAAAGGCGGTCGCCGCTGCGCGACGATTTCCCAGGTCTCAGAAGCGAGACCTGGGGCACCCGCATCTGTGCAGCGGGAGCTTTTTGGCAATATGGGTGGCGCGGGCGGTTGTGCATGCAGGTTCCTCCGCTGCGCATCGCAAGAGGCCGCGATGCTTCGGTCGGAATGACGGAGGTGGGGAGTGGTGGTGACGGGAAGATGGGCGGGGGCATCGCCGCTGCGCGACGATGCCCCACTCATCCCGCATGAGGCCGCGTGATGAATGGGGCACCCAGCAACAGCAAAAGCAAAGACGAGAAGCAGATTCCGCGCGCTTCGCTTCGGAATGACAAATAAAGAAAAGGCAATGAATGGGCACTGGTTTCACGTGCTTGTCCGTAGACAATAGTAGGCGGTGAGATTTGACCGCTTTAAAATCTGTGTTATAAATAAACCCATGAACAGCACTTCCTATTCGCGTTCATCCTTCCGTTGTTGTTGTTGCTAACCTGCGCGTAGTATCCGCGGGACATTCCCCTATCCCTCCACACAATTTCTAAATAGTCGCTGACGAGTTGTTGCTCGCCGTGGCCTGCTATTTGCAAACCTATGTTTGCATCTGCGTGGCCTGGCCGCGGCTCATCAAGCGGCAGATAGGTCTATTCGTGAAGAAACTCCTTGTATTATTGCTCCTATTGGCCCCGACGCTCTTTGCCCAGACGCCGACTGCATCGCTTACAGGTTATGTCCAGGATCTCTCCGGCGCAGCCATCGCGAATGCAAAGGTCACCGTGCGGAACACCGCGACCGGCATCACCCATACCGTCATCACCACCGCTCACGGTGAATATGAAGTCGTTCAACTGCCTCCCGCGATATACGAAGTGACTGCGGCAGCCAACGGCTTCCAGACCATCTCACAGACAGGCGTTGTTCTTCAGGTCGATCAACGCGCTCGTACCAATTTTGTTTTGAAGGTCGGTCAGACTACCGAGACGATCCAGGTCTCCAGCGAAGCGGCGTTGACCGATACGCAATCATCTTCGGTTGGCGCCGTGATTGATAACCGCGAGGTTTCGGAGCTACCGCTGAACACGCGCAGTTTTTATTCTCTGGCGTTGCTTGCTCCGGGCGTGACCCTGCCTGCGCAGAACTCTACGCTCGGATACCGGGGCGGCTTCAATGTCGCCGGTTCCAAGGAGACATGGAACAGCTTCTCGCTGAATGGCGTCGATGATAACGACGAAGCCATCAATGGCCCAAGCTATCGCCCCAGCGTCGAATCCATTCTGGAATTCAAGGTGCTTACGGGTATCTACTCTGCTGAGTACGGACGCACCTCTGGCGGTCAGGTTGTAGTGGTTACCAAGTCTGGAACGAATAATTTTCACGGCGATCTCTTTGAGTATGTTCGCAACCAGCACTTCGATGCCGACAACTACTTCAATCCCGCCGGATCGGCACGTCCGCCGTACCATCGCAACCAGTTCGGCGGTACTATCGGCGGCCCCATCCAGCACGATAAAACATTCTTCTTCGCGAACTACGAGGCACTTCAACTCAAGCAGCAGGTTATCGCGCTCTCTACTGTTCCCACGGATGCAATGGCTGGCATTGCTGCTCCCGGCGTCTACGACTTCCGTAGCTTGTTGAATCTGCCAACGCCGATTCATGTAAAAAATCCTTATACAGGTTTGGATTTCTCCACGCCTAACGTGATTGATAATCAATATCTCAGCTCACTGGGCGTTGCACTGGCCAGTTTCTATCCCCGGGCAACCCAGCCGACAGCGGCGACTGTAGCGCCGGGCAACAATTACAACTTCTCAGTAACCAGCACGGAGCAGATGAATGAGTTTGCGGTGAAGGTGGACCATACCTTCTCGCCGAAGGACTCGCTCTTCGTCAATTACAACTATCTGGACGATCCAACCTTCGTCCCCACAAACAACCAGTGCAATTCGAATAATTTCATTCCCGGCTTTGGTTGCAGAGACGGTCTCACAGTGCAGCTCGCTGTGATCTCTGAAACGCACGTCTTCCGCCCTAACCTGCTGAATGAAGTGCGTCTGAACTTCCAGCGTTTCCGCCAGTCGGGCATACAGCAGGATACAAATGCCAACTTCGCCGGTATTCCCGGAGCGTCTGCCGGAGACTTCCAGAACAATACCGGCCTGCCGCTTACCACGGTAACGGGCTTCGGCGCGCTCGGCGGTGCATACAACATGCCGCAGCAGCGCTTCGACAACACCTATCAGTTCATTGACGTGCTGCATTATACGCACGGCCACCATACTCTTGCGGTGGGTGCAGACATCCGCCGTGCTGACTCCATTGACGCTACGGTTTACTACGGCCGCGGTGCGCTCTCCTTCACCGGCGGCGGCAGCGGATACTCCTTTGCCGATCTGCTGCTCGGTGTGCCGCACACCACGCAGCGCGAACCCGGCGCACCCACCATGCGCCCATACCACAATAACGTGGCGTTCTTTGGGCAGGATGACTGGCAGTACCGTCCGTACCTGACCTTCAACCTTGGCCTGCGCTGGGAGTACGATTCACCACTGCGCGATTACTCCAACAATCTTTCCGGCTTCAACGCAGCGAACGGAACCATCACACTTGCCGGAGCGAATGGTGCATCGACTGCGCTCTACAAGGGTGATTTCAACAACTTCGGGCCACGTCTTGGATTTGCCTGGCAGCCCACGCATAACAGTTCCACGGTTGTGCGTGGCGGCTTTGGCATCTTCTACAACGTGCCGGTTCTGCTGCAGCAGTTCGTCAGTGTGCTGAGCCAGTATCCCGTGCGCAATCCGCAGCTTTTCAGTGCAACCAGCTCTTCACTGCTCACGCTCTCGAATCCTTTTCCGTCGACTAATGCTCCTGGCTCGCGTACAGCGACGGGGATTGATCCAAACTATGCCACGCCGTATGTGGATGAATGGAGCCTTGGGGTGCAGCGGGCGCTCTCGCGCTCTGCGCTGCTCGAAGTGACCTACGTGGGCTCGAAGGGGACCAAGCTGCCCACTGAGGTCAACATCAACCAGGCCGTGCTGGGTCCGGGTGGAACGGGGACGCTCAATGCACGCCGTCCTTACCAGACGCCCTACGCGGGTCTCACCTTCGGCAACGTGACCTACCTGCAGACCGAAGGGAACTCACATTACCACTCGCTTCAGGCCAAGCTGCAGCAGAACTATGCGAACGGCTTGTCTTATCTTGTCGCTTACACCTACGGCCGCTCCATCGACGAGGGTCCCGGCGGCAGCGATTCCAGCAGCGATTCATCGAAGGCGCTTCCGCAGAACTCTTACGCTCCGCATAGTGAGCGCGGGCTTTCTGACTTCGATGTTCGCCACCGCCTGGTGATCAGCCCGGTCTACGATCTTCCGTTCGGCGCGAAGGGGAAGTACCTGACGCACGGCGTCGGCTCGTATCTGGCTGGGGGGTGGCAACTCTCCGGCATCATCCAGTGGCAGACTGGCCGTCCCTTCACCGTCTACTACGGAACGGACAATAGCTACACCGGTGAAAATGCCGACCGTCCAAATGTAGCTCACAACCCCAATCAGAATGCGCCACATAGCGTATCGCAGTGGTTCAACACCACCACGAACCCTGCGTTTGCTGCGGCCGGTACCGGGAACTTCGGTAATGAAAGCCGCAATGCCATCCAGGGACCCGGCTACACGGAAGCCGACGTTGCGATTGCCCGTACTTTTCCCATCCATCACAGCGTCAAGTTGAACTTCCGCGCGGAAGCCTTCAATCTTGCCAACCATCCTAATTTCTACAACCCCAACCCTAGCACGGATACGTACGGCTCTGGTTCCTTCGGCAAGATCTCACAGGCCTTTGATCCGCGCCAACTGCAGTTTTCGTTGAAGTTGCACTACTAACCATTCCTCAGGAGGGAATACATGAAGAAATTATTTCGCATCACTTTCATCGCGCTGCTGCTTGCGGGTTTTGCATCCACCAGTCTGCACGCGCAACGTGACAACAACGGCGGCCCGCGCACCTCGCAGGCGTACTACAAGATCACTGCCGGCCACCAGCAGGAGTGGTTCAATCTCTACGAGAACTATCACTACCCTATCCTGAAGTCGCTACAGCAGGAGGGCTATATCAAGAGCATCACGCTCTATAAGCGCGACCGTCATCATCTGTCGCCTGCATGGGATTATGAGCTGCAGATTGTGTGGCGCGATAAGGTTGCGCAGATTACCGGGGACAGCCCGGAACTTCTGCACAAGCTCTTCCCGGACTGGGCGGACTACCAGAAGAATGAAGCCCGCCGCTGGGAGGTTACGCAAGAGCATTGGGACGAAGATCTCTCGCCCGTTGCGGTGGAGTAGTTCGAGCCGGCAGGTATCAGGCGGGTGCGTGCGCGTATTTTCTCTACGCGCCGTGCCCGCTTTTTTCGGTTTAGGCAGGATAAAGATGCTAAGTCTGCTGCTGTCCCGCTTGTCCATACGATAGAGGAGAGCCGGAAGGAGCACGCCGCGGGCGGGGCCTATCCACACAACTGATTTCACCTGTACACTCACACACACTCCATGTTTTCCGTTTCTCACAACAACTCTGCGTTTCAGGCCAGTTGGGCGATTGCGCTGGCAGCAGATTCACCGGTGCTGGTGGTGCCGTGGCAGGACGATGCGGGCCATGTGACCTACGTGGATCTGCGCCGGCAGCCGGAGCGCGTATTGGAGATACCGGAGGCGCACCATCAGCCCGCGCTGGCGCGTGCGTTGCAGCAGTTAAACGCGGCGGATTCGCCGTGGGCAACGGCGAAGTGCGATTGCTGGCGGCTGGACGAAGAGGACCTGGAAGCAGTTGCGTTTGACCTGGAACTGGCTCGCGATGCGCGTTTCGGGCAGGCGGGTATCGGCTCGTACATTGACGTGTATAGTCGCGATGCTCTGTGCTTTGTCTCTCTGGCGCAGCACCGGGAGCTGCTGCTTCGGCTGACGCGGACGGCGATGCGGCCTGCAGGGCACACCGGCCATCCGGTGGCGTTGCTTGAGTTCACTTTGCGACGGTGCATTGCAGAGGGTGAGGATGGCTATGCCATCACCGTATTTCTCTACGCGATTGGGCAGGACCGGGTGGATGCACAGGCGAACTGGGATGCGGCGCTGGATGCGCTGACCGTGATGCTACGGTCTGAGGGCTGCGTCGGCTAGAATGAAAGTCGCGGGCGAGTAGCTCAATTGGATAGAGCACCGGCCTTCTAAGCCGGTGGTTGCAGGTTCGAGCCCTGCCTCGCCCACCAATTACATCAGTAACTTGCAGAAAACCCATAAAATGGGTAGCAAATGGCCGCAATGGGACTATGGGGATAATCTGTAGGATCTCCGACTGATTGCCTATCTTGAGGAATCACGAATGAGCTATCTATAGCCCCGACCTCTCTGCAATCACCGCTTGTCAAATATTAGACAAGCAGCGTAATATTCTCGCAGTGTGTCCAACCATTGACAAGTCGCGAAGGGCTGGCGGTATTAGGCTCATTTGCACCCTTGTCGCTGAATTAAATTATGAACTGTCGAGCCATGCAGTAGTGGGAGTCGAGAACAATGATTTCAGTCCAGAGGATATAGAGGCCAGCATCGCTAGTGGCACCGTCTTAAAGACTGACGCCGACGAATTCTGCGAAAGCGTTGGAAACAAGAAATACACAATCGTCGGAAAAGCATCGTGTGGGAGACCGATATACACCGTCGGAAAGATTGTCCGTTGTTGCGGTGAACTCACCTACCGCTTTATCTCCATCAAATGCGATGAGGTTAATTATGACTGAGCCAAAATGTGATACATGCCATGAAGGGCTAATTGTTCCACGGGACATAATCAATTATCGTGCAAAGGTGAGTGGAGTAGAACTTACGATACCCATAGCCCATCTGCGGGTATGCGAAAACTGTGGTGCCATCTATTTTCCAGCTAAGGAACTACGCCGCTGGAATGATCTGCTTCTAGAGCTTGATCCACTTAGAACGCCTACACCTGAGGAAATCCGCAAACTACGAGAGCGCCTTGGAATGAGCGTGAACGAATTTGCGACCTTTCTCAGATCTACTCGCCAATCTGTTTATAGTTGGGAAAATTCGAATAACGTCATCCGACCAATTAGGCCGATCGCCATTTTGTTGTCAATCGTACAAGCAAGTTTGGATAAAGGCGCGATAGACATCGTGGCTCTTCTCAAGCCGCCAGTGCGAAATAGTCGCACATTCACAATACCTAGTTGCCGTTCTTGGCCTGAACACGGTAGACGACTGCGCCCAAGCACGGAATACCGCTCAGCCCTCAAATTATCCAACAACTCTTCACCCAAGCCACTTCCAGGACTCAGATAATGTTCGCTACTTTCTATTCTTACAAAGGCGGGGTAGGTCGAAGTTTGGCATTGGCAAATGTCGCTTGGCTCTTGGCCAACCATCCCACTGAACCCGCGCGAGTTCTAACAATAGACTTTGACCTGAATGCACCCGGTCTTCACAAGGTCTTTGGTATGGAGGAACACAATGATGCGCTAGGCATAGTCGACTTTGTTCAGACATTTATCTCGGAAGCGCGAATCGACTCCATAAGCTCATATATTCACAAGACTCAATTCCCCAATATCGATATCCTTCCGGCTGGGCTTTTTAATTCCACATATCAAGCTCGTCTAGAGGCAATCAATTGGAAAGAACTGTATGAAGATGCATACGGATTTGAATTTATCAATCGGCTTAAGCAGATGATCTTGGATCTAAAGCCGGCATACGATTATGTTTTGGTTGATTCACTGACTGGCTATAGCGATGTTGGTGGTATTTGTGTGAGACAACTTCCAGACTGCGTCGTACTGCTCTTTCGACTGAATGATCAAAATCTGGATGGTATTGAATCAGTTTACAAGAGTATAAAGTCGGCCGATGAGACGGGCAGTCCAACTCCCGTTATTCCAGTAATTACGCCTGCGTGGCCATTCCTGGATTCAGCAGCGACTAAATGGTATGAAAAGGCAAAATCTATATTTTCTTCCCAGACACTTAGCCAGATTTCCTTTGATGGGGGACTGAGCTTTGGTGAATCAATTATTTCTCAATCTCGGTCCACAAATCTGCGGCTAGCCGTTCTAAGCGATTATGAGGGTTTAGCATTGCGTCTTCGCTCTCAGAATGCTGCTGACCCGCTAACAATGTGGAACTCCCTCAGGTCGAGAACGTCGGACATAGCAACTGACTCGCTTAGCAAGTATCAGAAGCTCCTCGCGCTTCGACCGAAGAACGAAGAGTATTGGCAATACTTACCCAATATTGCTTACAGGCCCAGTCTTTCTGTGATGTCTGATCGGAAGGCGAGTATTCCGAATGCACTTCAAGAGTTTAGAGCTTTTGTCGATAAGCAATGCGAGTTGAGCAATGAGTTCGCATTGCTAGCACGCTTTCGCTTTGAGACTCTATGGAATCCTAAAGGGAAAAGGCGTCCTATTGACGATCTCAATAAAGCACTTGAGATCAGTCCGGGCTATTTTGATGCTTTGATAGCAAAAGGGCATCTCTTGCAATTCGAAGGAAATCCTGTAGAAGCGGTTCGCATCTTCAAAGTTGCTCTTAATATTCTTCCAGCTGCAGATCGGAAGAGGGGGATGGTCTTCGAACTCTTAGGTGGTGCGTCCCTAGATGTTCTTGACGGGGATAGTGCAGTCGACTTTTATTTACAGGCTTTGCGACTCAATGATAGGGATGCCGATCTCTATTCGGGATTAAGTCGCGCCTATTATTTAGTCGGCAAGCTAGGCGAAGCATTCGGAGAAATTGAAAGGTTTCGCTCAATTGATCGGGAAGATGAAACTACGGGACAACTCCTTCCAACGCAGATACTGGCAGCTATGGGAAAGATTGAAGAGGCTAAGAGCCGTTTGGACCAGCTTCTAAGTGAGAACAGGAGGAATCGAGATGTCGAGAATCTCGCTGAGGCTTATTTAGCTGTTGATCCTGCGAAGAGCCTAGATCTTCTTAGCAGGAAGTCCTCGGGTGTAAAGTCAAGCCCAGTGAACAGCCTTCAGATAATTGCGAAGATACTGCTTGGTGAAAAGAGACGATTGTCACAGCAAGACAAGTTAGATATCGCAAAGGATAGGAAGAACAAGAAAATCTTTTGGAGTTCTTTCGAATTGACGGCAATGTTGAGAGCAGCTTCTCGTTCAGGGCGAATCGCACAAACCAAGATCCGCCTCGCGGAGGATGTGCTGCGGGAGCTTGGGCCGATGAGTCCTGCAGCTATCACTTTTCAAGGGCGCTAATATGTGACGCGAGTGTGGTGGGACAGGAGGGCACAAGGGTAGCAATAGATGGATGGATAGAGCAATCGGCTTCGAAACCAACGCTTCCGTCTTCTAAGCCGGTGGTTGCAGGTTCGAGCCCTGCCTCGCCCACCATTTCCGCATCATTTACATTTAGCTGGTTGCTGGCTTTACAGGTAGCTGGGGGTGGCCGATGGGGCGGGTGGAAATGCTGGGTGGGCGATCATGGTGGGGCGGCTGAAAAAGTATCCCTGAAAATAGGTGAAGCCCTCTGCCTGCGCCTGGGCGAAGTCGTGCGGGGTCTCTAATTTTTCGGCGATGAGGGTGGCAGGGCTGCCCTGTACCAGGGTGCGGATGGTGCGGCGCTGGGCGGCGTCGGCGGCGCGGAAATCGACCTTGATGTAACTGGCGAGTTCGACCAGAGGCAGCATGGCTTCCTGCGGCACAAAATCATCGAGCGCAATTGCATAGCCCATGGCATGCAGCCCGATGCAGGCATCGACCAACTCAGCGTCTGGCTCTACCGTCTCCAGAATTTCGAGCACGGTGCTGGTGGCGGGAAGAAGCGTGACCAGGCCATCGACCAGAGCTTCGCGGGTGCAGTTCACAAAGGCCAGGCCCTTTTGCGTGAGGGAGGAGAGGCCGATGAATGCGCAGTGATCGAGTATCTGGCGGGTGGCGTAGTTGGGTTCGCCGCTGAAGGAGTTTTCCATGCCTTCGCGGAAGAGAAGTTCGTAGCCGAGGATGCCACCGCGTGCGTTGACGATGGGTTGCCGCGCGAGGAAGCGGCTGGGCGGTGGTGCAGGATGCTGTGCGTGTCCGTCGACGGTTATCGGCGGACCGGGCTTGTCCATCATGGTGAAACTCCTGCACCACCGTCAGGGGGTGCGCTACGCAGGTGCGTGATAAGACTATCGGCAGAGCGGTGGTGCGATTTCAAAGCGTGCAAGTTGCAGGGCGGTTGGTGCGTTCAGGCTTCGAGGACAGCGTCGGCGCGTTCGAGGTGCGCCTGCGCGACGGGGGTACGGGGGCTGAAGATGTGGACGAGGCCGGCCATCGAAATGAAAAAGAGAGCAAGCACGCAGACGCCACGCCATTCATAGTGTACCCATGCGAGTGAAGCCAGGGCCGAGCCGAGGGATGCGCCGGCGAAGTAGATGGTCATGTAGACGGTATTGAGGCGGCTGCGGGCGGCGGAATCGATGCCGAAGATGCGGGTCTGGTTGGCGATCTGGGTGGCCTGTGCGCCGAGGTCGAGGATGATGACGCCCACGATCAATCCGGCCATGTGATAGCCGAAGATCCAGAGAATGAAGTACGAGGTGGCGAGGGTGGTGAGGCCGTATCCGACGACATAGCGCGAACCGCGGCGGTCAGTATAGCGGCCGGCGAAGGGGGCGATGAGCGCGCCGGTGGCGCCGAGGATGCCGAAGCTGCCGGCGACTCCGGGGCCGAGGTGGTAGTGCGGGCTGCCGAGCAGGAAGACGAGCGTGGTCCAGAAGGTGCTGAAGGACGCGAAGACAAGGCTGCCGATGAAGGAGGATTCGCGCAGCAGGGGCTGGGTGCGGAAGAGCGTCCAGAGAGAGCGCAGGGCCTGGCCGTAGGCGATGGGCGCGGTGGGTTCCAGGAGGGGCATGACCTTCCACACGAGGGGAACGAAGGCGAGATTGATGACGCCGGCGACGACGAAGACGATGCGCCAGTGGCTGGCGGCGCTGATCCAGCCGGCGAAGGTGCGGGCGAGGAGGATGCCGAGCAGAAGGCCGGTCATGACGGTGCCGATGGCGCGTCCGCGCTGGTCGTCGCTGGCGAGCGATGGCGCGATGGGAAGGACGACGTGGGTGACGGATGCGAAGAGGCCGACTGCGGCGCTGGCGACCAGAAGCAGGGGGAAGTTGGGCGCGGCGGCGGTGGCAAAGAGGGCGATGGAGACGGCGGCGAACATGCGCATCATCAGCGCGCGGCGCTCAGTGACGTCGCCCAGAGGAACCAGCAGAAAGAGGCCGAGTGCATAGCCAACCAGCGTGGCGACGGAGACGAAACCTGTGTGGCCGGGGACGATGTGGAAGCTTTTCGCCATCTCCAGCAGAAGGGGCTGGTTGTAGTAGATGCTGGAGACGCCGACAGCGCAGGCGAAGCCGAGGAAGGGAATCATCCAGCGGGCGTGTTTGATATGGGAAGACATGTGGAGAGAGGTCCAACCACTAGTGTAGTAGTTTCGGCGGGTGAGGGCCAGAAGGCGGAGTAGGGAAGTTTGCGAATCCTGTTGACCGGAGCCGCTCAGGCAGGCACTATAAGCTGCACTGTTGTTGATGGCTTTGCATGGATGTCATGTTTTGTTGCAAAGGACTTTTGCTCGGGCTGGAATCCTTATCCGGCGGCTGTATGGGCGATTGATCCTACTTCTCCGGCTCTGTTTTGCACAGTATCTATCCAACAATCTATTGCTACACCTTTAGTTCAATTCGTTCCCCGAAAGGTATACGCACAATGAAACGGTTCAGCCAACTTGTTTTGGGATGTTCGCTTGTCTTAACGTCAGGGTCTTATGCCCTGGCGCAGTCGTCCACCGCAACAACACCGAGCGTGCTTCAAGTGATTCGTGAATACCCTAAGCCGGGCAAAGGGGGCGGGCTTCACGATAAGAGCGAAGGCGCGTTTGTGCAGGCCATGGCGCGTGCCAAGTGGCCCACGCACTACATTGCGCTGAATTCGCTCTCCGGCAAGAGCCGGGCCATCTATCTGATGCGTTACGATTCTTTCGACGCGATGGAGAAAGATAATCTGGCGATGCAGAAGAACGGTGTGCTCTCCGCGGCGCTGGAGCATGCTACGGTGGCGGACGGTGATCTGCTGGATTCAACGGACCAGTCCATTCTTATCGAGCTCAATGATCTGAGCTACAAGAGCGTGAATGACATTGGCCACATGCGCTACCTGGAGGCCACGACGTACCGTGTGCGCCCGGGGCACGGGAAAGAGTGGTCAGAGCTGGTGAAGATGGTGAAGGCCGGCTACGACAAGGCGGACACCACCGTCCACTGGGGCATGTACCGGCTTGCGTATGGCGGTGCGGATGGCACGTACCTGGTGCTCACTTCGCATCCCACGCTGAGCGAGATCGATCACGGATTTCTTGAGGATAAGAAGTTCAGCGACGCGATGGGCAAGGACGGGCTGAAGAAACTGGATGAACTCCTGGCCGCAGCGGTGGAATCGTCAGACAGCGAACTGTTTGCCGTCAATCCACACCAGAGCTATCCTTCTGACGAATGGATCAAGGCGGACCCGGATTACTGGAAGCCTAAGCCGAAGGCGGCTGCGGCACCGGCAGCAAAGCCTGCACCGGCTAAAGCTACTCCGTAAAGGCAGAGCATCGCACAGCAACGAGAACGGCTCCGGAGAACCGGAGCCGTTGTTGCGTTAGGTGAAAAAGAGCGGGATCTAGCCGTTGACGACGTGCTGCATGATGCGACCGTGGCGGGTGACGATGCGGAGGCGTTCGCCGTTCATGATCTTGCGGGCCTGGGCTTTGGCGTGGCCGGCCCAGGGGCCGACGGGGTCAAGCCGCATGTACATCTGCCAGTGGCGGAGGGCGCGGCGCTTCTC
>JARLFX010000018.1 GCA_031296355.1 Acidobacteriaceae bacterium
CCGGATGAAGTGGTGGTGGTGCCGGGCGGAAAACCGATCATCTTTTTCACACTGTTGGCGCTGATCGATGAAGGCGACGAGGTCATCTATCCCAATCCTGGATTTCCGATTTACGAGTCAATGATCAATTACGTGGGCGGGAAGGCCGTGCCCATTCAACTGCACGAGGAGCGCGATTTCGCGCTCGACGTTCGCGAGCTGGCTGCGCTGATTACGGGTCGGACGAAACTGATCATTCTGAACTCTCCGCAGAACCCTACGGGTGGCGTGCTGGAACGCGAGGACATTGAGCAGATTGCGCGGACGATCGGCGATCGGAACATCATGGTGCTTTCAGACGAGATCTATCGGCGGCTGCAGTTTGAGGGCGAGCCGTTCTCAATCATGAAAGTCGCGGGTATGCAGGAGCGGACGATTCTGCTGGATGGGTTCTCGAAAACCTACGCGATGACGGGCTGGCGCATGGGCTACGGAGTGATGAGGGCCGACCTGGCGGCGCAGATTACGCGGCTGATGACCAACTCCAATTCGTGCACGGCGAGTTTTACGCAGAGGGCCGGGATTGAAGCGCTGCGCGGCGACCAGAGTGCAGTAGGGCGCATGTGCGCGGAGTTCCAGCACCGGTCGCGGGTGTTTGTGGATGGGCTGAACCGGATCAAGGGCTTCAGTTGCCGCATGCCGAAGGGCGCGTTCTATGTGTTCCCGAACATTACGGGGACGGGATGGCAGTCGAAGCCGCTGGCGGATGCACTGCTGGAACAGACGGGTGTAGCGGCGCTTTCGGGAAATGCGTTCGGCCAGTACGGCGAAGGGTATCTACGCTTCAGCGTGGCCAATTCGCTGAAGAATCTTGAAGAGGCGCTGATGAGGATTGACAAGTGGGCTAAGGAAAATTTATGAGCGTTTGACAGCGGGTGTTGTCGCATCCCACCTTATGGGTCCGGCAAATAAATACTGTCTTCGTGCTACCCCACCCTAGCCACAAAAACAAAGACGTGGCGAGGATGGGGCACCCAAAGGTTGTTGGTATTTATTTGCCGAAGCAATAGGCGCAAAAGCAAAGACTCACCGAAGGTGGGGCACCCGATCATTGGTGGGTACCCGAGTTGAATAGGTGCCCAATGTGGGCGCGGTATTTAGAAGAACTTGTAGCTGGATTTAGATAGGAGAAGGATATGGCCCTCAGAGACTCTGCAACCGGACAGGTGATCCGGAGTTATTCGCTGGATGAATTGCGCGACGCGGCAAATCTAATGCGCGGGTACGATCTGGTTGCGCTGTGCGCGGCGGGGTCAGGGCACTCAGGCAGCACGCTCTCCATCATGGACATTGCCGCGGCCCTTTATCTTTACGTTGCCGATCACGATCCGAAGAATCCTTTGTGGGCGGATCGGGACCGCATTGTGTGGTCGGCGGGCCACAAGGCGCCGGCACTCTATGTGAGCCTGGGTTTCGCGGGATTCTTCCCTCTTGATGAGGTGGTGACGCTGCGCAAACTCTACTCACCGTTCCAGGGGCATCCGCACTGGCTGAGGCTGCCGGGCGTGGAGGTCTCTTCAGGATCGCTGGGGCAGGGACTGAGTGTCGCGGTGGGCATGGCGCTGGCGGCGCGCATCGATCACACACGGCACGAAGGCAAGGACCATAAGGTTTTTTGCCTGATGGGCGACGGGGAACAGCAGGAGGGACAGGTGTGGGAGGCCGCAATGGAGGCCGGACACTACCACCTGGACAACATGATTGCCGTGATCGACTGCAATCGGCTGCAGATTGATGGCTGTGTCAAAGACGTGATGCAGGTTGAGCCGCTGGGTGAAAAATACGCGGCGTTCGGCTGGGAGGTTCTTGAGGCGGACGGGCACGAGATGGGAGAGCTGGTGCGGGCTTTCGCAAAGGCCCGTATGACCGTGGGCAAGCCGACGGTGATTCTTGCTGACACCGTTAAAGGCAAAGGCGTGAGCTTTATGGAGAACCAGGCCGGCTGGCACGGCAAAGCTCCGAACCGCGAAGAGCTGGACACGGCGCTCAGTGACCTGGGCCTCAGCGATCGCATACCGGTGGAGCAGTTGCTGGAGAAAGCCA
>JARLFX010000138.1 GCA_031296355.1 Acidobacteriaceae bacterium
AACGCGCACGCGCAGACACAGGACACATACAGACTGCGCTGGATGGATAAGGCGGAGCACAATCATACGTACGGCGATATGCGAGGCGAGTATCTTATCTGCGTTGATATATTGTGGAGACTGGAATATAAATATTAAGAATAGAGGTGCAGAAGCCATGACTGTAAAGGGAATCAACAAGCTGAAGATCGTGAAGAAGCGCATGCTCAAGGTCCGCAGGTTCCAGTCCGACCGCGTCCAGAAGGTCAAGGTACACAGCGAGCCGATTACACGGAAAATAGCCGAGCTGGAGGAAGCCTAAGGGCATAGACAACAGAGTGCGCAGGAAACTCAAAGGCACTGTCCGCATGCCCAAGTCTGGCTACGGCTCCAACCACAAGACCAGATTCATGCTGGCGAACGGACTGAAGAAGTTCGTGATCACAAGCGCCAAGGACATCGAGCTGCTGCTCATGCACAACCGCGAGTTCATTGGCGAGGTTGCCCACGCAGTTTCCGCCCGCACCCGCAAGATCATCGTGGAGCGCGCCAAGGAGCTCAACGTGAAGATCACCAACGGCGGCGCCCGTCTGAAGAAGAAGGAGAGCGAATAAGCATGCACACCTCACGCTTTACCCCAACAAACTGCACATTATTCCCATCGCGGCTAGAGCCCGAGCTATTTTAATATAAGTGTGTGTGTGGCGGGTCCATTATACTATCGCTGGACAGCACACGAATCTATTATACGGGTCCACTATTGCTATAACGATATGTTCCTGTATATATTTCTGCATAGATTCTATTGCCATATCTCTTACTCAAATAATCAAAATGGAAGCAGCCGAATCTAAAGAGACGGGCGCGGACCTCCAGCCAGAGGACGCGGGCCAGCAGCCTTACGCCGCGGAGGAACAGCAGCAGCCTGCTCCCGCCGAGGGTCAGCCTGCCCAGGAAAACTACGACTTCCTTGCCAAGCAGGGCAGCCCCGACTCCGAGGAAGTCAACAAACAGATGGCAGTTGACGACCTCGCCTCCGGAAGTCCGCCCGAGCCGCAGAACGTTGTTGGCGAAAGCGAGCCGGGACAGCAGCCGGCCGCTGAGGCTCCCGCAGCGGAGGTCTCCAGCCCCCCTGAGGCCGAGAACGTGGAACAGGAACCGCCAAAGGAGGCTCAACAGATGCCCGCGTCCGAGTTCCAGGCTACATTCGACGAAATAAACGGCGACATTGATGACCTCGACTCCACACTCAGTTCCAGCATTGCCAGCTACCCTAAGGCGAAGGAATCTGTTGGATCTGACCTGATCCGTCTCTGCACTCACTACGTGTTTGGCAACGCTGGGTCCCCGCAAAAAGGGCAAGAGCCAGCCTTTGGCTCGAGCAAGGTGTCGCCCATAAAGAAGACGGGAGAAACCGGCAGTCCTTCTCCTCAGTACATGGACCAGCCCGATGTTGGCAGAGATTATGGGGAGGACGCGAACGATATAGCCCGTGGACTGGAAGAGGACCAGGTCCGTGAGGAGGATTCCCAGAGATATAAGCCGGCGATGCTGACGAAGAATTTCTACCAGCGCGACCAGAAGCTCAGCTACAAGAAGTACGAGGAGCCCGCGGCCACCGGCTCTGGCTCCGGCTACCTGTCGAAGTATCCCACCTACTCGGCCGAGCCCCAGCGGTCGCAGTATTCGGCCTCCGGAAGCGCGAAGCAGACGTCGGGACTGCCGGAAAGACACTATTACAAGTTTTAACGCAAACTCGATATTGGCTTGCGCTCCATCGTGTCCGCGATATGCGTTACGATATTAGTATCCATCTTATGAGTGCATTATGGCAGTGGGTATAAGGATCCGGCGACTTTAAATCCCTATACTATATGCAACTGTGTGTAATGATGCTCCAGGTTTCACTAGAATAATTAATTTAAGAAATTGAATAAATGTCAAACGAGGGGAAGTTCATGGATCCCATCCCGAAGATCAGAGCCGTACTCTTCTTGTTCTGACCTCAAATAGGCAGGGAAGGTGACAGCGCTTAAGGACGAATCGGCTGCAATTTGCATCGATCCGCCAGTCGACCCCCGAGTAACCGTTCCCTTCTCTAACCCCCACACAGGTTTCCACTCCGGAGCACATAAAGAAGTACCGCAAGTCGTTCAACGAGCGGCCCGGAGTACGGCAGATCCACTACGGGATAGTCAACGACCCGCATCCGGCCGAGAACTTTGTGTTCGGGAAGAAGACCGCGGACTCGGAGCACGTGCCCACCACCATCAAGTACCCGCCCATGAGCAAGCTGGCGGAGTACGCCAACGACCTCAACGAGGCCAAGTACGCCACCCACAAGCGCGAGCCGCTGGGAAAGCCCATGCCGAGGAACTACGTCATGCCCTCCAAGGTCCAGCAGGAAGACTTCCGTTACGGCGTCAAGACCATCGGCAGTACTTCCCACTTTTAAATAACGCACGCTTCTCGTAGGCGAATCGGCAAAGGACGTGCTGTTCCCGGAGAACGGCGAGAAGCATGAGGCGCCAGAGGTGGCGGCGCAGTACCTGAAGACCCACGGCGACTTCGCCCCCGGGCAGCAGAAGGAGCGGGGGTATAATTGGCCCGTGGACAAGTCGAAGCACCGGTTCGGCTACGTCGAGGAGCGGGAGATCAATGGCGCCGCCAAGTGTGTCCAGCCTGAACGCTTCGAGACCAACTTCCCCCAGACTCGCGTTCTTCAGAAGACCGTTGAGGACTACATAGAGGTCACAAAGGACGAGCTGGGGAAGCCGAAGAACCTGGGCCAATCCGCGGACCCCACCAAGGTCTTTGGTGCCAAGATTAAGAGGCCGGGCGACGACGACGCATGGAACGCGGCATTGTGTATCTACGGCGATCCAGCGTCCAAGACTGAGATTGAGCCTGACAAGGACCTAGGCAAATGTACCAAGCTCAACTGCACCAACGGCATCAGAAGGCCAGGAGACGAGAAGCGAATTTTCGGCGTGCCCACCATTCGCACGGATATACCCAAGAAGGCAAAGATGTCGATCGCCGACCATCAGAACTACGGCAACGAGCCGGGGGCAGTCGACCTGCTCTTCCCCTCGTCTTACATGGAGTTCGGCGTCACCGAGGAGGACTTCAAGGCCCCCAGAAGCAAGGAGGAGATCAAGCTCATCTTCGAGAACATCGGCTTCAAGTACAAGATAGGCAAGTTCAACGCCATGTTCGAGCGGGCTCGTCAATATGTAACAGTTTGTTTTGGCGATATCAATAGAGCGAGGATGGCAGCGTTTCGGTCAGCAGCTTCCTAGAGGCGGTGAAAGAACTGCACTTTGTGGAATAGACGCGGACTTAAGCTTAACCGATACCGTACACTCTATTTCTGCAGCATCTCACAAGGCGTCACTGTTCACTATTATCGCGCTGCTGTGTCTATTCACATCCCGCGTGCAGGGTTCAGCCAGGGGTTTTGGGGTTTTGGGTTTTTGGGGTTTTGGGGTTTTGG
>JARLFX010000139.1 GCA_031296355.1 Acidobacteriaceae bacterium
GAGCGATCAAAAGGAGTACTTCAAAATGAAACGAGTCAGTGTCGTCATCGCAACGATTCTGTTTTTGATCTGCGGCACCACAGCCATTGCCAATGCTCAGCACGATCAGCAGGGAAATGACCAGAACAGATCGAAACCGGCCCCGCAACATCAACAAGCGCAACCTTCACAGCAACCACAACATCAAGCGGCGCAACCTCAACAACCAATGCATCAGCAGCAGACCGCACGGCCATCGCAGGGTCAGCCGAGGCAGCAACAGAGCTATGGCGGCGCCTATCATGGCGGCGTGCAAGCTAACGGCCCCACGAATGGGGGCGTTCACCACAGCGGCGTTCCGCAACAGCAAGGCCAGGTCCGCAGCGGTTTTGGTCAGTCCCGCGCTGGTTCATGGCAAAACGAGCATCAATCCTGGAGCCAGCGCGGCGGCTATAACGGCTACCGGATTCCTGACAACCGCTTCAGACAATACTTCGGACACGATCACTTCTTCCGCATCTATGGCCTTCCTCTGGTCTTCGTGGGTGGAATGCCGCGCTTCCAGTACGACGGATACTGGGTTACGATCATGGACCCGTGGCCGGAAACATGGGGGCCGAATTGGTACGAAACCGACGATGTGTATCTTGACTACACCGGCGATGGGTACTATCTCTATGACCGCTTGTACCCTGGTTTTCCGATTGCCGTCACAGTTTCGTTTTAGTTGGGCAGAGGCCGGCTCGCTGAGTGTACAGAATGGATTCAGGAGCGGCCTTCTTGCCAACTAAGCTAAGTACCCTGCGTGTCACTGTCGCTATGCGGGAGGTTGAGTTTTTGCCCGATTACTTTCATGTCCGAAAAGCAAACTGTGGCTTTGAGAAGTCGATTTAAGTGAGCGCGATGGGGCGAAATGAATGAACTGAGAAATCACTCGCCCCATCCTCGAACACGGGAATCAAGCCTTGCTGGGCCGATGTTACTGCGCTTGTGAGTTAGTAAGAAATTCGGTGATCTCCAGCATTGGTTTTCGAAAGACCATACCTCTCTCACACGCCTTTTGCACTTGTAGCATTAGGCGGTGAGAACGTCTTCGGTCGTACCGGATTTCCGTGTAAATCGGAGACTTATTAAAGGTTGGCGCCGCGGTTACCGGTGACAAGGCGCACAACCCAGGTGAGAACCACCGCTCCAATAACGGCAATCACGATGCTGATGATAAGGCCGTGCTGTCCGATTCCCCCTAGTCCGATAAGGCTGGACAGGAACCCACCGATGAGCGCGCCGACAAGGCCGACAACCATATCCATGATGAAGCCGAAGCCCGACCCCTTCATCAGTTTTCCAGTGATCCAACCGGCGAGCAGGCCGATGATGATCCATGCAATGATTCCATGACCCATGTGACCGTTCTCCTTAATGGGCTTGTATCCAAGCCCCTGATGGAACAAATTTGAGACCACCCATAATAGCTCTACTCAGAGCTATCAACCAGAATTTTGTTTTCCACTAATAATTCATCCGGTTGCGCTGCCAGTGGGCCGATTTCGATGAACGGAACCAGAAACTGTGACCAAGATTGGGTCTTATTTTATGCGCCAGCTTGTCTGCCATGTTTTGTGTATCACAAGGTAACCCTTTGACGCGACCGGCACCTGCTTGCTCAACGTCATCAAGGGTGCCCACGAGCATAATGAATCTCGGTTGCTAACGAACTCAGCATTGCCCGCAACTGGGACACGGAATTCCAGTTTGAGCGGAAAGATCCATCACAACGCGGCAGAATTCCTTGAAGATCCTGTCCTCCCTCATTCGAGGGCCAAACGCTTTCACCAATTCATCGAAATACCAAAGCTGTTGCCTTGCGCCCCGCTTGAACCGCTCGAATACCTCCATGCCAACCACCCTGTAGTCATCGAGAATCGCCTTGGCGTTATAGAGTTTGTCTGCAATCGAGATGAGCAGCACATCCTCGTCTTCATGTTCCAGCCGATC
>JARLFX010000140.1 GCA_031296355.1 Acidobacteriaceae bacterium
ATCCGTCACCATCTCCCGCGGCACCGTGGGCGGCGGCGGCCTCACCACCGTCGGCAGCGACTGCCTCATCATGGCCTACGTCCACATCGGCCACGACTCCCACATCGGCAACGGCTGCATCCTCGCCAACGCCGCCACATTGGCGGGCCATGTGATCGTAGAAGATTTCGCCGTCGTCGGCGCGCTCTGCCCCGTGCATCAGTTCTGCCGCATCGGCACCTACTCCTACATCGGCGGCGGCACCACCATCACGCAGAACGTTCTGCCCTTCTCGCTCACCTGCATCGAGCGCAACAACCACGCCTACGGCCTGAACAAAGTCGGCCTCGAACGCCGCGGCTTCACCCCCGAAGAAATGAAGCAGCTGCGCTCCGCCTACCGCCTGTTAGTCGGCGGCAAGCGCAACACCACCCAGGCCCTGGAAGCCATCCGCGAAAAAATCGCCACCGGCGAATTCGGCGACCGCGTAAAGTACCTCGCAGAGTTTGTTGCAGCCTCAGAACGCGGCGTCATCAAGTAGCTTCGTCTTTACGCCGTCATCCTGAGCGCAGCGAAGGACCCCTGTAGTTGCTGTTGTTTTTGCTGTTGCTGTTGCAAGACATCCACGCCATGAACGAACCGCAAACCAAACTCGGTCTCATCGCCGGCAACGGACGCTTCCCCTTCCTCATCCTCGAAGCCGCCCGCGCGCGCGGCCTGCACGTCGTCGTCGCCGCCATCAAGGAAGAGACCGACCCCGAGATCGACGCCATCGCTGCGAACGACCCCGCCGTCCGCGTGCACTGGCTCTCCCTCGGCGAGCTCTCCAAGCTCATCGAAACCTTTCAGGCCGCAGGCGTGAAGCAAGCCGTCATGGCCGGGCAGGTAAAGCACAAGCAGATCTTCTCCAGCATCCGCCCCGACTGGCGTCTTGCCAAACTCCTGATGAACCTGCGCACGCGCAATACTGACATGCTCCTCGGCGCAGTCGCCAAAGTCCTCGGCGACGAAGGCATCGAGCTCATCTCCTCCACCACCTACCTTGAGCCGCTCCTCGCCAAACCCGGCATCCTCACCGCGCGCGCCCCCGACGAAAACGAATTGAAAGACATCGCCTACGGCCGCACCGTAGCCGCGGGCATCGCCGCCTTCGACCTCGGCCAGACCGTCGTCATCGCCAGCCAGGCCTGCGTCGCCGTCGAAGCGATGGAAGGCACCGACGCCACCATCGAGCGCGCCGGCAAACTCTTCGCCACCCTCGAAGGCGAAGCCTCCACCCTCGCGCGCCGCCTCACCGTCGTCAAAGTCGCCAAGCCCAAACAGGACATGCGTTTCGATGTCCCCGTCATCGGCGTCGCCACCATCGAAACCATGCACCGCGCCGGCGCCACCTGCCTCGCATTGGAAGCCAACCGCACATTGATCTTCGACCGTGAAGGCGTAGTCAAAGCCGCCAACGCCGCAGGCATTGCGATTCAGGCGGAATAAGCCAACTGCTCAGTTGGGCTCAGATGTATCCCTATCACCTCTGTCATTCTGAGCGCAGCGAAGAATCTGCTTCTCACCACCCACCACCGCCCCTACCGGCGGGTGGCCCATACATTCAACACACCACCAGATTCGGGTGCCCCATTCATCACGCAGCCTCATCGCGGGATGAGTGGGATATCGTCGCGCAGCGGCGACGCCCCTGCCCATCTCCATCAACACCGGACAAATATAAAACTTGTCATCCTGAGCGAAGCCACTCGCAGTCTCATCGCGAGTGGCGCAGCCGAAGGACCTGCTGTTCCATCGTCGCGCAACGGCGACCGCTCCCGCCCATCTCCACATCCTCGCCACCACACTAAACTTTGTCATTCCGCAGCGCAGCGGCGGAATCTGCTTCTCGCCAACCAGCCACCATCCCTACCGCTTCGCCGAATCCAGCGCAAACCCATTGCGAACATAACTGGCATTCAACCCCTGCACATCCGCCTCCATCAACATATTCGCGCCATCGGCATACACATCGTAGACGCTCTGCCCGAACGCAAAATTGTAATGATGCAGCGTCACCGGCTTCCCATCCAGCGTCCCGCTTGTATCCCCCGCCATGCCTAATCGCGCCTGCACCATCTGCCGATACGCCCACGCAACGCCCGGCACGATCAGGTAATAAAACCCATCTGCCTGCGGATGCGCAGCCACGATATACAGCAGCGCCTGCAGCGCGCTGGCGTCATAGTTAGGTAGCACGACATACCCCGGCTTCAGCGGTATCTCGCTAAACATACTTTGCACGCCATCCTGCATGCCTTGTATCTCCATCGTCGTGCGCCCGCGATTGAGTTTGAACGAGTAGGTAATGCGAGGATTGGAACTCTGAATCTCGCCGCCCGCGTAGGTGTACGCGGCATCCAGCTTGTAAGTATGTGTCTGCTCCAGATCCGTCACCAAAACCGCGGACGGCCCGCCCCGCGGATCGCCGGTAGGCAGATCGGCGCGCTGTTGCAACTGCGCCGGCGTCCGAACCTCGTAGTGGCTGCTCACCTTGTAGCCGTCTTTGGTTTTATCGAAGCTGTAGCTGCATCGCCCCAGCTCGGTGTTGTCAGTTTTAATGGTGAAGGTATTTTGCGCGTGTACAATAGCGGTCGTAAGCAAAAGAGCAATCGCGAAACGAGTGATCTTCATAAGCGGCGTCCTTGCATCGGGCCAGACAAGTCTTATCCCGATGCACGAAAGTGTACGCCATTCCTGCAATCCGCAAATGCCGCAAGCGTTGCGATCTGAGGTGAGGCGGCAGCAGTTACGGTGAGACCGCAGAAAGCTGTCTATGATCAACCCATGCAAGCCCCAACCCTGTCATTCTGAGCGTAGCGAAGAATCTGCTTTTCTGCACTACAGTGGCCACGAAAGCCCCGGGACGCTACCTACTTCATTTACAGGTCTCCAGCCGGGTGCCCCATTCATCTCGCAGCTTCATGCGGGATGAGTGGGACATCGTCGCGCAGCGGCGACGCTCCCGCCCATCTCACCGCCACTACCACTCTCAGCAGTGTCATTCTGAGCTGCAGGCGAAGAATCCCGACGCTCCCCACGCCACCCATATCGCCAGAAAGCTTCCGCTGCACAGAAGCGGGTGGCGGGTAGCCCATACGTCCAACCCCACCACCAGATCGGGTGCCCATTCATCACGCCTCATCCACGAAGTGATGAGTCATAGAATCGCTGTTACTTCTCGCGAATTCGGCTCATGGAGCGCCAGAGAGCAGTTATCCCTATGGCCAACAGCAACAGTGCAGCGCAATCTGCCTTCAACCGGTCTATCCTTCCAACCTGTAACGCTGGGCTGTTCACCCACAAAAAGACAGGAATAACAAGAAGTATGAAGATGATGCTTGCAACCATTGACTTGATTGCGTCAATGCGCCTTCTCCGATATGCCGCTGCTTCCGAATCGCGCGCTTTCGCATGAAACCCTGACCAGATGATCGGCGTGAAACAAGCAAACAGCAGCGGCGCCACAAGAAGAAAAACGGGATGATGCAGAACCGGATCCAGCAATGCCATCCTGCTG
>JARLFX010000141.1 GCA_031296355.1 Acidobacteriaceae bacterium
CTTCCCTGCACCGGCATGTCTGGAGTCGCGGAAGAACGCCGCTCGGTCGCAACAGATGAGGATGAATATTCGAGAGGCGCAGCCGAGGTTGCTGCTTGACGCGTGAATCCGGCAAATGGCCTTTGCTCGTGAACTGCCTCCTGCACTTGGACCTGCCCGCCACCTGCGCCGACAGTCGCTCGATTGCGAAGAAAATATCCAGCGCCCGCGGCAAGCAGCAGAGTCATGCCACTCAGGATCCACCACTTGTATTTGCTGAGCGGATCGGGAGTGTCAATCGGGACGCCAATACCGCCCCCCGGCCTGTTTCCAGTGCCTTCCGTCACTCCTCCCCCCATAGCCCCTCCCTGCGCCTCGCGCGGCATCTGCCCCTCACCGGAGATCGAAAATGACACTGCCTGTCCGGGGCGGATGCCCTTGGCCACAAACGTCTGCACTCTTGGATCTTCTTGCGCAGACTGAAAGTTCGAGCCATTGCCCGCGGCGAATGTCATGCTCTTGGGAACATAGACCACAAGATTATCGGCCTGCATCTGCAGATGCGGAGTGAATGTGTACTTTCCACTGTACGAGATGTGATATTGCACCTCGAACATGGTTTCCTTTTCACCTTTATCCGGCTGAATGGGAACATTGATCGCGTAATGGCCGCTCTGCCCCAACGGTACAGGCCGTGTGTTGGTGGCCAGACCGCCGGGCCGTGTCGCCGCAGCCCCATCGAGCTCCGCACCTTGTGGAAGAACAATTTCGAAAGTATTGTTGCTGAATTGCGCTTTAGGCGGCAGGCTCCTGTTGCGCACCAGATATCGTTCTTGCACGCGCAGCATGCCACCTGCGGCCTCTACCAGGAGCATATCGGCGTCGATCGAAACACCATCCAATTTCGCTGCAACATCATAGACTGTGACGTCTCCCGGGCCTCCGCCCTGCGGCGCAGCAATAAAGTAGGTTCCGCCCTGATGGTTTACCCGGATCAGGTAAGGCCCCATGCCCGGCGATTCAATCGAATAACGGCCGCGAGCATCCGTCGTCGCTTGGGCAGCATCCGACATGCCCGCCTGCACATCGACCAGAACGACTTGATCGCCTGCAGAGGGCTTGCCGGTGGTCATGTTGGTGACTGTTCCAGTGATTGGAGCCGCCTGCGCGAAGCCAGCGAACATCAGAAACATCATCACAAACTGGGGAAGGGATCTCTGGCACCCTATCATTCTCAAATTCTCCGATAGCCGCGTTGTTTTTCGTTTGACGGAAAGCAAAGAGTCCGTTGCTTCGACCTCGCTTTGCTAAGTCGTACAGTAGAATTCACACAGCCCTCACGCTGGTTTCTCTAGCAATTCTTTCTCTTCCGGCGCCACGGTTGCCCCAAACGCGACGCCCGCAGCCCTGAGAAAATCGGTAGGCGGAATACCTCCAGCAAAAATCCACACAAAATCGTTGGCGAGTTCGCGAACCTCACCACCCACATCGATCGACACACTGCCTACGCGGAACTCTGTAGGTATCGAGTTGAATAGAACCTCTACCTTCCCGGTACGAATGTTCTCTGCGATTCGCTTTTCATTGCGATCCTTCAACCGGCTGAACTCGCTCTTCCGGTAAGAGAGCGTAACCTTGTTGCCAGGCTGGTGAGCAAGGCCCATCGCCGCTTCGATCGCGCTATCTCCACCGCCAATCACAAGAATGTTCTTGTCTGTGTAGTGGTCGGCCTCGATCAGGCGGTAAAGAACATGAGGAAGCTCCTCCCCTTTGACGCCTAATTTACGCGGCGTGCCTGCGCGCCCCAGAGCCAGAACCACAGCACGGGATTTGTACTCCCCCAGTGCAGTCCGCACGCGGAAGAACCCATTGGCCTCCTTCTGAATTGTCTCAACAACCTCCGAAGTATGAATGTTCAGATCCGTTCGTTGCATAATTTTTTCCCAGAACGCCAGCAAATCTTCCTTGGAAAGAGCCGTCTTACTGAACTTCCCATGCAGAGGAAACTCAACGGGACTGGTCATCACCAGTTTCTGGCGTGGATACTTTGAGACCGTTCCACCAACTGTCTCACGCTCTAGAGTGAGCGCCTTGAGTCCACGTTCCGCGGCTCGCAGTGAAGCGCTTATGCCCGCCGGTCCTGCCCCGACAATAACCACATCAAGTACACCCTGCTCCACCGGCCGCGGGGGCATGTTGGCCATGCGCTGAGCAATCACGTCCACGCAGTCCCTGCCTTGGTTTACCGCGTTCTTGATCAGGGCCAGGCCACCCAGTTCACCCACGATAAACAGGTTACCCACACTTGTTTCGAACTCCTCGCTGATCGCGGGAACGTCGGCTCCTGAACTGGGTTTCGCCATCACCATGACAATGGCGCCTACCGGGCACTCCTCCGCGCACAACCCGTGTCCAATGCACTTGCGGCCATTGATGATAGTCGCTTTTCCATCCACGAGCCCAAGCACATCACCTTCCGGGCAAGCCTTTATGCAGGCTCCGCAGCCAATGCAGCAGTCGGTAGCAATCTTGGGATGTTGAGCCTTGGGCCCATCTGAAAACAGCGCCCCTCGTTCAGCGGATTCCCTCGCCTTTTCCGTATTCAGTTTGTGCGCACGCCAGTACCTCACCAGGAAAAAACCCAAAATGCTTCCCGCGATCAACCATGTAAAGAGAGTGTCCATTTGTTACCGCAATCCAATCGTCATAAATCCAAGACCCATCACGACAACAATGTGAAGAATGGCAAGAACTGCAAATGCATAACTGAAGGGACGATGAATCACATGCCAAAGGTGAAAGACGCGTTGTGTCTGATCAAGAAAAACAACCCGCTTGGAAAGTGATGCCTTCTGCCGCACTAGGCGTACTATCACTTCAATCTCCCGATTACCGCTTGAAAAGAGACCGCCCATGGAGCGAACCTTAACGCCGAAACTCGACGGAGCTCGGCGCAGACTCGCTACACGGAAAGTGATCCCCGCGTCGGCCAACATCATTTCACCGATCGCACGTACCGGACTCATCTTGCGGATATGCTCTGCTGTTGGAACATGAAGCGCACGCGCCAATTGCTCCGCTGTGTAGATGGACTGGCCAAGAAGCGCATCGGACAGTTCCCGCTCGCCCGACTGCAACTCTGTCAGCGACAGCTCAGCAGCACTTAAGGATCGCGGTATCTGCGCGTAAAGATAACGCCCAATGATCCCGCTTATAGCAACCGCCAACATAATCCAGAAAGCAAAACCGGCAATGCCCTGAAATTTGAACGAAGCATGAAACGCGATCAACACGGGTGCCGTAACTCCCGCTATCACATGAAAGTCCATCCAGTGCCTCGCAGTACCCATGCGGCCAAGCCACGGAATTACCTTGCGCAAGGCATAGAGAAAAATAATAAAGAATAGAACTGTGCCTAGGACACCGAGCTTAATCCCAATGCTGCCGCTGGGCCTCAGCAGCTCGTGCTTGTCTGAGAACGGCCGCTGCTCGGGCGGAAGAATATAGTAGCTAGCCCCATAGATAGCGATCGATGCCAGCAATACGATTGAAGCCGATGCAGCGATCATCACACGTATTCGATGGCCAAGCTCCTTATTCGCTCTCGTGTGTGATGCTGGCACTGCAGATACAGTGGTTTGAGTCAGGGACATGATTAAGGCTTCTCCTTCGAACTTGGGGGATTTACCTTCGCACTATCGCCGTTGTCGCTCACACTTTCTGCTGCGCGAATCTTCACATTCGGGTCCTGTTCAACATCGATAGAAAAACTCTTATACGCATCAAATACGTGCGTATTGCGCCAGTGCTGTCGCGGAGTCGTCACATCGACCACAGCTAGTGCCGGTAAGTCTATAGTCGAAATCTTGTTGCCTACCTCTTCAGGCTTATATTCAACATGGATATGCAGTGAACGTAAGCCTATGTCGCTCATATC
>JARLFX010000142.1 GCA_031296355.1 Acidobacteriaceae bacterium
ATACGCCAGATCTTCCGCCCATCACCGTCAACCGCGGCGAGATGATGCAGGTCTTCTCCAACCTCATCGTGAACTCGGTCCATGCCATGCCCGATACCGGTACCCTGCGCATCGTCCTCGCCCCCGCTCTCCGCGACGGCACCGATGGCATGGAGATTCGCGTGGAAGACACCGGTGTCGGCATCACGCCAGAGAACCTGCCGCGTATCTTCGAGCCGTTCTTCACCACCCGCACCAACTCCGGCACCGGCATCGGCCTCTGGGTCGTACAGCAGCTCATTCAGACGCGCGGCGGCAGCCTGGGCGTGCGCACCTCCGCCCTCCCCCACGATCACTGGACCACCTTCACCGTCTTCATTCCCTACGAACACCAACCAGCCGCTGCACGCTAGCTTCGTCAACGAGCATTCATCGTCACGGCATAGAATGTTCCTGCATCGCATCTTCTGTTCAAGAGGAATCCCGCATGGCCCTGCACCGCCGTTTTGCCGCCCTATCGCTTCTGTTCGCTCTCGCAGCTGCGCCCGCGTTCGCCGCAAGCGCGTATCACGTCGCGCACACCTACCAGCTCGGCGTCTCCGGCTCATGGGACTTCCTCACCTTCGATGCCTCCACCCACACGCTCTTCATCGCCCAGGGTGACAAGGTCGTGGTCTTCGACACGCTAAGCGGCGCTGTTACCGGCACCATCCCCGGCATGGTCCACACCCACGGCGTTGTGCTCTCGCCCGACGGAAAATTAGCCTACGTCTCTGACGGAGGCGCAGGCGTGGTCCGCATCATCGATCGCGCCACGCTGACCCAGACCGGCAACATCGCAGTCGGCAACAATCCCGACGTCTTGCTGCTCGAGCCCACCACCGGCCACCTCTTCGTCTTCTGCGGTCGCAGCAAAGACCTCTACGTCGTCGATCTCGCGACCAACAAAGTCATCGCCCAGGTTCCGCTTCCCGGTAAGCCCGAATTCGCCGTGGCAGACGGCGCAGGCTTCGTCTATGACAACATCGAAGACCTGCACCAGCTCGTCAAAATCGACGCCGCACAAAACAAGGTCGTCGACACCTGGACCCTTACCGGCTGCGAATCCCCCTCCGGCCAGGCCATCGATCTCGTCGCCAAACGCGCCTTCTCCGTCTGCGACAACGGTCGCATGATCATCACCGAGCTCCCCAAAGGCAAGCAGATTGGCGCTGTCGTCATCGGCAAGGGCCCTGACTACGCCGCCTTCGACCCCGCTCAGAAGCTCGTCTTCAGCTCCAACGGCGACGTTGGCACTCTCAGCATCGTGCAGGAAGTCACTCCCAATAAGTTCGAGCTGTTGCAGACCGTCAACACCGCGCCCAAGGGCCGCACCCTCGCGCTCGATCCCACCACCGGCGACATCTACATCGTCGCGCCCGACCCCAACATTCCCGGCCCCGGCCCTAAACCCCTCATCCTCATCCAGGTCAGCAAGTAACTTGCCACGCAATCCCCAACGGCGGCGTCTCAATCCTTTGAGGGCCGCCGTTCGTTTTACTGCTGCGGTTCACGTAGGGCAAAGCAATGAAGCCATACCCTTGCAGACAATTTAGCTTAAACTGAAAGCAATGCCGGATCCCGAAATCCCCCCGCAGCCCGATCTCGACTTCGCGCCGCCATCTACGGCAGATGGCAAGACAACCCCATCGATCGCCGCCGCGCCAGACGATCACTAGACCACCTTCACGATCTTC
This sequence comes from Acidobacteriaceae bacterium, assembly GCA_031296355.1. Next base: position 1,716 of record JARLFX010000142.1, read on the forward strand.
ATCCCTTACGAACTCAAGCCTCTCGCCCCGGCAGCGCAGCTTGAGTTATGACGCTTTATCTCGGTCGAGCCCATACAGATCTAGAACGTCGCACAGCGACACGATCCCTTCCAGCTTGTGAATATCCGCCCGGCTGACCACCGGCAAAATGTCGATATGAAAATTGCTCATCCGCTCCAGCGCTAGGTGCGGTGGATGATCCGCGTGGACATGTGGGAAACCAAGCACGTCCACCAGTTTCGTAAGCGGCTCTTCTGCTTTGCCATCGGCAAGCGCCATCTCCAGCGTCTCTCTGCTCAAAACGCCAACCATCCCATCCTCATCCACTACCAGCCATGTGCGGAATTGCCCGGTTCGTATTCGTTCGTTTGCCTCGCGAACGTTCATCTCTGCCGGCAGCAGCTCCGTGGCGGTATGCATCATCTCGCCCACCGTGCGCTGGCCGGATTGTTGCCGCGCATGATGATTCGGCAGGTGAATGCCGTCCTGATCTGCCAGCGCGTCATAAATCGGCTCTTTCTGAAACCGTGACGAAATGAAAAGACTCGTAAGATTTGCGATCATCAGCGGCACGATGACCGCATAATCGCGGGTCATCTCAAAGATCATCAGTACAGACGTCATGGGAGCACGCACGATTCCGGCGAAGAGCGCTCCCATGCCGACCAGTGCATAAGCCCCCGGCATTGCCGTGTAAGCAGGCAAAAGGTGATGGGCCACGGTGCCGATACTGCCACCCAGCATGGCTCCCAAGAACAGTGCCGGCCCGAAGATGCCACCGGCGTTGCCGCTGGCATAGCTGGTGGTTACTGCAAAGAGTTTCAGCACCACCAGCAGCACCATCAGCTTGAATGCCAGCGTTCCGTTCAACGCGCTGCCAACGTAGCTATATCCAACGCCCAGAACCTGCGGAACAAAGAAACCCATCAGGCCCACCATCACGCCGCCCACCACGGGATGCCACCAGCGCGTCTTTTTGGGCAAGCGCAGGAAGAACTTGCGCATCCCCAGCAAAAGCCGGGTGAAGGCGACAGACAGAAATCCCCCCGCAATCCCCAGAATTGCATAAATAACAAATTCCAGGGGATGGACCAGTGTGTACTGCGGCACCTGGAACAGCGGGTTATTGCCCAGCAGCAGACGCAACACCGCCCACGAAGTAGCCGAGGCCAGCACTACCGACCCCAGAATCGGCGCGTGTAGATCTCCTACCACCTCTTCCAGGGCAAACACCACCGCCGCCATCGGAGTATTGAATGCCGCGGCGATCGCAGCCGCTGCTCCCACCGGCAGCAGCGCCTTCACTTTTTCCGGAGGCAGTCCCAGCCAGCGGCCCAGCACCGAGCCGATGCCGGCGCCGACTTGAACGGACGGCCCCTCGCGGCCCAGCGGAACACCACTCGCCAACGTGGCCGCTGTACAGCCAAACTTGCCCAGCACCGTGCGCAGCGAGATGAACCCGTTATGCGCGTAAAGAGCGGCCTTCGTCTGCGGCACGCCACTGCCCCGCGCATTGGGGAAATAGCGGTAGAGCAGAAAGCCCATCACCAGCGACCCTCCTACCGGCATCAGCCCGCGCCGCCAGCCCGCACCACCAACCGGGTAGAGCCGCATGCCCAGCCGCTCCGTGAGCACAATGAACGCAACAACGGTGAGCCCGGTCAGCGCTCCTATCACCAGCGACAGCAGCAGAAAAACCTGCTCCTCGCGCTGTTGCAAATGTGAAATCAAGCGCGACCACAACCGAGTAAGCCAATTCTTTTCCCGCTGATTCTCGCCATCGGTGGAAGCGGTCATACCTGCATTTTACGCCTTCGCTATTTCCTGTTCCAACAAGCCCATTCTGCGTTTTGATTTGCCCTTCCGCGCACAAGCGAGGCCTTATCGCCTGTCGCGCGCTCTTACTGCCCCGCCGCCAGCAGAATCCACTTCAGCAGCAGATGCGGCGCCACGCCCAGCGCCACCGTCGCCGCAGCCAGCGCCACGATCACCGCCTGCCGCAGCCACGGCACGTCGATCTTCCCCGCGCCCTCTGCCGCCGGAGCCACATACACCCGCTTCAACACCTGCAGGTAGTAATACAGTGACACCGCGCTCATCGCGATTGCCAGCCCAACCAGCCAGATCAATCCCAGCGGCCGCGGCGCAGCGCCCAGCACCGACACAAACAAATAAAACTTGCCAAAGAAGCCAGCCAGCGGCGGAATCCCAGCCAGCGACAGCATAAACACAAACAGGCTCGCCGCCAGCACCGGCGCTCTCCGGCTCAGCCCCGCAAAATCCTCCAGCGCATCGCCGCCCGTCGCATCCTGCACCACGCCCACCACCGCAAACGCGCCCAGCGTCGTCAGCCCATACGTGATCACGTAGTACACCAGCGCAGATAAACTCTGTCCGCTATGGCTCACGATCGCCAGCAGCATGTAGCCCGCGTGCCCAATCGCCGAATACGCCAGCAACCTGCGCACGCTGCTCTGCGCCAGCGCCGCCACGTTGCCCAGCACCATCGAAATCACGGCCACCAGCGCCAGCATCGGCACCCAGCCTGCGGTGCCATGCGGCCACGCCGAGCCCTCCACGCCGCCAAAGCCCACCGTCATCACCTGGTAGAAGATGAAGAAGCTCGCCACCTTCGAACTCGATGCAATGAACGCCGCGCTCGGCAGCGGTGCGCCTTCATACGCATCCGGAGCCCAGAAGTGCAGCGGCGCTGCCGCCACCTTGAACGCAAACCCGATCACCGTCGTCACCATGGCGATTACCAGCAGCGGATTGAGCGGCGTGCCCTGCACCGACTGCGCGATGCGTACCAGGTTTGTCGAATTTGAAAATCCGTACAGCAGGCTGAAGCCATACAGCAGGAACCCGGCAGACATGCCGCCAAACAGAAAATACTTCAGCGCCGCCTCAGCCGACCGCGGGCTGCTCTTATCGAACCCCGTCAGGATGTACAGCGACAGGCTCACCAACTCCAGAGCCACAAAGATCACCAGGATGTCGCGCGACGCCACCAGGAACATCATCCCCGCCGTCGCCAGCAGCACGATCAGCACAAACTCGCCCACATGCTCCGTGAACGTGGAGTCCACCGCGATATACAGCGTCAGGATCGCCATGCCCAGCAGCGCCACCTGCACCAGCTGCGTCAGCGGATTCGCCACCAGCATGCCGTCCAGCACATTCGCCGTGTGCGCCGCCGTCACAATGCGCACAATCGCCAGCCCGCAGCCCGCTGAAGCCAGCGCCGTCGCAATCGCCTCGCGCACATGCACCGCGCTCTTTCGCAGCACCAGCAGGTCCAGCGAAAGCACCAGCAACGCCGTCACCACCAGGATGATCTCCGGCAACGCAAGTTGGAACAGCGCGTTATGCAGTGAAGCCATCATTGCCAGTTCCCCTTCCGCAGCCCTTCAAACAGCGGCGAATTCAGCGCCGGCACAATCACCTTCAGCAGCATCTGCGGATACAGGCCCACGGCCACGCTCGCAGCAATCAAAATCCCCGCGCCCAGCTTCTCCGGAATCGTAATCGCAGCAATCGGCTCATGCGCCGTCACCACCGTTCCCGGCTCCGCGAAAAATGCCTTCTGCATCGCGCGCCAGATATACGCCACGCCCACCACAATGCCCACGCCAACGCCCAACGCCAGCACCGGGAACGCGCGCCACGCGCCGATCACGATCATCAGCTCCGCCACAAATCCGCTGAACCCTGGCAGACCCATGCTGCCCATGCCCGCCACCACAAATGCAAACGCGGCAAACGGTATCGACCGGTTCAGATTAAATCCGCCCAGCGCATTCAGGTCACGCGTATGCGTGCGGTCGTAGACCATGCGGCCCACCACGGCGAACATCAGTCCCGCCAGTATGCCGTGCGACACCATCTGCAGCACCGCGCCCGACAATCCAATCTGGTTCAGTGTCATCAATCCCAGCAGGATGAAACCCATGTGGCTCACGCTGGAGTAGCCGATCACAAACTTAAAGTCCCTCTGCACCAGCGCCACCATCGCGCCATACACAATGCCGATCACCGCCAGCACCGCGAACACATCGCGCCACGAACCCATCCCCAGCACGTGGAATCCCCACGGCGTAAGCCCCAGCGGGAACAGCGTCATCGCCACCCGCAGGCAGCCATACGCGCCCAGCTTCATCACCACGCCCGCCAGCAGCATCGAGGCAGCCGTCGGCGCAGCCACGTGTCCTGTCGGAGCCCACGTGTGGAACGGCCACAGGCCCGCCAGAATCGCAAACCCCACAAACACCAACGGGAACGCCCACATCTGGAAGTGCAGCGGAAACGCATACCCCGCCAGATCGCCCAGCGCCATGCTCTTTCCACCAGCCACCACGTACGCCGCGATCAGCCCGACCAGCACCATCGCGCTGCCCACAAACGAATACAGCGCCAGCTTCATCGCGCCATACTCCCGCCGCGTCGAACCCCATATCGCGATCAAAAAATACTTCGGAATGATCACGATCTCGTAGAACACAAACAGCAGAAAAAGATCGTAGCTCAGAAACACGCCATACACCGCGCCGATCAGCAGCAGGTAGAACGCAAAAAACTCATTCGTCCGTTGCGCAATGTTCCACGAAAACAAAATTCCCGCCACCGCGATCACGCCGGTCAGCAGCACCAGACTCAGGCTGATTCCGTCCGCCGCGAGGTGATACTCAATACCCAGTGCCGGAATCCACGGCGTCCGCGTCACCGTCAGCATCTCGCCGCTGCGATGCGTGCAGAACGCCGCCAGCGCCAGCGCAAACCCCGTCGTCGCCGTCAGCAGCGCTACCGCGCGCGCCGCCGCCGCATTGCCCTTCGGCATCAGCAACAGCGCCGCTGCGCCGAGAAACGAGATGTAGATCGTCCACGCTACCATCAGAACGCCAGCCTTATCTGCTGCACCATCTGCACCGCCGTACTATTCACCACCGCCAGCACCATCTGCGGATAAAGGCCCAGCGCAAACATCAGCGCAATCGCCGGCGCCAGCGTCCAGCGTTCCGCCGCCGTCAGATCGGGCATCGCCGCCCACTTCGGATTCAGTGCGCCGGTAAACACCCGCTGGATCACGCCCAAAATAAAGATCGCCGTCACCAGCAATCCCAGCATGCTCAGCGCGGCCGTCCAGCCCGCCAGCGGGAACACGCCCTTGAAGATCAAAAACTCACCCGCAAATCCATTCAGCCCCGGCAGCCCCAGCGACGAGAACAGCGCAATCCCCATCAGTCCCGCCAGCACCGGCACTACTTTGCGCAGTCCGCCAAAATCATTTCTGTCGCGCAATCCGCCGCTGCGTTTCTCCAGCAGCGCGATAAACCAGAACACCGTCGCCGCCGTCAGCCCGTGGTTGAACATCTGCAGCATCGCGCCATTCATCGCCGCATACTTCTGCGGCAGCATCGCCGCATCACCGCTGAACTTCAGCGTCGCAAAGATCGCCAGCAAACAATATCCCAGATGATTAATCGACGAATACGCGAAGATGCGCTTCAAATCTTTCTGCGCCAACGCCGAATACGCACTCAGCACAATCGTCGCTACCGCCAGCCACAGTAGCGGCGTCAGCACGCGTTGCATCTGCGGATAGAAGATCGGCACCAGTATCCGCAGAAAACCGTACAGCCCCATCTTTGACATCGCGCCCGTCAGCAGAATCGTCGTCCCCGTCGGTGCCTCCGCATACGCATCCGGCAGCCATGTGTGGAACGGAAACACCGGCACCTTCACCGCGAATCCCAGGAACACCCCAGCAAACACCAGCATCGCAATGTGCTGCGTCATAAACCGGTGTCCGCTCAGCTTCGCCACCACCGCAGGCATCAACTGCCCGCTCTGCGCCATCGCCGCCAGCGCGGTGAAATCAAACGTGTGCACCGCCAGGAACAGCGCAAGAAACGCCAGCAGCATCGCCACACTGCCCACCATCGTGTACACCAGGAATTGCGTCGCCGCCGGCGTCCGCTTCGGCCCGCCCCATATCTTGATCAGGAAGAACGCCGGGATCAGGCTCAGCTCCCAGAAGATGAACCAGTGAAAGAAATTCAGCGCGGTAAATGTTCCAAACAGGCAGCTCTGCAGCAGTAGCACCAGCGCAAAGTACAGAGGCACCCGCTCTTCGATCTGCCACGAAGCCGCCATGCCGATCGGCACCACCACCGCCGCCAGCAGCAACATCAGCATCCCCAGCCCGTCGATGCCCACGCGATAATCCGCGCCCAGCATCGCCACCCACACATGCCGCTCTTCAAACTGCATCGCTCCGCTTGCGCCGTTGAAGTGGTGCCACAGCAGCAGCGTCATCGCCAGCGCCAGCAGGCTGAAACCTGCCGCCAGCCACCGCGTCACATTCTTGTTGCGTCCGCCGGTGGCAAGCACAGCCAGCGCGCCCACAGCAGGCACGGCAGTCAGCACGCTGATGTATGGAAAGCCGTTCATCGCGCGCTCCATAGCAGGAATGCAACCAGCACGATCAACGCCGCGCCAATCATCCGCATGTAGCCCTGCACCCGTCCGCCCTGTAGCAGCGAAAGAATATGGCCGCCCACGCTCACCGTCTCGCAGCCCTCATCAAAGCCGCCATTCACCACATTCGTATCCACAAAATCATCCAGCTTCGCCAGCCCGAGCACCGTGTACTTCACCGTCTGCACCGCACCATTCCACACCCAGCGGTCCAGCCACGCACACGCCCGCGCCCACCATGCATTCAGCGCCTGTATCGTTACGCGATACAGCGCGTCCACATACAACGCATGTCCCAGCGCGTTGAATATCTGCGGCTGCATGCTGCCCACGGCATCCGCTGCATCTTCGCCCACAATCGGCTTGCGCCCATAGAACCACCAGCCCAGTCCCAATCCCGCAAACACGATCAGCGACGACGCCAGCATCACCGGCAACAATCCTTCTCCGTGGAACGCCGCAAAGTTCAGCGCCACAGGCTGCCCACCCAGAAACGCCTGGAACCACGGCCACGCCGGCGTCCCGATAAACCCAAGCAGCACCGCGAACGCCGCCAAGATCACCAGCGGCACTGTCATCACCGCAGGGCTCTCATGCGGATTGTGTACCGCATGCTGCATGGTTCCGTCAGAATCCGCTGCATGCGTGCCGTCATCCGCCATCCGCCACGTTCCCGCAAACACGTAGTACACCTGCCGCGTCATGTAGAACGCAGTCAGCAGCGCGCCCACCGCGCCCATGTAAAACGGCGCCTGCGACACGTTCCACCCATGCGCCGCATGCAGAATCTCATCCTTGCTCCAGAAGCCCGAGAAGAACAGCGGGAACCCGCACAGCGCCAGCATGCCCACGGCGTACACCACAAACGTCACCGGCATATACTTCCGCAGCCCGCCCATGCGCCGTATGTCCTGCTCGCCGCTGCACCCGTGAATCACCGAGCCCGCGCCCAGAAACAGCAGCGCCTTGAAGAAGGCGTGCGTGATCAGGTGGAACATGCCCACCGATACGCCGCCCACGCCCAGCCCCATCATCATGTAGCCAAGCTGCGACACCGTCGAATACGCCAGGATGCGCTTGATGTCCCACTGCGCCACGGCGATCACCGCGCCAAACACCGCCGTCACCGCGCCCACCCACGTCACCACCTGCAGCGCCGCCGTCGGCGTCAGCAGCGTGCCCGCGTGCGCGCTCATCAGCGGATAAATTCTCGCCACCAGAAACACGCCAGCCGCCACCATCGTTGCCGCGTGGATCAGCGCGCTCACCGGCGTCGGCCCTTCCATCGCATCCGGCAACCAAACATGCAGAGGAACCTGCCCGCTCTTGCCCGCCGCGCCGCAGAAGATCAGCAGCGCGATCCCCGTCGATACCGCCATGCCAATAGTCGTTCCCTGCGCCACCATATGCGCCAGCGCGCTCTGCTCCATGCAGCCCGCGCCGCCGTCGTAGAACAGCAGCGTGCCCGTCTGCGCATAGAGCCACATCATGCCCAGAAAGAATCCCAGGTCGCCGATGCGCGTCACGATGAACGCCTTCTTCGCCGCCGCCGCCGCCTTCGGATTCGCGTACCAGAATCCGATCAGCAGATACGACGTCAGGCCCACGATCTCCCAGCACATAAACAGCAGCAGCAGACTGTTGGCAATGACCACGCCCAGCATGGCGCCTGCGAAGAGCGCCAGAAAACAGAAGAAGCGCGTGAAGTTCTCGTCGTGCTCCATGTAGCCAATGCTGTAGATAAAGATCAGCAGCCCGACGAACGTCACCATCACCAGCATCACGGCCGTCAGCGGATCAAGCACCCACCCCAGCCGCAGCCACTCCGTGCCAAACTGCAGCCACCCGAAGTTGAACGTCTCGATGCCCGACCCAAAGCAACTGCGACCCGTGAACCGCAGCACATGCGCAAACGCGCACAGCGCCAGCAGAAACGAAACGCCCATCGACCCGATCGCCAGCGACGCCGCCAGCTTGCGGCTGCCCTGCTTCAGCAGGGCGCCCACGCCCGCTGCCAGTATAGGCAGCGCGGGTATCAGCCAGAGGTTGCGTACGATCCAGGTCATTCGTTCTCAGTCACACAGTTGCAGGTTATGGTTACCACAGCGATTCACCGCTGCATACAAAACATCTCGCTTACAGCTCAGCCTCGCATCGCAGTCATCTTGTCCAGGTCGGTGCTCTTCGAGTGCCGGTACATCGCCAGGATCAACCCCAGCCCCACCGCCGCCTCAGCCGCCGCCACCGTAATCGAAAACACGGCAAACATCACGCCCGTCAGCGCCTCCGGCTTCGGCCCGTACCGCCAGAACGCAATGAAATTCAGATTGGCCGCATTCAACATCAACTCAATCCCGATCAGCACCAGAATGGCGCTGCGCCGCGACAATGCGCCCGCCAGCCCAATCGAAAACAGCAGCGCCGAAAGCAGCAGGTAACTCGACAGTGGGCTCATAGCTCATCCTTCTTGACCGGCGTCGCCACAATCACCGCGCCGATCAGCGCCACCGTCAGCAGCAATCCCATCAGCTCCAGCGGCAGCACGTAGGCGCGCATCAACGCAAAGCCCACATCCTGCGCTGCAATCTGCGGCGCCGCCGGCAGCGCGATCCCATGCGCCCCGCTATGCGCAATCGCCCATGCCAGCACGCCAAATACTCCCGCAGCCACCAGCGTTCCAATCAGCCAGAAGGGTGCGCTCCGCCGGTGCGCCACCGGCTCCGCGCTCTGCGTCGTCATAATCGCGAACACGGCCAGAATCGCCACGCCGCCGATGTACACCAGTATCTGCACAAACCCGGCAAACTCCGCGCTCAGGTTCAGATACAGCGCCGCCAGCCCTACAAATCCCAGCGTCAGCGCCAGCACGCAGTGGATCAAATTGCGCAGGCCCATCGCCGCCGCCATTCCGGCAATCGTGAGTGCGGCAAGTATGAGGAAGGTGATTGTCATTCGCTTGATCTTTCGGGCCGTTTTACATCTTCCGCTCTACTGCAGAATAAGGGCTGTGACGCTTGTCACCAGCTCACTCCGCATAGCGGTATTTCCGCACGGCCACGCCCTTTCCCTGCCAGGATGTTGCCCGTCCCAGCACGATAAATGGCCCTGCGATCAGCGCGCTGCACACCACCCAGCGCCATACCCCGCCCGGCATAAATCTCCACACGCCCGCCGCAATAATATTCAGCAGCGTCATCGGCAGAATGAACTTCCACGAGAAGTTCATCAGCTGGTCCATACGCAGCCGCGGCAGCGTCCCGCGAATCCAGATAAACCCACAGATCAGCGCCAGCAGCTTCGCAAAAAACCAGAAGTACGACGGCACCCAGCCGAGGAACGAGAACGGTGCAGCCCATCCCCCCAGAAACAGCGTGATCGCCATCGCGCTCGTCGCCATCATCCCCAGGTACTCGCCCAGGAAGAACAGCGCAAACTTGAAGCCTGAATATTCAATGTAGTACCCAGCGATAATCTCCGACTCGCCCTCCGGCAGATCGAACGGTGAGCGGTTGCTCTCCGCCGTCGCCGCGATCATAAACAGCGCAAACCCTGTAAATCCCCATGGCGTAAACACGAACCAGTGCGGCCATATGCCGGTGTAGCTCGCCTGCATCTCCACAATGCTCACCGTGGAGAGCGTTCCCGCCGCCATCACCACCACCACCGCGGCCAGCACCAGCGGCACCTCGTAGCTGATCATCTGTGCGATTGCGCGCATCGCGCCAAAGAGCGAATACTTGCTGCGGCTCGACCATCCCGCCATGAACACGGCCAGTTCCACCAGCGAGCTGATGGCGAAGAAGAACAGCACTCCGCCGTTCATGTCGCTGATCACCATGTTCCGGCCAATCGGAATCACCGCATAGCCCAGAAACGCCGCCGTCACCAGCAGCAGCGGAGCCAGCAGATGCACCATCTGGTCCGCACTGCGCGGCACAATATCTTCCTTCGTCAGCGACTTCACGCCGTCCGCGATCGGCTGCAGAATACCCCACGGCCCCACGCGGTTCGGCCCATACCGATTCTGTTGCCGCGCCAGTCCCTTGCGCTCCAGCACCGTCGTAATCGCAAACAGCAGCGGAAACACGATCAGCACCGGCACCACAGACATCACCGCAGACGCCAGCGGCTGCCACGCCACCGGCACATACGCCAGCAGCCAGTGCTTCACGATCACAAAAATCTGGTCCAGCATCTGCACGTGGCTCATTTCGTCTCACCGCCTGCTGCCGGCGCGACTGCTGCTGCCGCCTTGGCTGCCGCTGCGGCCTTCGCCTTCGCCTCAATCTTGGCGCGCTCCGCGGCCAGCGCCGCATCCACCGCGTTCGCCTCCGTCGGATGGATCTCCCGGTAGTACTCATTCGATTTCGCCAGTTGCTGCTTATGCAGCAGCAGTCCGCCAAAGCGGTCGTGCGTGCTCAGGTCGTACACCACGTCCATCTTGATCGCGTCAAACGGGCAAACCTCCACGCAGATCTGGCAGCTCATGCACACCGAAATATCAATATCAAACACCGCCGGATAAAACTGCATCTTGCCCACTGCATCCGGCTTCTTGTCCGTGCTTTTCTTGATGATGATGCACTTCGGCGGACACTCCTTCTCGCAGATGTGGCAGCTCACACACCGCAGGCCCTTCTCCGCGTCGTCGCCGTCGTACACCAGGAACGGAAAATCCCGTGACGCCTCGATCTGCGACGAGCGCTCCTCCGGATACTGCAGCGTCGTCAGCCGCTCTTTGCTCACGTAGCTGCCAAAGAAGTTCCGGGCAGTCACCAGCATTCCCTTGATAATGCCTTCACCGAGCATGGTGTCTCCTCCGCTGAATGGTCTTCACCGGTCCACCTCGCCCAGCACAATATCCACGCTGCCCAGGATCACCACAACGTCCGCCACGTTATGCCCCAGGCACATCTCTTCCAGCACCGTCAGGTTCACCAGGCTCGGCGGACGCACCCTGTAGCGGTACGGATTCGGCGAGCCATCGCTCACCAGATAAAATCCCAGCTCGCCCTTCGGCGACTCGATCCGCCCATACGCCTCGCCCGCCTTCGGCCGGAAGTTCCTGATCTTCGTCTTCGGGTCCATGATCGGCCCTTCAGGCAGCTGCTCCATCGCCTGCTGCAGAATCTTCACCGTCTCGCGCATCTCCAGCAGCCGGATCATGTACCGGTCATACACATCGCCATGGTCGCCCAGCGGCACGCGGAAGCTGAACCGGTCGTAGATGCTGTACTTGTCCACCTTGCGGATGTCGTAGTTCACGCCGCTGGCGCGCAGCATCGGCCCGGTAATCCCCGCGCTCACCGCCAGCTCTTTGCTCAGCACGCCCACGCCCTGCGTCCGCGCCATCAGGATCTCGTTGCCCGCGAGCAGTGCTTCATACTCATCCAGAAACTTCGGGAACCCGGCAATCACCCTCTTCGCCTGCTCCAGCCAACCCGCCGGCAGGTCCACCCTGCAGCCGCCAAAGCGCATGTAGTTGCACATCATGCGCGCGCCCGTCAGCGCTTCAAACAGGTCCAGCAGCTTCTCGCGCTCGCGGAACGCATACATCAGCGGCGTCCCGCTCGATCCCATGTCCTGCATCAGGAATCCCACCAGCAGCGCATGATTCTGCAGCCGCGTCATCTCGCCCACGATCACCCGCAGATACTCCGCGCGCTCCGGCACCTCGATGCCCGCCAGCTTCTCCACCGCCAGCGCATAGCCCCAGTTGTTGGTGAGCGAACAAAGATAGTCTAGCCGGTCGGTATACGGCATGCTGCCCAGGTACGTCTCCTGCTCCGCGATCTTCTCGTGGTTGCGGTGCAGATAGCCAAACACCGGCTTCAGCTTCACCACGCTCTCGCCGTCCATCGTCACGTCCATGCGAAACACGCCATGCGTCGACGGATGCTGCGGCCCCATCGAGACCTCCAGCAACTGGGTCCCACTCTCGTCAGGCTTTGGCTTCAATGTCATGGCAGGATAGGTCGTCGCGCTCATTGCCCACCCGCTTCCGCCGCATGCTGCTGCGCGCGCCGCAGCACCTCATCGTGCGCCGTCGGCTCATACTCAAAATCGTCCGGGTCCACGTAATCGCGCCGCATCGGATGGTCCACAAACCCTTCCCACATCAGCAGCCGCCGCAGATCGTGGTGCCCGTCAAAAATAATTCCGTACAGATCAAAGATCTCGCGCTCCTGCAAATCCGCGCTGCGCCACACATGCATCAGCGACGGCAGATGCACCTGCGTCTCGCGGTCCTGCGTGCGCATGCGCAGCGTCACCGGCCCCTGCTTCAGCTCCATCGAATACAGGTGGTAGACCGCCTCCAGATAACCGGGCACGATGGTCTTCTTCACCTCGTCCACCTCGGTCTCCACGCCATCCACGGTCTTCTTGACCTTCACCTTTTCGCTGACTTCGCGCTGCGGCCAGTCAATGCCCGTCACGTTGGAGCAAAAATCAAAGCGCAACCCCGCCGCCTCGCGCAGATACGTCGCCACGCTCACCGCATGCTCCGCATCCAGCAGCAGCGAATGCTGCGCGCACGGGCTCGCATTCGTCACCAGCTGCAACCGGCAGCCGGGGACGTTTGCTTCGATCTCCGCCTTAATCGTCTCCGCGTTCATCTTTTCCTGCCGTAGAAATCTGCACCAGCGGCGCATGCCACACATCCGGATTGCTCGCTGGTTCTAAATCGTGTGCGCCAAACTCCGGCACGAGGAACTCGCTCGGCCTGCCTGCGGTCAAATGCCGCGGCCTGCCTGCTCCCGTCAAATGTTGTTCGTCGATCATCTTCTGCAGCATCATGAACGCGTCGATCAGCGCCTCAGGCCGCGGCGGGCATCCCGGAATGTACACATCCACCGGGATAAACCGGTCGATCCCCTTCAGCACGTTGTAGCCCTGCTTGAACGGGCCCCCCGATATCGCACATGCGCCCATCGAAATCACATACTTCGGTTCCGGCATCTGGTTGTACAGCCGGATCACCTGCGGCGCCATCTTCTTCGTCACCGTGCCTGCCACGATCATCAAATCCGCCTGCCGCGGCGAGGGCCGGAAGACCTCCGCACCGAACCGCGCCATGTCATACCGCGCCATCGTCGCCGCGATCATCTCGATCGCGCAACACGCCAGCCCGAAGTTCAACGGCCACAGGGAGTTCTTACGGCCCCAGTTGTACAGCTCCTGGAGGGTCGTCGTGAAGATTCCCTGTTTGCTCAATTCGGCTTTTAGCTCTTCGTCCATCGGGCCCTTTACGTCCACTCCAGTACGCGCTTCTTCGCTGCCCATACCAGTCCCTCGACCAGCATCAGCAGAAACACCAGCATGGCAATGCATTCCCCTGCCGTCAGCCGGGTAAACGCTACGGCGAATGGAATCAGAAACACTGCTTCCACGTCAAAGATTAGAAAGATGATGGCGTATACGTAATAGCCCGGATGAAACTGGATCCACGCGTCTCCGGTAGACTCCAGCCCGCACTCGTAGATTGAATTCTTGCTCCGCCCGCTCTTCTGCGGCGAATACACCACCGCCCACAGCCACGCCATCAACAGCGGCGTCACCGCGAATGCGATAGCCGCAATCAGCAGCACGAGCACAGGCAGATAGGGAAGTCGATTCATAGCCTCAAATCTACCGTATCAGACGTCACAATCTCGACCTGTGACGGAGCTCACATCCAATTCCATCCCGTAGCCGCAAAATCATAGTGGCGTAACAACATAAGGATGGCGAATTCGATGATTGACCTCAAAACTGACTACCTCGGCCTCAAACTCAAAAACCCCCTCGTCGTCTCCTCTTCGCCTCTGACCGGCTCTCTCGATGGCATTAAACGCCTCGAAGACGCCGGTGCTGCCGCCATCGTCCTGCCCTCCATCTTCGAGGAGCAGCTCACCCTGGAGAGCAACGCCCTCGACAGCGACCTCTCCCGCGGCACCGACTCCTTCTCTGAGTCCACCAGCTTCCTCCCCGACTACGGCAATCTCAGCCAGGGGCAGGATACCTACCTCAACCTGCTTCGCCAGGCCAAAGCCTCCGCCGGTATCCCCATTCTCGCCAGCCTCAACGGCGCTTCCGCCGGCGGTTGGATCAAGTTTGCCAAGGAACTGGAAGACGCCGGCGCAGACGCGCTGGAGCTCAACACCTACTCCATCGCCACCAACGCCCACATGTCCGGCGAATCCCTCGAAGAGGCCCTCATTGACCTCGTCGCCCAGGTCAAGAAGGCCACAAAGATTCCCGTCGCGGTCAAGCTCTCCGCGCAATACACCAGCGTCCCCCACCTCGCACGCCACCTAGACGACGTCGGCGCCGACGCCCTGGTCATCTTCAACCGCTTCTACCAGCCCGACTTCGATATTGAAAACCTCAGCGTCGTCCCCCGGCTCAACCTCAGCCGTCCCGAAGAGCTCCTGCTCCGCCTCCACTGGACCGCCATCCTCTACAGCCATCTCCGCGCCCAGATCGCCATCACCGGCGGCGTCCATTCCGCCGAAGACGTGCTGAAGTCCCTCATGTCCGGCGCACAGGTCGTCATGATGGCCTCCGTCTTGCTCGAAGAGGGCATCCCCCAGCTCAGCGTCATCCTGAAAGACCTGGACACGTGGATGGACGAGCACGACTACACCTCCATCCAGCAGATGCGTGGCAGCCTCAGCCGTTGCTCCGTGCCAGACTCCTCCGCCTTCGAGCGCGGCAACTACATCAAGACCCTCAGCCACTACACCCTGCGCGCACCCACAACGCCTGCCGCATAAATCAGATTCAATTTGCATTGCAAAGGGGTGCGGCATCAGCCGCACCCCTTCTTTTCTGCCTGGGCCATCGCCATGGTTTTCTGTGGTTTTCTTATTTGCTCAGGCTGAACGCGTGCTTGTGCTCCGTCAGCTCAGAGTCATACTCGAAGTAACGCTTGTAGCGAAGGAAACGCACTTCTATCAAGTCGTAACTCAACTTGGAAACAACCAGCGTGACCATGTAGACCAAGCCTATAAAAATAATGCCCGACAGCGCCAGTGAGTGCGTAAGCGCGACGAGGAAGATGAACACCTGAACCCACGCCGGGCGGAAGAGCAGGTGGTAGATATAGAAACCGTAGCTGTATTTGCCCACAAAGCGTATCGGGCCGGTGTGGAACAGCCGGTACGCGATAGAGCCGCTCCGCAGCGTACTGCAGATCAGCCCGGCACTGGCCAGCGCGATGAGCGTGAGCCCAAGAGTTGCCGTCCAGGGTGATTTATCGCCTGGCGAGAGAATGAAAATGGCCACCATTCCGGCCGTCCCCGCCAGAAATACCCATCGCCCGGCGCGCTGCCAGCGGTCCGCCGCCGGTCCACGCAGAACCAGTGCGAGGAGGCTACCGATAAGCAGTGTGTCCATCCGCCACGGCAGATTTCGAAAGATCACGGCATAGGTACCGGCCTCATGAAAATACGCAAACGTGAACACGCGTAGCGCCAGCGCCAGCGCAGATAAACTCGCCGCCGTCCATATCAGCTTTTTACGGTCGCGGATAAACCAAACAGCCAGTGGCCACAGCAGGTAGAACTGCTCCTCCACACACAACGACCAGAAGTGCGCTATCTCGATATTCGCCGTATGCCACCGTGAGCTAAAAACGTTGTACACGTCCCACGTGAAGCTGCCGGCGATGTTTCCCATGTAAACCAGGGGCGGCGAGATGAATCGGTTTCAGTTCGGAATGCAGGATCGGCGCCAGCAGCAGAATCACCAGCGCCACCAGATAAAAGACGGGAAAGATACGCAGTGCGCGCCTCGTGAAGAAGCGCTTGAAGTAGTGCGAATCCTGCCGTGTGTCATACAGGATGCCGGTGATAAGAAATCCCGAGAGCACGAAGAATATATCGACCCCAATCCAGAGGTGCTCGCGGAATACGTTGATGGCCTGCAACACCATACCGCCGTGCGACCCGCCGCCATAGTGATCGCAGAAGACCAGCGTAACCGCCAGCCCGCGAATTCCGTCCAGTGCAGGAAAACGCGTCTTAAAGTCGATCGGCGCGAAGTATCGTGTACTCGAGGGCATAGGGGAACCTTAACTGTCGGGTATTTTGCGGCGCTATCGCCACCAGTATACGCAGAAAACAATGCACTATGTGAACCGTAGCGGGTGGCCCCGCCCTCTCACTTCGCCGTCAATATCTCTCCCAGATAATCCTGCCTCCCCGCGATCCTCTCCAGATGCGGATACCTCAAGCCTCCCGCATACTCGATCTCCCGCGTCTCCACCGTGTCAAAGTTGCGCACCAGCAACGTGATCTTCCCATCCACCGGATGCGCAATCGCCTCATCCATCGCCTCCGCGGAAAAGCTGTGCCCATCCACCGCCATGATCTTCATGTTCGGCCCCAGCCCCGCCGTGTACGCCGGAGTTCCCGGATACACTTCGAAGATCGTTCCATCCTTCCGCGCGTTCAGTCCGATGGACGCCCATGCCGGATACACGTCGCTGCCGAAAATCTTATGGTTCGGCGTCGCGTTGTAGACCACCCGCCAGCCCGCCGCCTCAATCCCATCCGTCGGCGGCAGCGGATTCACCTGGTACACATACTTCTCGATGAACGCGTGCCAGTCATACGGCAACACCGCCGCCAGCGCCGCTTCCACATCCGCCCGCGTGTACGGAGCCACAACCGGCCCGGTATCCCGCTGCCCCAAAAAGCCCCGCAAAAAATCATCCAGCGAAGCCTTTCCATGCGACTGCTCACGAATCAACGCATCCGCGCGCAGCCACATCAGCGCACCCTCGTCGTAGTAATCCTGTCCGCGCCGTAGCGAACCCCATCCCCCGCGAACCCCGCGCAGCACCCAGCTCTCCGTCGCCGTATCCACCAGCGCAGTCGCCGCCCGCGCCGGCGAATACGCATACTGCGACGCGATGATGCCGAAGTAATCCCGCGCATAGTCCGCATCGTTGAAGCCCGCGCGCGTCGCCAGCAGCATACCGATGTACTCGTTCAGCCCCTCATATACCCACAGCAGCGAAGTCCGCTCCGGCCCCTGGTAATCCAGCTTCGAATACAGCTCCGCTGGCCGCCGGTACTTCCCGCTCCACGAGTGCGACTGCTCATGCGCCAGCAGCCGCCACCCCAGCCGCTCCAGCTCATCCTTCTTCGCCAGCGCCGCATCCGGCATCGCGTTATACGGCGAATCCTCATGCTCCAGCCCGTCATACGGGTCAGCATCGCTCTGCGAAACCAGGATATGCATCTTCTCCCAGTGCCTGTAGCCCAGCATCGCCTGGTCCTGGTCGATCAGCTTGCCGAAGAGCTCGAACGCATGCGCATCATCCGCCTTGTCGATAGCCGCCTGGCTGTCCCCCGTAAAGTCCAGTTCCGCCGGCCACTTCGAAGCCAGCGGAACCGCGCGATAGAACTCTCCAGCCAGCACCGGCGAATCGATCAGCCGCTCCAGCGATAGCGGCGCAAAGTTGATGCGGCCGTCTTTCTCACTAACCACCGTCAACGAACTCCCCTGCTTCCACTTCGCCGGCAAGATCACCGAAGGCTCAACCATCAACTCCTTCTTGTCGATCCCCAGCGGATACAGAATGGTGTTACTCCACGCCAGCAGGATCTGGTGGTCTGAGATCGTGTTCTCCAGCAGCACGTCAAAATCCACCGCGATCGTCTCCGTATGCTGCGGCACCACCATCCGTATCGTGTAGATGTCCTCCGCATCGCGCGTCCACGGCAGCGTCGTCTCCCCGGCATGCACCGTAATCGCCGCCACATTCTGGATCGGCCCCGTCGGCCCATGCTCCCCCGGAATCCACCGCGGATAAGCCAGCGCCACCGCTCCCGGCTTCACCCGAATCGTCTCATGCACAAACGCGATCCGCCGGTACGCCTGCGTCTCGTCAACCACCAGTGTCATCGTTGGGCTTGTGGTCTTCTGCGCCCCCAGGTATCCCGTTGCCAGAATGGCCGCAGCCAGAAACATGATGGCAGTAATCCTGCGCTTGCTCTGCATCGATAGCTCTCCAGTGGTTGGAGCATATCAGATGACCTGCTCCGGCAAATCGCCTCTCCTAGCCCTGTAGCTCCTTCATTTACACCCTGCTCCAACTCGCATTGGTCATACCAAAACCAGCCCTCCACACTATCTGATATAACGTATACCGCAGGCTATTTCCATCGCTCGCCGTTGTGAATTGAGCTCGATGGCTAATTCAAAAGCCTCCGAATGGCTGAAGAAAATGAACTCTTCCTGGACTCGCAGAACGTTCCTCAAAGCTAGCGCCCTCGTTCCCACCGCCTCCCTTCTTCCCGGAGTCTTCTCGTGGGCGGATGCGCTGCCGGGCTCTGCGGTACGACCAAAGTGCCTCCCGTTTCCCATGCAGTCGGTTCGCCTTACCGGCGGAATCTTCAAGGCCTCCGCGGACACCAACCAGAAGTATCTTGAGACGCTCGATGTCAATCGCCTGCTGCACTCCTTCCGCCTGACCGCCGGCCTTTCCTCCTCAGCCACTCCGTACGGCGGATGGGAGCTTCCCACCTGCGAACTCCGCGGCCACTTTGCTGGCGGTCATTATCTCTCTGCTGCCGCCTTCGCCTACTCCGGCAGCGGCAACGATCTCCTGCGCAGCCGCGGCGACGCCATGGTGAGCGCCCTCGCCGCCTGTCAGAAGGCAAACGGCAACGGCTACGTCAGCGCCTTCCCCACGGCCTTGTTTGACAAGCTCGCCCGCGACGAAAAGGTCTGGGCGCCCTTCTATACCCTGCATAAGATCTTCGCCGGCCTGCTCGACATGTACGTGCAAACCGGCAACGAAGACGCCCTCCATGTCGCCGAAGGCATCGCCGAATGGACCAATAAGTTCTTCACCAGCCTGGCTCCTGACATGCGCCAGCGTATCCTGCACAACGAGTTCGGCGGCATGAACGAGGCGCTCGTCAACCTTGCCCAGCTCACCGGCAAAGAGAAGTATCTTGCCACCGCGAAGTTCTTCGAGCAGCCCAAACTCCTCGACGGTCTCGCCGCCGGAAAAGACAACCTCACCGGCATGCACGCCAACACCACCGTGCCCAAGATCATCGGCGCCGCCCGCACCTATGAGATCACCGGCGACCGCCGCTATCGCGATATCGCAGAGTTCTTCCTCGACGACGTGCTCCGCAACCGCACCTACGCCATCGGCAACACCAGCGACAACGAACACTGGCGCTATCCCGCTGGCGATATGAAGGGCACACTCTCCCTGAAAAATGCCGAGTGCTGCGTCGCCTACAACCTCATGAAACTCGACCGCCTCGTCTTCGGATGGACCGCCGACCCCCACTGGATGGACGAGTACGAGCGCACCCTCCTCAACGCCCGCCTCGGCACCCAGAATCCCCAGGGCCTGAAGCAATATTTCTTCCCCCTCGCCGCCGGATACTGGCGCGCCTACAACTCTCCCGATGAGTCCTTCTGGTGCTGCACCGGAACCGGCGCAGAAGACTTCGCCAAGTTCAACGACACCATCTACTTCCACTCGGACGAGGACGTCTACGTCAACCAGTTCGTCGCCTCCGAGCTCACCTGGAAAGAAAAGTCGTTCGGCATCAAGCAAACCACCAACTTCCCCATGGAGCAGGGCACGCAGCTCACCATCCAGACGGCAAAGCCGCAGGAACGCACAGTCCTCATCAGAATTCCGCGCTGGACCAGCGACACCGTCACCGCCACGGTCAACGGCCGCCCCTTTGAAACACCCGGCCACCCCGGCTCCTACCTCGCCATTCGCCGCACCTGGCACGCTGGCGACAAAGTAGAGCTGACTCTCCCCATGCATCTCACCGAAGAAGCTCTACCCGGCGATCCAACCTCCGTCGCAACATCCTATGGTCCGCTCGTGCTGGCTGCGAACCTCGGCAACGGCCCCAAAGATGGCCCCACAAAATTCATCCACGGCCGCCCCACCGCTCCCAAGCTGGTAGACGATAAACCCGTTCCCCTGCCCGCCGCCGCCCCCATCACCGTGCAATCCGCCAAAGACCTGCAGTTCTCCGCCGGCGCAAACAGCCCCAGCGTATTGCCTATGTTCAAGGTGCAGGATCAGAAATATTCGGTCTACTGGCAGAAGCAGCCGAAGCAAAGCTAAGCGTCGCCCTAAGGCGTAGCCATCGTGAACGACGATACCTTCACCGCTCCGCCCAGCGACTGCGTCGCGTAGTTGAAGATGCCGTACCGGTATCCCATGAAAAACATCCATTCGTTGTTCAGCACAAACGGCTCGCCGATGTTCTGGAACGTCACCCCGTCCGTGCTGTAAGCGAAGCTCCCCGTCCGCTTCGCACCCGGACGGATATCGGCAGACGCACGCAGCCAGATCTTTCCGCCCGTAACCGGCGCGCTCGCCACCTCCGTCCCTGTCGTGACCGTCTTCCAGTGCTTGTCCATCGTCAGGTTGTTCTCCATCACCACGGCAAACGCCCCAGCCTCCCGCTTGATGCCGGCCCACGCCGATCGGTCCCGCAGCAGCGCCAGTCCTGCACGGTCGCCATCCTTCATGCGCGAATAGTCCAGCATGATCGTCGCGGTTGAGGTTGGCCCCAGTATCCTGTGCGTCAGCGTATTCCTGGCGGAGTACAGATCGTTCGTCACCGTCGCCGCCTGCAGGTTCAGCCCGCCGCCAAGCGACCATTTCGCGTTGTCCGGATTATGGTTCCACTCCCACTCCGCGCTCAGCTTGCTTCCCTTGAACGCGTCCGTGCCCGTCGGCGGTTTCATCGCGTGCGGCGGCACAGGAACCTGCGGTGTGGGATACGAAACATCCCAGGTGTTCCCCGTAAGCTGCAGCACTGGCCAGCCATCCGCTCCCCACTTCACCGGAGCCAGCACCGGAACCCGGCCGCCGGGAAACGCGTCCGTGAATCCCATGTAATACCAGTCGCCCTTCTGCGTTTGCACAATGCCGCCCTGGTGCGGCGCTCCACCGCCCGCCACCGGGCTCACCACGTTCAACGCGAGCTTCTGCATCGTGTACGGCCCAAACGGTCCCGTCGTCGACTTCAGCACGTACTCGCCATTCGGCGGCCGCGTCGCGAAAATGTAGTAGTTGCCGTTGATCTTGTAGAAGCGCGAACCTTCCAGCATTCCCACATCTGCAGGCGTCGTGAACACCAGCTCCGTCTTCACCTGTTTCGTGCCGTCAGCCGACAACTGCGCCACGTTCAGCTTGGTATTGCCATACGCCACATACATCGTGTCGTCGTCGTCCACCAGCAGCCCGGCATCGTAGTAGCACTTATCGATAACCGTCTTCCTCTGCCACGGCCCTTCCACCGCAGTCGCCGTGTAGATGTACGTCTTAGCGAAGTCGATGCAGCCGCCCCAGTAAAACGTCTTGTTGCTCTTGCGATAGCCCAGGAACGATGCCCATATGCCTCTTACGTAGGCATTGCTGCCCTGCATGTCGTACGCAGGGCCAAAGTCCAGCACCGGCACCGAGTGCCCCACATAGTCCCAGTGCACCAGATCATACGATCGCAAAATCGGCGCTCCCGGCGAGTAATGCATCGTCGAAGCCGAATAATAATATGTGTTTTCGACGCGAAGAATATCAATATCAGCCAGGTCTTCCCACAAAACAGGGTTCTGGAAGCTCTTGGCCGCCGTCGCATCCGCCGCGGCCTGCGCCGTCTTGTCAGGCTTCTGCGCATAGCTCGCACCCGCGCCTGCAAGCAGACCATAGAGCGCGAAATAACAGAGAAAAACAGCGGTGCGGTATGCGTTACGTTCGAAGCGTAGCAATCATGTCTCCTGTGTTCGCCCAAAATTCTACCCGCTGCGGCAGTAGTTTGTATCGCGTCCATCCGGCAATTTATGAATTCATTCTCTACTAAAATAAATTTCCTATCGAATCGCGGATACACCAGTCGGCGACCATCGCTCAATCCATCATCCACCCCCCTCGCACGTCTGCCAATATCCCCATAACTGTTAGCTGTTTCCTTGACGCCACCGCACTCCTGTCCGTATTGTTTCCGATGAAAATTAAAACATCACAAGGCAGTCTATTTCACTACTGCCGAGTCGCTGCTCTTACAATGCAAGCTGGCATCTTTATCGGAGTCCCATCATGCGCTGTTCCGGCATCATCCTTGCTCTCGCAATCCTGTCCCTGCTCCCCGCGCTCGCCCAGCCGGCAACCCCGGCCTCGCTCGCGCCCACGCCGCCCATGGGATGGAACAGCTGGGACGCCTATGGCCTCACCATCACCGAAGCCCAGTTCCGCGCCAATGCACTCGTCCAGGCAGAAAAACTTAAGCCCTTCGGCTGGACCTACGCCATCATCGACGAAGGCTGGTTCCTGAAGAATCCCGGCGACTACAACGCGCCCGCCAAGCTGCACTATCAGCTTGACGCCTTCGGCCGCTATATTCCCGTGCCCAGCCGCTTTCCCTCGTCAGAAAACAACGGCAGCTTCCAGAACCTCGGCGCCTACGTCCACTCCCTCGGCCTCAAATTCGGCATCCATATTGTCCGTGGCATCCCCCGCGAGTCCGTCGCGCGCAACCTCCCCATCGAAGGCGGCAGCTACACCGCACAAGACGCAGCCGACACCAGCGACGCCTGTTCCTGGGACCCCACCAACTGGGGTGTCCGCGATACCCCCGCCGGCCAGGCCTGGTACGACGCTCTTCTCCGCCAATACGCCACCTGGGGCGTCGACTATCTCAAGGTCGATTGCATCTCCGCCAACCCCTACAAGCTCTCTGAGATCCGCATGATCCACCGCGCCATCCTCAAGACGGGCCGCCCCATCCTCCTCAGCCTCTCCCCCGGCCCCACCGCCATCGAACACGCGGCAGAGCTCTCCAACCTCGCGCAGATGTGGCGCATCTCCAACGACCTGTGGGACAACTGGAGCAACCCGCCCGCAAAGACCTTCCCCACCACGCTCATCGATAAATTTGCGCTCGATGCCGCCTGGCAGCCCTTCGTCAAACCCGGCAACTGGCCAGATGCCGACATGCTTCCCCTCGGCCACCTCGGCCCCGTCCCCGGCTACGGCCCGCCGCGCGATACCCGTTTCACGCACGATGAGCAGCGCACCCTGCTCACCCTATGGTCCATCGCCCGCTCGCCCCTCATCCTCGGCGCCAACCTCACCGCCCTCGACGCCTGGACCACGGCCCTCCTCACCAACCCCGCCGTTCTCGCGGTGAACCAGCGCGGCCACGACCAGCACCAAGCCGCGCGCGACGGCAATCTCGTCGTCTGGACCACCCTCGGCGAACCCGGCGAATACTACCTCGCCCTCTTCAACCTCGGCAACTCCCCCATGCAACTCACCAAACCCTACGCCGCCTACGGCCTGCCCGCCCTCAACCTCGCCAGCCGCGAACTATGGACAGACCAGCGCACTCCCGCATCCAAAACCTTCCAGGTTGAACTCCCCCCACACGGTTCAGTCCTGCTGAAACTCCAAGCCCCAAAATAGCGGGTGGGTCAGACGAGTCACCATACATTCAACCGTGGAATGAATTGGGTGCCCCATTCATCACGCAGCCTTATGCGGGATGAGTGGGATATTCGCGCGCAAGCGCGACCGCCCCTGCTCTTGCTTTTGTTTGTCATTCTGAGCACAGCGAAGAATCTGCTTCTGCCTTTGCTTTTGCGTGTCATCCCGAGCGCAGCCGAGGGACCTGCTTCTCGCTCATTCCAGCGAGAAGCCCCATCCATCACCAATTTTTCGAAAGTGCCATTCTGAGCGCGCCGTTGCGCGAAGAATCCCGGCGAACTCTCGCGCCACCACATCTCACAATCCCGCCACAAAAGAGGCTGTCCATTCATCACGCAGCCTCATGCGGGATGAGTGGG